>NZ_AXBZ01000010.1:0-173020 GCF_000475295.1 Alcanivorax sp. P2S70
AGCAGATGGGCGCTCCAGGCCTCGCCCTCCGGGTCTTTCAGGCTGATCCACACTCGTTGTTGCACTTTCTCGACAGGCAACCAGCATGCCTTCAAAAGTGCGCCTAGATTGTGAATCAGCCTGAAAGACTGAGCATGCAAGGAGTCATTCAGAGGCTCCCTTGTTGTAACGCCTGCCGAACTTGACGGTCAATGTTCTGACTTGCTGACCAGACAAGCGGACGCTGGCCGGCGAGGGGAGCAGGTCTCGGGTCAGCCAATAATGCCGTCCTGTTGAAGCTGGGCGAATTCCTCGGCGCTCAGCCCCAGCTCCTCCTGCAGGATCTGCTGGTTATGGCTGCCCACGTCACCGCCAGGCCAGCGGGTTTCCCCGGGGGTCTCGACGAGTCGTGGCGTGATCGCAGGAATCTTGAGGGGCTTGCCGTTGATTTCGACCTGCTGAAACAGGCCTCGGGCCTGGAAGTGCGGGTCCTGCATCATGTCGGCCACCGAATAGATGGGGCCTGAGGGGACACGGGCGTCTTCCAGAATCGAGAGGATGTCATCGCTGGGCAGGCTACGGCACCAGCTGTCCAGGGCGTCATCAATGGCGGCCTCGTTCTCGACCCGGCCTGCATTGGTGGCCATGTCCGGGTTTTCTGCCATGTCGGGGCGTCCGGCGGCGACCATCAGTCGTTTGAAAATGGAGTCACCATTGCCGCCGATGACCACAAATTTGCGGTCTGCACAGCGGTAGGTATTGGTGGGGACAATGCCGGTCACGGTGGAGCCGGAGGGCTCACGAATCACGCCGGCGCCGTCGAATTCCGGGATCACCCCTTCCAGCAGGTTGAACACGGATTCGTACAGGGCCACATCCACGACCTGCCCCTTGTCGCTGGCCTGACGTTCGAACAGGGCCAGAAGGATGCCGAGTGCGGCGTGCAAGGCGGCAATGGTATCGCCCAGCGAGAGATTGGGGCGTACCGGGCGCTCTCCGGGGAAGCCGTTCACATAGCGCATGCCGCCAATGCCTTCACAGACTGACGCATAGCCAGGTTTGCTGGCGTAAGGCCCGGTCTGCCCATAGCCGGAGATGCGGGTGTAGACCAGGCCGGGGTTGTCTTCACTGAAGCTGTCCGGGCCCAGCCCCCAGTTTTCCATGGTCCCCGGGCGGAAGTTCTCGATCACCACATCCGCCTTGGTCATCATCTTGCGCACCAGCGCCTTGCCTTGGTCGGTCTTGAGATCCAGGGTCACCGATTTCTTGTTGCGGCCCAGGCTTCGCCACCAGAAGGAGGTGCCATCGTCATCGAGTTTGCGCCAGCCACGAATGGGATCGCCCCCAGGCGGTTCGACCTTGACCACATCGGCACCGAAGTAGGCCAGTAAGGTGCCAGTGAAAGGGCCAGCCAGCAGTTGGCCCAGCTCAACAACACGGACTCCTTCCAGGGGCAGGCGGCGGGGTGCGGTGTGGGTCATGGTCTCTCCGTGGGGGCCAGGGTGTGGTTAACAGGCTGTTAAAAGGCTCTCAAGCCTAGCGGATTGGGACGTGCAGTGGCAGTGGCGAAAATGACCGGCGCCGGGTGTTTGTCGTCAGGTTGGGGGCGGGAGGAGGGCTTAAGTTTTGCCATCCGGGCCCGGGCCTATACAATCCGCGGCCTGCTACGAGGAAAAACCATGACTCCGGAACGTTATCGCCGCATCTGTGACACCCTGGATCGCCGTCAGCCTGACCTGACCGTGATCATGGATGGGGTGCACAAACCCCATAATATTGCCGCCATTGTGCGTACCTGTGATGCGGTAGGAATCATGGATGTCCACGCGATTTTGCCCAACAACCGGGCGCGCATGGCGGCGGGAACGGCTATGGGCTCCCAGCGCTGGGTGAAGGTTCACAAGCGGGACGAAAGCACCAGCGTCATTCGTGAGCTGCAGGGTGAGGGGGTTCAGGTGCTTGCCGCGCACCTTTCCGACACCGCCATTCCCTACCGCCAGGTGGATTTCACTCGCCCTACGGCCCTGTTACTGGGCACCGAGAAGTTTGGTGTCAGCGATGAAGCGGCCGCGGCCGTGGATCAGCATGTCATCATCCCGATGATGGGGATGGTGGAATCGTTCAATGTGAGTGTGGCGGCGGCGATTATCCTGTCCGAAGCCTGCGAACAGCGCCGAGCCAAGGGGTTTTATGACAGCCCCAGGGTAGATGAGGCGCGCTACAACGCGTTGTTGTTTCGCTGGGGGCACCCGAAGATCGCCCGGTTGTGCGATGCAGAAGGGGTGCCTTACCCGGAACTGGATGAAGACGGACAGGTGAAGGACAGCGCCGCGCTTACGGCGCTGTTGCGGAAGGAGCCCTGACGGCGCCCAATGGTTTGGCGCTGGGAGCATGGCTGACTTGCCAGTGAAAATCGCTGGCGCCACCTTCCCCGACCCAGGCCGGGAACCACAACGTGTTGTCCATGGTGGCGTAGCGTAGGCGGGTGATGTCGATGCCCTGCTGGTTGGCCAGTGCCACCATGCGCTGCAGGACCTTGCCATGGTGGATCTGGTCGGGAGCGATGGTGCTATCGAGAATGGATTGACGCACCAGGCCGTTGAAGGTGTCCCTGGGAATGCCAGAGAAGTTCATTCGGTCCAGGTCGGCCACGAAGCCATCGGCAACGGCAGCCACCGTGGTGAAGCGGCCTTCTTCGTTAAGCTCACGGATGCGCGCATTGACGATTTTATCGTATTTCTCAAACGCGCCCTTTTCTTCTGCCTCGGCCAGTGCCTGTATGGCTTCTCCCAGGCTGTCCATGTTCATGTAATCCAGCTTGGGGATTGCGCCAAGCAGATCAATGACGGTGCGTGGCAGCCCTTCACTCTGGAATCCCAGTCGCGGCGTTGCACCGGGATAGCGTTCGTAGTCGGTCGTGCTTTCGGTATCGTCCTCATAAAACATGTTCATCGTGACGCCGTTGAGGAAGGCATCGAACAGCCCGTTGGGGACCACTGGCATATGGTTGCTGAAGAACATTTCCCAGCCCTGATTCGAGTCCATATGCAGCCAGTCGCCGGGGAGCCGGGTGGCGTTCATGGTGGTCTCAAAGGCACTCATCTTGCCATCCACAAGCCCGTATTGGCCGTCGCCATAGACTTGGTCGAAACTCAGCCGGGCACCATCCAGATTGTGGAAATCGATGGCAAAATGGATCCGCGGTTCGCGCAGAAAGAGCAGGAAAAACTTGAGGACTTTTACGCTCCCGATGGCGAAGCGGGAAGGAATGGTCACCGATTGCTCGTAAAAATCGATCTGGAATTTCTGGCTGAAAAAGGTCGGCAGATAGGCATACCAGATGCGGGCTTTGACCAGCAGTGAGGCGCGCACCGCGCCGTCTTTAACCGCGATGGGGATGGCCTTGATGTTCTTGCGGGTATCCAGATCCACGCGCAGTTTCTGGTTAAGAATGCCAGTGCTGATGTTGACGTAGATATTGTCGAAAACATTCTTGTTGGCATGGGGACCAAGCCTGGGTGCCATGGACTCAATCTGGGTGAAATCCTCGGGGTCGTAGTTCAGTTTCATCAGAGTGCTGCTGATCTCGCCTTTCTCGAGGTCCACCTGAACATAGTCCGCCCTGGAACGTTCAGGGTTGTTGCGCACCAGATAAATATAGCGGGGCTGGTTGCGTGGTGAGTCAAGGCGGATTTCCTCGAGCAGGGTGCCTTGCTCAAGCGGATGTTGTTCCGGGTTATAGCGTTCCCAGCCGCCGTCGCGGAACATGAAGGCGAGCTCGTCGAAATCATCAAAAATGCCGGGCTTGCCCTCTGGCGGGTTGTCGTTCTCGCCCTCAATCCAGATCAGGCCGGTTTTGTCATATTCGTCAATCTGGAAAGGGATCGGGATCAGCTTGCCTTCGCGAACAGCCATCAGAGACAGTTCATCAACGGCGATACCGTTATGGGAGGAGAGCTCAAACCCCTTGATTTCCATTGGGTAAAGATAGGTGAATTGCGTGGTGTCCAGTGCCTCCAGGGTGGCGTCCAGCTGGGCAGTAGAGATTTTGGACATACTGTTGACCCAGCGCCCGAGTGCACTGGGGTCAGCCTTGTAGAAATCAAGGAAGTGCTGGAAGTAGGCATCGGGTACACCGTCTGTCCAGATCTCCCTGGCCTGTGAGGGGCTGGGGAGTGTAAAGAACAGGGCAATGAGTCCGATCCATGCCTGTCTGCCGATCATTTTGTTATTCTCTTCGACGTTTTGGATGGGCATAAGTGAATTAGGGCATAGGGTATGACAGAGAATGAAAAAAGAGTAGGCCTCGACGCCCTGCACCAGTGTCTCCACCGCGTATTGCCTGCGGTAAGCCTGCGCAGCCAGTCGTTGCCCAATACGCCCCAATTGCGTCTCTGGCTGCTGGATGAGCTGTTTCCTGAACAGGCGCTGGAGCCGGAGATCGTTAACCGGATCATGGAAGAGCCTCCGTACTGGTCGTTTTGCTGGGCGTCAGGGCAGGTACTGGCAGAGTACCTGATGGCGCATCCGCAATGGGTCAAGGGCCGTTGTGTCGTCGATGTGGGCCCGGGATCCGGGGTGGTGGCCATTGCCGCGGCCATGGCGGGGGCTCGCAAGGTGATTGCCTGCGATCTGGATGCGGATGCCCTCACCGCCACCCGGGTCAATGCGCTGGAAAATGACGTGGAGGTGATGCTCAGCCAGGATCTGGACAGTGCTTTGGCCGAGGCGGATCTGGTGACGGCAGCTGATATTCTCTACGACCGGGAAAACCTGCCGTTACTGGCGCGTTTTCAGGCCGCGGGCAGGGTGTTGCTGGCGGACTCCCGTGTGCCGGATTTGAATCCGCGGGGGTACCGGCTATTGGGACAGTGGCAGTCCTGTACCTGGCCGGATCTGGGGGAGTCCAGTGAGTACAACGGGGTAAGGTTGTTCGCTTCGGAACCGGAATAAGAAATTCTGGTCACACAGTTTGGCGGGCGCTATCAGCTTCGGGCTGCCACTACGCCCGCTGTAGGGGGTAACAGGGAACTCATCCCGAATTCCGGTTTTCCTTGAATCATCAGGAGGAACAGACATTGTCCAAGAAAATGCAAACCGTCCAGCCACTGGTCTGGCTGATGCTGGCGCTGTGTGTGGCTTTTTCACCCGTTCAGGCGGCGCTGCCGTCGGTAACAGGGGAAGGCGATGCCTTGCCGTCACTGGCGCCCATGCTGGAAAAGACGTCGCCAGCGGTCGTTAACATTGCCATCGAAACCCGGGTGCGCGCCGCCCGGAACCCGTTGATGGATGATCCTTTCTTTCGCCGCTTCTTCAACATGCCCGAGCAGCAGCGCGAACGCCGGGCGGCCAGTGCCGGCTCGGGTGTGATTGTCGATGCAGAAAATGGCTACATTCTGACTAATGCTCACGTGGTCAAGAATGCGGACACCATCGAAGTGACCCTCACTGATGGCCGTGAGTTGTCTGCCGAGCTGGTGGGTACGGATGAAGAAGTGGACCTGGCGGTTCTGAAACTGGAAGAGGCGGATGGGCTGACGCAGATCGCCATCGCCGATTCTACCGGCCTGCGGGTGGGGGATTTTGTGGTCGCTATCGGCAACCCGTTCGGGCTTGGCCAGACCGTGACCAGCGGCATCGTCTCAGCACTGGGACGTACCGGGTTGGGTATCGAAGGGTATGAGAGCTTTATCCAGACCGATGCCTCGATTAATCCGGGGAATTCCGGCGGTGCCCTGGTGAATCTGCGTGGTGAACTGGTTGGCATCAACACCGCCATCCTGGCGCCGGCGGGTGGGAACGTGGGTATTGGTTTTGCCATTCCTACCGAAATGGCGGAAAACGTCATGCACCAGCTGATTGAACACGGTGAAGTGCGTCGCGGCATGCTGGGCGTGACGATCCAGGATCTTACCCCGGAGCTGGCAGAAGCCTT
Source organism: Alcanivorax sp. P2S70 (assembly GCF_000475295.1). Taxonomy (NCBI): domain Bacteria; kingdom Pseudomonadati; phylum Pseudomonadota; class Gammaproteobacteria; order Oceanospirillales; family Alcanivoracaceae; genus Alcanivorax; species Alcanivorax sp. P2S70. The sequence goes on from NZ_AXBZ01000010.1 coordinate 5,915, forward strand.
TGGCGTTGATCGCCAGCGTGGCGTGGTGATTACCCAGGTCGTGGAAGACAGTGCAGCGGAGAAAGCCGGCTTGAAGAGCGGTGATGTGGTAACCGCAGTGGATGGCCGTCCAGTGAATCGGGCTGCTGATTTGCGTAACAAGGTCGGGATGGCGCCAGTTGGCGAGAAGGTGACCCTGAGCATCCTGCGCGACGGCAAGAAGAAGGATGTCACTGCCACCATCAGTGAATCCAATCGTGAAACCGCCGGTGGTGAGGCGGTTTCCCGTTTCCTGGAAGGTGCCAGCCTGCGTGACCTGCGCAAGGGTGAGCTGCAGCATGCTGAAAGCGGTGTGCTGGTGGATGCGGTGGAGCGCGCTTCTCCCGCCTGGCGTGCCGGTCTGCGTCAGGGCGATGTGATTATCAACGCCAACCGCAAGGACGTGGTCGATATGAAAGAGTTGCGTTCGGCAGTGGAAGACAAGGATGCAACCCTGTTACTGCGAGTCAATCGTAATGGCGGGATCTTCTTTGTGGTGGTTCGTTGATTACACTGGCGGGAGGCTCCTGCGGATGCGGGGGCTACCGGATTTGACCGTCTGAAGAAAACGCCCCGTTTCAGCGAAACCGGGGCGTTTTTTATGCCTTTCCTGTTGAGGGAGGGTGGAAGATCGGGTGGACTGCTGAGCAGTTCGCCGGAATCAGGCTCACTCATGCTCAAAGTGGCCGTGGCGTCCCTCACCCTGACGGAAACGCTCTGCACCTTGAAGGGCTTCCTCGAACACCACCGGGTATCCCCCTTTACCTTCCAGACGCAAGGCCTCGGCCACGGGGTGCTCCCATTGTTGCAGGGCCGAAAGCCTGTCTGCACGCAAGCAGGCCTGGGGAAAGGTCGCGATCTGTTTCGCCAGTGTCATGGCTGCAGTGAGGGCCTGACCGTCGTCGACGACGCGGTTGGCCAGGCCCATGGCCAGAGCCTCTTCGGCCCCGACCGGCCGTCCCGTCAGGATCATGTCCATGGCATGGCTTTGTCCGATCAGACGGGGAAGTCGCACTGTGCCGCCGTCGATCAGTGGCACGCCCCAACGGCGACAGAACACCCCGAAGATCGCACTCCTTTCCATGACCCGCATGTCGCACCACACTGCCAGTTCCAGCCCCCCGGCAACGGCATAACCGCTAACCGCGGCGACAACCGGTTTGCTCATGGCCAGCCGGGTAGGGCCCATGGGGCCTGGGCCGCTACCCTGTGCATCGATTTCATTGCGGCGTTGCGGGTCGCCCAGTGCCGACAGATCTGCACCTGCACAAAAATTCCCCCCAGCGCCGGTCAGGATCGCCACGTGCAGTGCCGGATTGTTGTCGAAGTCTTCAAACGCTTTTCGCATGGCGTCAGCGGTAGGGCGGTCGACAGCGTTACGCTGGGCGGGGCGGTTAAGGGTAATCACACAGACGTTGTCGATGTGTTCAATGAGTACGGGAGGCCCTGACATATTGTTATCCTGTGCGGAAGATGAATGTTCACGTTAGTGGAGCCTGTATGCACTATCAATCGACCTACGCGCCGGAAACCCTTGAGCGGGGACAGGTAGACACCCACGAGGGAATACGCTTACTGGAATTCGGGACCAATTGGTGCGGTTACTGTATTGCTGCTCAGCCGGAAATCGAGGCCTGTGTGGGGCTAATTGAGGACGGTGAACACCTCAAGGTGGAAGACGGGCCCGGCAGGCCGTTGGGGCGAAGTTTTCGGGTCCGGTTATGGCCGACGCTGATTCTGCTGGAGAATGGTGAAGAAATCGGCCGCGTTGTCCGCCCTGACCGGGCTGCGCTGCAGGCGTTGCTGGCCCCGCTGGCCGCGGGTCGGCAATAAGGGGCTCGCACAACACAGCGTTACGGCAGTGTCAGTACGACTTTGCCGCAGGTCTTGCCGGATTGCAGCAGGGCGAGAGCCTGATGTGCCTCTTCAAAGGGCAGTGAGTGACCGACATGGGGAGGGGCAATCTCCACTGCTGTCAGTTCTTGCAGTAATCCCTGCAGTCGCGTTTTTTGCTCCCATAGCCAGATGAGGTTGAAGGCCAGCACTGACCGGTTACTGCTGATCATGTCCATCACGTCATAGCGGGGGCGGCGTAGATAACGCCAGGCTGCTTTGAGATAGTTGGGACGATGGCCAGTAGGAGTGAATTCTGCGGCACCAAACACGACCAGTCTGCCCATGGGTGCCAATGCGGCAAAGCTGGCTTGCTGTACCTTTCCGCCAATGGCATCCAGCACCAGGTCCAGGGGTTCAGACAGCCCGGAAAGCTGTTTCATAAAATCTGTATCGCGAACCAGTACTTGTTCGAAGCCCTGTGAAACTAACCAGTGGGCTTTTTCTGTGTTTCCCACGGTGCCGATGGGGGTTGCTCCCAGCGCCTTGCACAACTTCATGGCCTGCAAGCCAACGCCCCCTGCGGCGCTGTGAACCAGCACTCTGTGGCCTTTGTCGATGGCGCCCAGATGAGTGAGGGCGTACCAGGCCGTGAGTGTCTGTACCGGCCAGGCTGCACCCTGGGAAAAGTCCCAGTCTGCGGGCAGGGGTATCAGATACTCTGGTTCGCTGTCGATTACACTGCTGTAGCCCCCGAAGCGGGTGAGGCCCATTACCCGGTCTCCGGGCTGGAAAGCGCCAGAGTCCTCCACGCTCTCTACAACCCCGGAAAATTCCAGACCCGGAACAAAGCTACCTTCCGGGGTGGCGGAATAGAGCCCGGTGAGCGCGAAAATATCAGCGAAATTCAGGCCCACGGCTTTAACCGTTACCCGGACTTTCCCTTTGGACCGTGGCGGGAGGGTGCTCTCCTGTAGAGCCAGTGTGGCCAGGTTGCCTGCCTTTGGGGTTTTCCAGTGTTGGACCGATGGCATGGTGCAGCCTCTTGCATGATTGGAAATGGTGAATTGCACATCGTACTGCTAACGTTGGGGTACAGGCATTCAATGAAGGAAAAAACATGAATAATCCGGATATCGGCAAGCTGGTGCTGCGCCTCACGTTGGGGCTGCTGATGCTCTTGCATGGCATTAACAAATTGCACTCCGGGGTGGGGTGGATTGCCGGTGAACTGGCCTCCCATAACCTGCCAGGCTTTCTCGCTTATGGTGTTTTCGTGGGAGAGTTGATTGCTCCGTTGATGGTACTGCTCGGCTTTCATACCCGTGTGGGCGCAGTGCTGATTGCCGGCAATATGCTGGTGGCCATTGTGCTGGTGCACATGGGGGAGTTGTTTTCGCTTACCCAGACCGGCGGCTGGGCACTGGAGCTGCAAGGGTTCTTCCTGTTTACCGCGGTTGCGATTTTCTTCCTTGGAGCAGGGAAATATGCGGTGAAGAATTGATGCTTCGGGTTACGAAAAAACGAAAAGGCCGCGCTCTGGCTGAGCGCGGCCTTTTTCATGCCGGTGCAACATGCAGAAAGCCGGGGAGGCTCACTGTGGAATGGGGAGCAAGACTTCGTTTGCAAGACCTCCCACGCCCTGTGGGGAATCCCCTTTAGCCGCGCAGGCGATTTTTCTCCGTGATCTGGCCGTTAAGGGTGAGAAAATCGTAGAGAATCCCGAGTCCGAACAAACCGACGGTCAGCAGGTAGATGATACCGGTAATCACCTTCCCCATATAGAAGCGGTGAATGCCGAAGACGCCCAGAAAGGTGAGCAGGATCCAGGTAATGTTGTAATCGATGCTGCCCGCTTCATAGCGTGTGTCGGCGGCCTCATCCATGCCGGGAATCAGGAACAGGTCGATGATCCAGCCAATGAAGAACAACCCGAGCGTGAAGAACCAGATAGTGCCAGTGATCTGCCGACCGTAGTAGAAACGGTGGGCACCCATAAAACCAAAGATCCACAACAGGTAGCCGATGACCTTGCTGTGGGTGTCTGTATTAAGCGTGTTTTGCATGCGCTGATCCTCGATTCACAATTCCACATTCAGGGCGGCGATGGCCGCGTTGGCCTTGTCACGGGCCTGTTCGATATCGTCGCCGAGTGCTACTGCCACCCCTAAACGGCGACTGCCATGGACCTCGGGTTTGCTGAACAGTCGCACTTCTGTGTCGGGTTGCGCCAGGGCTTTTTCAAGTCCGCTGTAACGCATCTGTTCAGAGTCCCCATGTACCAGTAACACAGAGGAGGCAGCGGGGCTGCGTTGGTTGATATTGGCGACGGGCAAGCCAAGAATGGCGCGGGCGTGCAGGGCAAACTCCGACAGATTCTGGGACAGCAGGGTGACCAGGCCGGTGTCATGGGGGCGGGGCGACACTTCGCTGAAGTAGACCTGATCACCCTTGATAAACAGCTCCACGCCGAAGATGCCCATGCCGCCCAGGGCTTCGGTAATGGCGCCGGCCACTTGCTGGGAGGCGGCCAAGGCCGCATCACTCATGGGCTGCGGTTGCCAGGATTCCTGGTAATCGCCATTTTCCTGACGATGCCCAATGGGGGCGCAGTAGGTGGTGCCATCACGATGGCGAACCGTCAGTAGCGTGATTTCGTAATCGAAGTCCACAAAGCCTTCAACGATCACCCGCCCTTCGCCTGCGCGGCCTCCCGACTGGGCATAGTCCCATGCGGCCTGAATATCGGACTCCCTTTTCACGGTGCTCTGGCCTTTGCCAGAGGAGCTCATTACAGGCTTGACCACACACGGAAGCCCGATATCCTCAACCGCCTTGCGGTAGTCTTCCAGGGTGTCGGCAAAATGATAGGGGGAGGTGGGCAGGCCCAGTTCCTCTGCTGCCAGACGGCGGATCCCCTCACGGTTCATGGTCAGTTGCGCTGCCTGGGCAGTGGGTACAACCGTGACGCCTTCCTGCTCCAGCTTGACCAGTTCATCGGTGGCAATGGCTTCGATCTCAGGTACGATCAGGGCCGGTTTTTCCTGCTCAACCAGTTGGCGCAGGGCTTGGCCGTCAAGCATATTGATAACATGGCTGCGGTGAGCTACCTGCATGGCAGGGGCATTGGCGTAGCGATCCACGGCGATCACTTCACAGCCATAGCGGATCAGCTCAATGGCCACTTCGCGACCCAGTTCGCCGGAGCCCAGTAGCATGATGCGGGTGGCAGTGTCGGTGTTAGGCGTGCCGATGGTGGTCATAGGATTCTCTTGTCAGGGCATACAGTGTTGGGCTGATTGTAACGAATTGAACCGCAGGTGCTACTCATGAGCGTAGGCAGGAGAGAGTCAGGTGGACGATAACCGCTGGATGGAAAGGGCGTTGGTGCTGGCAGGGCAGGCTGCCGCAGCGGGGGAAGTACCGGTCGGGGCGGTGCTAGTGCGTGAAGGCATCGTGTTGGGTGAAGGGTACAATCAACCTATCGCAGGCCATGACCCGACCGCGCATGCAGAAATCATGGCCCTGCGGGCGGCAGCGACCGCTGAACAAAACTACCGCCTGCCGGGAAGCACCCTTTATGTCACGCTGGAGCCCTGCACCATGTGCTTCGGTGCCATGGTCCACGCCCGTGTCGCACGGCTTGTCTACGCGGCCAGTGAACCACGTGCAGGCGTTTGTGAAAGCCAGCTGCATTTGCCAACAGTGGAATTCTATAACCACAGGATGGTTGTGGAGGGAGGGCTGTTGAAGGAAGAAAGCGCGGTTATGTTGAAGCAGTTTTTTGCCCAGCGGCGAGGAAAGAAAAACGCAGGCTAGCGTGCTCAATTGCAACGTCAGCCCTGCAGGAGCGGTTGCTTCCTGATAAAGGTTTGCCAAGTCAGGACGGGAATGCGTCAACGTTATTCCGGACGGGTCCAATAAAAAAGGGTCGGCATAGCCGACCCTTTTTAGTACCCGAAGGATGCCTTACTGGAACTGGGCTTCCTGGGTAGTGGCCTTCAGGATGGTCTCAACCCGACGGTTCTGGGCACGACCTTCGCTGGTGTTGTTGTCGGCGATGGGTTTCTCTTCGCCGTAGCCAACAGTGGAGATACGGGATTCATCAATGCTGTAGCTTTCTACGAGCACTTTCTTCACTGCATCCGCGCGCTGCTTGGAGAGCTTTTTGTTGTAGCTCGCCGCACCAGTGCTGTCCGTATGGCCTTCCAGAACCAGCTGGGCAGAAGGATACTGGGTCATTTCATCAGCCAGCAATTCCAGGTCGGAGTAGGAAGTCTGGCGCACTTCAGCCTTGTCCAGACCGAACTCGACATACAGTGTTTTCTTGACGTCCTTATCCAGGTACTGCTGACAACCTTTTTCGTCAACCAGAGCACCGGCTGGGGTATCAGGGCACTGGTCCATGCTGTTTACGACGCCGTCACCGTCATCGTCCAGTTCGCAACCGGTAGCATCGACCTGAGCGCCGGCAGGTGTGCTGGCACACTGATCACGATCATCGGGCACACCATCACCGTCACTGTCAGTAACAACATTTTCAACCGGTGCGGGCTCTTCTTTCTCGGCGCGGCTGGCACCGATCAGGAAGTTCAGGCCGGCATAGATTTCTGCGTCCCAACGTTCGCTGTCGAATGCATAGTAAGGGCGCGCACCGACATCAAGCAGGAAGTTGGGATGGAGCAGGGTCTGGAAGCCCGCTTCGAGGGTACCGATGGTCTCGGAATAATCGTCAGAGCTGCTGCTGGTGGGTTCGCTGCGGAACTCACCTGCACCAATACCAACGTAGGGTTCAAAAGCGGAGCTGCCGTAAAAGTGTTTACGGAAGGCACCGTGGGCGATGTTGATATCGGTATCGCCAAAGACTTCGGTGTTGGAGTTATTGCGCTCCCACCAACCCTGGAAAGACCAGTCACGATTGAAGCGGTAGCCCAGTTGAGCCCCGGGCAAGGTCACTTCGCTCTCTGAGGTGTTGGAGTCGTAGTGGTCACCGATGTCCACCCAGTTTTCACTGATGTGGCCACCGAAGTAGAAGTAACGCTCGGGCATGTCCTCAGCGATTACCACGGGGGCGGCGGCAACAGATGCGCAAGCAATACTGGCGGCCAGAAAACGTTTAGCGCTCATAAGCTCCTTCCTTGATTATGCAATTGGCAGTGCAAACACCTGATAAGTCTTTGCCAGTCAAACGCTTAAGTAAATCCTGCAAGGAAAGATTAATAAAAAAATTTACAAAGATGGCAATAAAGTAACCGGATAAAGCAGGTTAGGGATAAATTTGGTTAGAAAGTGCGATTTTAAAGTAAGTAAAAAGTATTGGGGGCTAGGTCGCTGACGGGGGGGGCGCGCCTTTGTCCCGGCCCTCATTTCGGTTCTGGTACAGCGCATAGTCGGCTTCGTTTAATAATGTGTTGAGATTACGGCCACTGTTTTCTGTGCTGGCCGTGCCGATCTTGGCGTTGAGTTTGACCATTTGAGCGGTTGCCTCGGCCGCTCCGGAGGGCACTTGCAGATTTGCGGTCAGGGCACGCAACCCTTCGCCCATGCGGGCAGCGTCTTCAAAGCTGGTATGAGGCAGCACTAGCAGGAACTGGGCTCCGTCAAAACGCCCGAAAAGGTCGCTTTCCCGGATTTTTTCACGAATGGCGTTGGCAAAACGCTGAAGGGAAAGTTCTCCGGTTCGCCGGCCATGCTCATCCAGCAGATTGGAGAAGTCACTGATCTCGATTAATAGTACCGACACCGTGTAGTTATGGCGGTGACTCAGAGCAAGCTCCCTTTCCAGCATGCCAAGCAGATGTGGGCGATTGAAAAGACCGGTCAGGTGATCTTCTCTGGCCTGTTGTTGCAGTTGCCGGTTCTGTCTGTCCAATGCGATCAAGCGGGTGCTGAAGAGGTAGAGAGGTGGGGCAAGCAGTAGCAGTGGCAGGGCTGTGGCCAGCACCATACCGGACAACCAGTCGCGTTCACCTACCAGCATGATGGCAATGCTGGTGAGCATCAGGGAGACAACAATGGAAACCAAGGTCATGGCAGCCGTGCCCTTGAGGGCAGCGAGACGATCAGTACGAGTAGACAGCCGAGATGAACCCACGACTACCTGGAACAGCTTTGCCATGATTGCGCAATCCCCTCAAATGATACGCTTTTTTGAGCCAGTATCCGGGTTGCCTGCACATGGCGCAATAGGGGTTAGGGTTCTCCCAGCAATTCCGCTTTCATCGCTTTGGAATAGGGGGCCTGTCCGAACCAGATTTTCAGGTAGTCACGGGCAAAATCCGCTCCCTGCTCTTTCGCTAGAGGGGTGTTGTTGAGTCGTAACTCAAAGTCCTGCTCCATCCAGACAAGGGTATAGGTATCCCCATCATCGACGTTTTGGTAGTGGCTATTGAAGGAGGCAAAACGGGGTTTGAGGGTATCGAACCGGTTTTGGGGCAGATTTTTCTCGAGAAAATGCAAGGCCGCTTTGGCGAATGCGTCTCCCGGGACCTCTCGAAAATAGGCAAATTCAAGCTTCAGAGGAGGGCTAAGCGGGTCTGTGTCATCGCAATTCATTCGTGACAGGGATGCCTCTCCAACGGTGAATACCTTGAGGGCTTTCACGTCGGCACGGGAACATTCTTGCCATGCAGTTTGAGCGCTAGCCTGTGACATCAACCCGAGGATGAGTGCCAGGGGGGGGGCGCCTTTCAATCGTCGGGGGAATGGTGTCTTAGCCATCGTGTCGCAGGTCCTAAAAGTGGAAGGTGTTGATCCAATCCCTGGCTGCTGTCCCAGAAGTCCTGATGGAACTGAATCAGTCCGTTCTCATCAACGCGAAGCTGACTGATGCCAATGGTGCTGGACAGTCTCGGCTTGTTAAAAAGGGTGAATTGAGCATCCATTTGCCACAGAACAAACACATCGCTGCTGTTTTCGCTGCAGATGAGCTGCAGTACTTCAAGAGACATCTGGTCGAGCCTTTCGGCTGTCTTGATCAAATGCTCGCGGAGTGCATCGCGGCCTTTCAGTGTTACCAGGGTGTCGTTGAAATACAGAGGGTCCGCGTAAACTGAATCAATGTTTTGATCGATGTATTTCGCATCGAGAGGGGAAAACAGCAGCAAAAACCGGTCAACAGAGTCGTTGTGGCAGCCCGCAACGCCCGGTACGGACTTTTCAACTGTCCGGTAGCTCTCTGTGTAGCCGTAGGGCCCTTTGGGGCTGCCATGGCAGCCAGCCAGTGCCGCACTTGCGGCGATAAGAGTGACAATTAATGCTTTCATACCCCTAGGATCGCCTCAGACCAGTGAGATAGCCGTGAAGAGTGGTTCACAGTGTCTTGACGAGGTCAGTGGGATGCTTAGCTGATGTCAATTGCCGCGCGTGCCAACATCGCCAACTTCATTGGTTTCCAATTACTTTGGGCTGCTGTGGTCTGGGGTGGAGCCAAAGGGGTGTGGTACCTCGGCTGGCCCTTTCTTGCGCTGATGCTGTTATTGCAATGGGCAGCTGGCCGTCCCGACAGGCAGGTGCTTACCCGGGATTTGGCCATGATGCTTGTGGGCTGGCTTGTTTGCCTGATGCTTGAGCCCATGTTGCTGTTGAGTCATGTTTTGGACTACCGGCACTGGCCGCACAGTGCGGCCGCCCCGGGTGGGATATGGGCCTTGTGGGCGGGATTTGCTGTGACCCTGTATTACTCATTGAGATGGTTGCGGGGCAAGTTGTGGTTGGCGGCCTTGGTCGGCGGCGCTGGTGGTGCTTTTTCGATGATGGCCGGAATTAATATCGGTGCTGCCCAGGCGCCTCGAGGGCTGAGCACCCTGTTGATTGTGTACGGGATTGTTTGGGCGGCGCTTGTCCCTGTTATGGTGGTTTTGTCAGACCGGGTGTTGAGCGCTCAGGCAATCCGCGTACGTCAACAATCCAAAGGAGGTATTCATGGGCGTTGAAGCTGTGATGCTGGTGGTTTTGCTTGCCGTTGCGGTCTTGTTGTGGGCGCAGCAGTTAAGGTCCGGGAATGCCGGCTGGGTTGATGTTTTTTGGTCCTGGGGTACCGGGCTCACTGGCATGCTTTACTTGCTCGTCGGTGATGGCTCTCCACTGCCCCGAGCCGTGGCAGGTGTGCTATTGCTGACATGGGCTTTGCGCCTTGGCAGCCATATTTTTCAACGTGTTCGCAATGACCCTGAAGAGGATGGCCGTTACGCGGCAATGCGCCAGGCTCTCGGGAGTCGCACCCAGCCGGTATTTTTTTTGTTTTACCTTGGCCAAGGGCTACTTGCCTGGGTGTTTTCGCTCCCGTTCAGCGTTATCGGTGACCAGCAGAACGCCGAGCCGTTGCTGGTGATAACAGGGCTGTTGATAGGAATGGGAGCGATATTCGGGGAGTCTGTGGCCGATGCGCAATTGAAGCGTTTCAAGGCTCGTTCGGATAGCCGGGGGAAAACCTGCCGTGAAGGGCTGTGGCGTTATTCTCGCCACCCCAACTATTTCTTCGAATGGCTGCATTGGTGTAGTTATCCGTTGGTCGCAACGGGAGCAGCCCTTTTCGGCTTTCTCTGGCTATTGCCGATCGCCATGCTGGCGTTCCTGTGGTTTGTCACAGGGATTCCGTACACCGAAAAGCAGGCCCTCAAGTCTCGTGGCGATGACTACCGCAAATATCAACGCACCACCAGTGCCTTTTTTCCCTGGAGACCAAGATCATGATGATACAAATGGCAGAGTCCGGCTGGCTTCCGGACGGGTTGGTCCGTTATGGCATTCGCCGGTTGCTCGCTCGGCGTTTGCAGCAGGAGCAGCGTCAGCAGGAGGGCAACACACGTGTCCTCAGAGCGGCGCCAGTGGCGGTGGAACAAGATGCTGCAAATGAGCAGCATTATGAAGTGGATGCCCGGTTTTATCAGCAAGTACTGGGCCCACATCTAAAATATTCCAGTGGCTTCTGGCCAGAGGATTGTACCGACCTTGCCGATGCGGAAGCAGCGATGCTCGCTCTTACCTGCGAGCGAGCACAGCTTGGGTCGGGCCAGCAGATTCTGGAACTGGGCTGCGGCTGGGGCTCTCTGACATTGTGGATGGCAGAGCATTACCCTGAAAGCAATATCACTGCGGTTTCCAACTCTGCTTCGCAACGGGCCTTTATCCTGGCGCGAGCTGAGGAAAGGGGGCTGGCAAACCTCAACGTAATCACTGCGGATGTGGCTACGTTTTCACCGGAAAGAGAGTTCGATCGTGTGGTTTCGGTCGAGATGTTCGAGCATATGCGCAACCATGCGACCTTGTTTTCTCGAATTCAGGGCTGGCTACGCCCTGGCGGCAAACTCTTTGTGCATGTTTTTTGTCACCGGGAACTCACGTATCTGTTTGAAGACCGGGGTGAGCAAGACTGGATGAGCAGGTATTTTTTCACCGGGGGAATGATGCCGGGCTGGGATTGGCTGCCTGAATGCGCAGGCGATCTGGCGCTGGAAGACCGGTGGCGTGTTAATGGCCAGCATTACGCCAAGACCCTCGAAGGATGGTTAACCCAGGCCGATCAGCGACAAGATAACCTTGTTGCCCTGCTGGACGAATGCTACGGCCCGGGGGAAGGTAAAGTATGGTTGCAGCGCTGGAGAATGTTTTTCATGGCATGCGCAGAACTCTTTAACTATCGTAGTGGCGAAGAATGGTTTGTGGCCCACTACCGGTTTTCGAGGCCGCAATAACAGTTATCCGGATTTGGCAGTGAAATCTGCATGAAGCGTTCAGGTGTACAGCATCGCCTTACCCGTGTGTATCTGGTTCAGCTGCTGCTGATCAGTTTGGCGACGGTGATGGGTGTTTGGGCCACCGCCAATATTATTGAGCATGTGCTGGTCAAGCAGGCACTGATCAAGGAGGCGGATCATTACTGGGGGTTATTGGAACAAAACCCCGAGCAGCCACGGCCCAATACCCGTCATTTGTTAGGTTTGCTGACCAGTCGCTCGGTTAACGATTCTGTCCCGGATATTCTCTCAGTCTTGCCAGACGGCTATCAGCGTGTGGACCTGGCAGGGGAAAAGCCTATCGTTTATATCGAAAGCCGAGGGGAGGCACGGCTCTACCTGGTTTTTGACGAGCAGCGGGTATCGGTGCTTGCGTTTTTGTTCGGTATCCTGCCGCTAACCGGTGTGTTACTGGTGATTTATATCACCTCTTTCCTCGGTTGGAAGAAGTCCCGGGACCTGCTGTCACCCCTGGTGCAGTTGGCAGAACGTCTTCGCCATACTCCTGTCGATACCCCGAGTGGAGCAAGACTGGATCTTGCCGATATCCAGGCAGACAATGACAGCGAGGTTGCGGTGCTGGTTTCTGCGCTGGAGGCTTATGCCGACCGTCTGGTGACCTTTGTCGAACGTGAGCGGCAATTTACACGCGATGCCAGCCACGAGCTTCGCACCCCTCTTGCCGTATTCCGCGCTAACCTTGAATTGCTTCAGAGCCAGGTGGGGGAGCGTCCGGTGATCAGCCGCATGTCGGACACCGTTGAAGACATGGAGGCTACGCTCGAAACCCTTTTGATGCTGGCGCGTACAGAGCACGTTGATCAGACCGCTGAGCCGGTCATTGTCAACGATATGGCGGTCAATTTGATGGAGCGCTTGTCTCCTCTGGCGGAACGGAAGCAGATACGGCTGCAAGTGAGACAAAAGTCCCTGACATCAGTCGATTGCCCAGAGCCAGCCTTGGCGATTGTGTTAACCAATCTGGTGCGTAATGCCATTAATTACAGTGGCTCTGGTGCGGTAGACATTATTGTTCTTGAGGGCGCAGTGCAGGTAGTGGACTCCGGTGTGGGCATGGATCAACAGGATCTTGAGCGTATGCTTAAACCGTTTGAGCGTGGAAACAGTGCCGAAGGCGGTCACGGTCTGGGTTTGGCAATTGTTCAGCGTCTTTGTGAGCGTTATGACTGGAAAATCATGGTCGCGAGTGCACCGGGCAAGGGCACACAGGTGCGTGTGGCGTTCAATTGAATTCGCCCCTCAGCTGAAGAGGGAGGTGTACTGCAGGCGTACCAGTAATTGTTTTGCATTTAATGCATCACGAATACGATCTGCAGCTCGCTGGGCGTTCGCTTGATCAGTATCAGCCAACAGAACCGCAAAACGATTGTTGCCTAAATGGGCGACACTGTCGTGCTCGCGAAGCAGTGCCGCCAGTGAATCGGCGATAATCTCGCTGTCAGCCTCTTCCGGCCCGTGCAGGTGGAGGACAGAAGACTCCATACCAAGATCTCTGGCGTTACCGATCTCCTGTTTAAGGATGTCCTCCCAGCCTTTTGGGCCCGGCAATCCGGTAATGTCGCAGCGATCTGGGTGTTCGATAAAGGTCGTCAGTCGTTGTTGCCTGGCATCGCGTACGGCTGTGTTGAGCAAGTGGCTGATCAATGCGGCTTCATGCTCAAGTGCGGGCAATGCATCGAGAAGTGACTCGGGTTGGGCGTGGGGGTCCAGCGCACACAGGGTGCCGAACAAATTACCCTGGGTATCCCGTAGTGGGAAACCAATATAGGCGCCAATGTCCAGCGTGGCGTTGATTGGAGCCGTGTGATACGCCTGATTAATGGCGGTATCGGCAACAATTCTTGCATTTCCCAGTTCTACCATCTGTACACAGTAGCTGGTTTGCCATTCCAGCCTATGTCCCTGGCACATCCCATAGGCCTTGTCCTGCACACGCAAGATGAGCAAATCGTCACCCCGAAGGCGGGTGATCATCCACATGGACATGCCGAAGCGTTGCTGGAGTTGCGCCAAATGGGCGTCCAGCAGCTTCTCAAATGAATTGTAGTGAGGTAAGAGTGTTGAGTCGTTCACAAGATTAAGGCGGAAAGTTTTTCCGCCTATTGTGAGTGTCCACAGGGCGCTGAATCAAGGGCAAGATCGATCAGTGGTGTTGCTCGGCAGCTCCGTGGATGCTGAAACCCACCCCCGGTAAGGTGTTGAGCAGAGGCTGGGAGAAAGGTTTGTCCATCGCTTTTCGCAGATTATACAAATGGCTTCTCAGCGCGTCAGAATCCGGAACCAGGTCGCCCCACAGCTCTCGCTCAAGTTGCTCCCGGCTGACAACCCGTGGGGATTCGCGCATCAGGATGCGCAGTATCCGGAACGCGGTGGGAGATAATTTCAGCAGTTTGCCATCCCGGCGGGCTTCCTGTCTTGCCGGGTCTAACTGTAGATCTTCCACCTGCAGGGTGTTCGCGGTGACTTCCTTACGCTGGCGGCGGATCTGAGCTGTGACCCTGGCTGCCAATTCAGGAAGTGCAAAAGGTTTTACAATGTAGTCGTCGCCGCCTTTGTTGAAACCTTCGAGTTTATCGTCAAGGTGGTCTCTGGCAGTCATAAAAATAACGGGGAGGTCTTGCGACAGCTCTTTACGAAGAGCCTCGCAAAACTGGAAGCCACTTTCGCCTGGGAGCATGACATCAAGCAACATGAGATCATAATGGTGTTGCTGTACCAGCTCCCGGGCAAGACGAGTGTCGCCTGCATAGTCGACCGTTGCACCCTGCTGCTCCAGGAACTCAAGTACGGTCTGCGCAAGTTGGCGATGGTCTTCCACCAGCAAGATAGACAAGTTTTCCATTATGCTCTCCTTTATCACCTTCCAATGGTGCGGCGTCAGACGTCAATGCCACGTCAATGATCCAATAGGATGAGTGTCCATCTATCTTCCACCAAGCTCAATAACTGACAGACGAATGACTTTCAGAATTTCCCTAATCTGTCAGGCTGCCAGTGCGGGCAAAACGTTGTCGATAGTGGCTGGGTGACAACCCTGTGTGACGTTTGAACAATCTGGAAAAACTGCTGACGTCTTGATAGCCCACCAACTCAGCCAGCTGGGTTAGATTATTGGTGCCGCGCTCGAGCATTTTTCTTGCGGCTTCAATGCGTACTCGCTGCAAGTATTGTAATGGGGGCTCCCCCAGGGTGTTGGTGAAGCGGCGCTGCAATTGTCTGGGGCTCAGGTGCACCTTCTCTGCCAATTCACCGAGTGAGGTGGGATCCCGGAAGTGTTCATGAATCCAGGCCTGCACGGTCTGCACTTGCTCGTCCTGATGATAGGAATGAGCGGGAAGCCCGGCATACACACTCTGCAGGTCGTTACGCACATCAATCACGAAGGCTCTGGACAGTTCCCTGGCCAGATCCGGCCCACAATAGCGTTCTACCAGCAGAATGGTCAGATCTCGCCAGGCGGTCCCCCCACCAGCACAGAAAATATTTCCCTCGCGGGTGATCAGTTCGCGCTCATTGAGTTTGACTTGCGGATAGCGTTGCCGGAATTGCTGACTGAACCCCCAATGGGTGGTGGCTGTGCAGTTATCCAGCAGGCCCGCTTCGGCCAGAAGAAAAGCACCTGTGCAATTGCTGGCCAGGTCTGCCCCCGCTGAATGAATACGCCTGAGCCATGGCAGAACGTCCCGCTGTTGCTCCAGCACCTGTTCAATTGGGGCACCAATGGTCGGAATTACCACCAGATCCACTTTGTCGATTTGATCAATAGAGGCGTCAACGGCCATGCGGATGGAGGGCGTACAGCGCACGGGATTACCATCCTTGGAGACGATTCGCACCTGGAATTGCTGGTCCAGAGGCTGTCCATGGATACGGTTCCAGGTCACCCCGGTAAGGGTAAAGAGATCCACCACTCCGGTGAGTGCAGAGGCAAAAACGCCATCGAAGGCCAAAACGGCGACTTGATACATTCTGTCGTGTTCCACCATGAATTAGTCATAGGCGACAATGCCAGAGAGCAGGGCAGGATGGCAAGCTGTGTCGAAAAAACGGGAGAGATGTTGTGAGTGATGTGATTCTGGACCGTCGCGATCTGCGCTTTCAGTTGTTCGAGGTGCTGGATACCGACACCCTTTTCGAACGGGAGCGTTTTGCCGAACATAGCCGTGACACTATCGAGGCGGCACTGGATACGGCAGAAAAACTCGCGCGGGAAAAGTTTGCCGATCACAACAGCCTTGCCGACAAGGAAGAGCCGCAGTTTGTGGATGGCAAGGTGGTCATGCGCCCGGAAGTGAAAGCGGCGTTTGATGCCTACATCGATGCGGGCTTTCTCTCTTCCCGTGCCAGCTTTGAAGAAGGCGGCATGCAATTGCCTGATATTGCGGCTGCGGCCTGCAAGGGCATGTTTACCTGCGTTAACCCCAGCTCGACGGCCTATGCGTTTCTGACCGCGGCGGCGGCCAATGTGATTCGTAACTTTGCCAGTGATGAGCTCAAGGCGCGCTACCTCGAACCCATGATGCAGGGCCGTTTCACCGGCACCATGGCGCTGACAGAACCGCACGCCGGTTCGTCGCTGGCCGATATTCGTACCCGCGCGGTACCGCAGGACGACGGCAGCTATCGTTTGAAGGGCAACAAGATTTTTATCTCCGGCGGTGAAAACGAGCTGGCAGACAATATCGTGCACCTGGTGCTGGCCAAAATTCCCGGTGGCCCGGAAGGGGTCAAGGGTATTTCTCTGTTCGTGGTGCCGAAGTATCGGCTGGATGAGCAGGGCAACCCGGGGCCGCGCAATGATGTCATTCTTGCCGGACTGATCCACAAACTGGGTTACCGTGGCACCACCAGCACCGCACTGACCTTTGGTGATAACGACGACTGTCATGGCTATCTGGTAGGCGAGGCCCATCAAGGCCTGCGTTACATGTTCCAGATGATGAATGAAGCGCGGGTTGGGGTCGGTTTTGGTGCCGCATTGCTGGGCTACCGGGGTTACCGCTATGCCCTGGATTATGCGCGTGACCGCTTACAAGGCCGGCACCCGGATGCAGCCGATTTCAGCAAGCCCATGGTGCCGATCATTGAACACGCGGATGTGCGCCGGTTGCTGTTGACGCAGAAGGCTTATGCCGAGGCGGCGCTGGCCATGAGCTTCTACGGTTATCGGCTGGTGGATGAAATTGAAAGCGGCGAAGCGCAGAGCTCCCGCGATGCGGAATTGCTGCTGGATTTGCTGACGCCCGTGCTGAAAACCTGGCCGTCTGAATATGGACTGAAAGCCAACGATATGGCGATTCAGGTGTTTGGTGGTGCCGGTTATACCCGTGAATATCCGGTCGAACAGGTATGGCGAGATAACCGTCTCAACCCTATTCATGAGGGGACCACCGGCGTTCATGGCCTCGATTTGCTTGGTCGCAAGGTATGGCAGGCCAATGGCAAAGGCATGCAGCTGCTCGCAGGTAAAATCATGGCCGATGTCGAGGCCACTTCAGATGTTCGCTGCAAGCCATTTGCGACAGCCTTGCAAGCGATGTTGCCGAAGATTCAGGCGGCGACGGAAGCCAGCGGCAAACTGATGGCCGACAAAGGGCCGCGGGTCGCCCTGTCGAACGGTAACGCCTATCTACAGCTGGTGGGACACACCGTCGCGGCCTGGATGTGGCTACGTCAGGCCAACGCTGCGGTGAAACTGGATCGCCCGGAAGATGAAGACTTTGCCAACGGAAAGCTGATGGCAGCCACTTATTTCTTCCGGTGGGAGTTACCCCGTGTGGAGTTGGACGCTCAACGACTGGTTGATGCCGATAGCACCTTCATGGACATGGACAGCCGCTGGTTCTGATTGTGATAGCAATCGACCTTGTGTGCCTATCGTCATCAGGCTCGGGAGAGCTCATCACGCGGTGAGCAAAACAGCTATGACGGTATTTTCCGCCCCCGGCCTCCGGGGGCTTTTTTTTGGTTCTTCGCGGATTTGAGGGAAAAGCCCGACTGACACCTCCCGGTTTGCCGTAGGAGCGTCGCTCGCGGCGCGATAGCCCACGTCGTTAAAGACTGATTTAACACAGGGTCCACAGAGAAAAACCGTCTTTCCTGAGTGCCTCCTGTGCCCTCTGTGGTGAAAAGGCTTTTGATCCTGGTCTGGAATCGCGCCGCGAGCGACGCTCCTACGGCAAGTTGGGAGTCAATCTTTCCTCACATCCGAGATGGCGATTTTTGTTGGTGGCGTCGTCAGTTGGAAGTAAAACGGATAACGTCCGCGCTCTGGCCAGAATACTCCCTTTTTCCCGTTGTTGGTTGTCACTAAAGCGTCATATATTGAGGCGCGTGTTGCACAATTTCCAAACAGGGAGAAGGGAAATGAAAAAAACATTGATGGCCGCAGCCATTGCAGCAGCCTTGCCGGTGTCGGCCCTTGCGGCCCCTGCCTTTTACGGCAAATTGAACCTGAGCCTGGACAAAACCCGTGATTACCCACAGGGGTTGGTGTTTTCAGAAGAGGATCTGTCTGACGCCTGGTTTGTCTCCAGCAACAATTCCCGCCTGGGCATCAAGGGAGAAGAGCCGCTGATTAATGATCGCCTGAGCGTGATCTATCAAATGGAAGTCAGCTATGACGCCGACGGTGACAGCAGCGATACCTTTGGCACCCGTAACAGCTTTCTTGGCCTGAACAGCGCAGCCGGTAAGGTCTTCGCCGGCCGTTACGACAGCGTCGTTAAACTGGCCGAAGGCAGCATTGACCAATTCAACGACACCGTCGCGGATATGGATGTGGTGTTCCTCGGCCAGCGCCGCAACAGCAACACGGTAAACTGGCAAAGCCCGGATTTCGGCGGTGTCACCGTCCGCGCGCAGGTCGCCCCCGGTGAAGAGGAGGTGGTGGGTACCGGTGCCAATGCACGAACCCAGGATGGCCTGACGGATACCTGGGGGCTTTCCGCAACGCTTGAAGCGGAGGCGATCTATGCTGCACTGGCCTATGAGAGCAGTTATACCAGTATTGATTTTGCTCCGTTTGGCCCGCTCATCGGTGGGGATCTTGATACCCTGCGCGGCTCGTTCGGGCTCAGTCTGGGTGACAGCGCGCAGTTCGGTGCGATTGTTGAGCGCAGTGAATTTGACCCCTACGGTGGCGATGAAGGGGATCTGATGTCCTATCTGCTCAGCGGCCGTTTTGGGCTCAGCGAGCGTATTGTCCTGAAGGGGCAAATTGGCATGCTGGACAGCAGTGATCTGGATCTGGATATCAAGATGCTGACGGTGGGCGCGGACTACACGCTCGGCGATCAGACCACCACCTATGCGCTGGTTTCCGCCTCGGATACCGACTTCGACCCGGTGGGCTCCACCACTGATGTGGACGAATCCGGCATGGCCTTTTCTGTCGGGCTGATTCACAAGTTCTAGCAACACGCACTACGTTCAAAACAGAAAAACCGGCTTTCGCCGGTTTTTCTGTTTCGCGGTTAACTGTTCACTATTAGCTGTTAACTGCTCTTCAGTCCCACTTCTTCATCAGCAGGCTGGCATTGGTGCCACCGAAGCCGAAGCTGTTGCTCATCACAACACTGGGGCCGGTGTCCTTGCCGGTGGTCAGAATTGGCAAGCCTTCTGCCTTTTCGTCCAGGGTTTCAATGTTGGCGCTCAGGGCGGTGAAGTTGTTCTGCATCATCAGCAGGCAGTAAATAGCTTCGTGGACGCCGGCTGCCCCAAGGCTGTGGCCAGACAGGCTCTTGGTGGAGCCGATGGCCGGTGCATTGTCACCAAACACTTCGCGGATGGCTTTCAGCTCCGCCACGTCACCCACCGGGGTGCTGGTACCGTGGGCGTTGATGTAGTCCACCTGACCCTCAAACTGGGCCATGGCCTGGCGCATGCAGCGCGCGGCCCCTTCGCCATTGGGGGCAACCATGTCATGGCCATCACTGGTGGCACCGTAGCCCACCACTTCTGCGTAGATTTTGGCGCCGCGGGCCTGGGCGACCTCCAGGGCTTCCAGCACCAGCATCCCGCCGCCACCGGCGATGACGAAGCCGTCACGGGTCGCGTCGTAGGCACGGGAGGCTGTTTCCGGCGTGTCGTTGTACTTGCTGGACAGGGCGCCCATGGCATCGAACAGACAGCTCAGTGCCCAGTGCTCTTCTTCACCCCCACCGGCAAACACGCGATCCTGTTTGCCCAGCTGGATTTGCTCTACCGCGTTACCAATACAGTGGGCGCTGGTGGCGCAAGCAGAGGTGATGGAGTAATTGACGCCCTGAATCTTGAACGGTGTGGCCAGACAGGCGGACACGGTGGAGGCCATGACGCGCGGCACCATATAAGGGCCCACTCGTTTGACGCCACGGGAGCGAGCGATATCGGCGGCTTCCACCTGGTTCAGGGAAGAGTGGCCGCCAGAGCCGGCGATCAGGCCGGTGCGCTCGTTGCTGACTTCAGCCTCGGACAGCCCGGCATCGGCAATGGCTTGTTGCATGGCAACATAGGCGTAGCCCGCAGAATCCCCCATGAAGCGACGCGGTTTGCGGTCGATGAAATCATCCAGATTGATGTCCGGCACGCCAGCAATCTGGCTGCGCATACCCATTTCCTTATAGGTATCGTTGAAGCGAATGCCGGAACGGCCTTCCTTCAGGGATTGGGTAACGGTGTCGGCATCATTGCCCAGACAGGACACGATGCCCATGCCAGTAATTACGACGCGGCGCATGGGGAACTCCTAGAATCCGTCGGTGGAAGTGAACAGGCCGACCCGCAGGTCTTCGGCGCTGTAGATGTCGCGGCCATCCACCGACACCGTGGCGTCAGCGATGCCGAGAATCAGTTTGCGGGTGATCACCCGCTTCACATCCAGTCGATAGGTGACTTTCTTGGCGGTGGGCAGGATCTGCCCGGAAAATTTCACGTTGCCAACACCGAGTGCCCGGCCGCGGCCAGGGTTGCCTTTCCAGCCGAGGAAAAAGCCCAGCAGTTGCCAGGTAGCATCCAGACCCAAACAGCCCGGCATGACCGGGTCGCTCTCGAAGTGGCAGTCGAAAAACCAGAGATCAGGGGTGATATCCAGTTCGGCAATGATTTGGCCTTTGCCATAGCTGCCGCCTTCGTCGCTGATGTGAGCAATGCGATCGATCATCAGCATGTTCGGCAAGGGCAGCCGTGCGTTGCCGGGGCCAAACAGCTCCCCGTGGGCGCAGGCGAGCAGTTCCTCGCGAGCGTAAGAAGACTTCTGTTCTGGTGTTGTGCTCAAAATCTTACTCCATGAAGGCCAAGGCGGCGCATTCCGAGTATATGGATGATTTATGTCGTTTTTTCGTCAGCCGGGTGACACGCAGTCAGGGCGAGACTGATACTAGCAAAGCATGGTGAAAGCATACGAATAGCAAGCGTCTCAAAATATGTCGGAGTGATGTTGTTACCGAAAATGACCGATGAACGGACAAAAAAGACGGTTGTCGGACCTTCGAGGGATAATAAAAGAGGGTATCAAGCTCTCCGCGACGGACTTGCAATTGCCTTACCATGCACAGATGCTATGCGCGCGCAGCACGGCAGGGACAGGTATTCGCTGGGCGATTAACCCCTTTTTGCAGATTCAGGAGCTTTCGTGGCGGCAGAAATCGGTCATCTTTCCCTTTGGTTGGCATTGGCAGCGGCCCTGTGTCTGTCTGTGTTCCCCTTGATCGGCGTGCAACGCGATATCGTCGCATGGCAGTGGTACGCCCGCCCGTTAGCCTGGTTACAGTGGCTGGCCATGACGATTGCCATGGTCATGCTGGGCTACTGCTTCTATAACAATGACTTCTCGGTTTCCTATGTTGCCAACCACAGCAATTCGGCCTTGCCGTTAGCTTATCGGCTGTCCGCCATCTGGGGGGGGCACGAAGGCTCGTTGCTGTTGTGGGGCTGGATGCTGGCGGGTTGGGGCGCCATGGTCGGGTTGCTCAGTCGCAGTGTGCCCCTGGTGATGGTGGCTCGGGTGTTGTCCGTGATGGGCATGATTGCGGTGGGTTTCCTGCTGTTCATGCTGCTCACATCCAACCCGTTCGATCGCACCTTGCCCTGGTTTCCCCTTGATGGCGCCGACCTGAATCCGCTGCTGCAAGACCCCGGGCTGATTGTGCACCCGCCCATGCTTTATATGGGGTATGTGGGGTTTTCCGTCGCCTTTGCCTTTGCCATTGCCGGTTTGCTGGCCGGCAACCTGGATCCGGCCTGGGCCCGATGGGCGCGTCCCTGGACAACCGTGGCCTGGTGTTTCCTGACCGTAGGCATCGCGCTGGGTTCCTGGTGGGCCTATTACGAACTGGGTTGGGGTGGCTGGTGGTTCTGGGATCCGGTAGAAAATGCCTCCCTGTTACCCTGGCTGGCCGGGACAGCCCTGATTCATTCGCTGGCGGTCAGTGAAAAGCGCAACATGTTCCGCGCCTGGACGGTGTTGTTGGCGATTATCACTTTTTCCATGAGTTTGCTGGGCACGTTCCTGGTGCGTTCTGGCGTGTTGACCTCGGTGCATGCCTTCGCCAATGACCCGGAACGTGGTGCCTTTATCCTGGGTTTCCTTGTGGTGGTTGCGGGTGGGGGGCTGACGCTGTTCGCCGCACGTGCATCCGCCTTGCGTAGCAATGCCGGTTTCAAACCGTTGTCCCGCGAGGCATTCCTGTTGGGCAATAACCTGCTGCTGCTGACCGCCATGTCCGTCGTGTTGGTGGGGACCATCGCACCGTTGTTTTTTGAATGGATGGATCTGAAGATTTCCATTCGCAGCCCTTACTTCAACGGCTTCTTCGTGCCACTGACGTTCCTGCTGATCCTGCTGCTGATTCCCGGGGTTTTCAGCAACTGGAAGCGCCAGGACAGCGGCATACTGGTCAAGCGTTTGTTGCCGCTGGTGCCGGCTGCCATTGTGGCGGGCTGGTTCGGCGCCCGTATCCCGGAGCCGTCCCCCTGGCAGGGTGTGGTGGCCATCATGCTGGCGTGTTATCTGATCTTTGCCCATGTGGATGATGTGTTGCGTCGGGCGTTGGCCTATCAACAGGGGCTCTTCACCGGGCTGCGAAAGCTTGGCCGCAGTTACTGGGGCATGGTGATTGCTCACTGCGGTTTGGCCGTCATGGTAGCGGGGATCGCCCTGGTGAGTTTTCACGAAGTGGAGCGGGATATCCGCATGGCACCCGGTGACGAGGCAACACTTGGGGACTACCGCTTCGTGTTCGACAGCCTTGACGAATACCGCGGCCCGAACTTCGATGCTACGCGTGGCCACTTCCAGGTCTACTGGCAGGATCAACCCATCGTATTGTTGCACCCGGAGAAGCGTACCTACCATGCTGGCCGGCAGATCATGACTGAAGCGGCAATTGATGCCGGTTTCTGGCGCGACCTGTATGTGGCCATGGGCGAACCGCTTAAAGGGGGAGAGGCGTGGGCCGTGCGTATCTACTTCAAACCCGGTATCCGCTGGATCTGGTTGGGCGCCCTGATCATGGCTCTGGGTGGTGGGCTGGCGCTGTCCGACAAGCGTTATCGCCGTCAGCGGTTTGCCGATGACAGTGTCCAGCGCGTTTCAGAGCGTGAGCAGCCCGAGCGCGAACAAAAAGGAGCGACCAATGAAGCCTAATTCCCCCTGGGTGTTCCTGCCGCTGCTGGGTTTCATCCTGCTTGCGGTGTTGCTGGCCAGTGGCCTTGGTCGTGATCCGCAAGAGCTGCCTTCGGCACTGGTGGGCAAACCGGTTCCGGCATTCTCTTTGTCGTCATTGTTGACCGAAGAAACCGTTACCGAAGCGTCCCTGACCGGGCGTTGGCAGCTGTTGAATGTGTGGGCGACCTGGTGCCCGACCTGTCATGTCGAGCATCCCTTCCTGTTGGCCCTGGCGGCGCAGGGAGTGCCTATCGCCGGCTTGAACTATAAGGATGAAACACCGGCGGCCCGTCAGTACCTGGCCAATCTCGGCAACCCCTTCACCCATGTGATTGTCGATGCGGATGGCCAGCTGGGTCTGGATCTGGGGGTCTATGGCGCTCCGGAGACATTCCTGATCAATCCGCAGGGCGAGATTGTGCTGCGTCATGCCGGTGATCTGAATGAACGGGTATGGAAGGAGAAGTTCTTGCCTTTGATGCCCGCTGAGCAAAGTGGTCAGGGAGGTGCACAATGAAGCGTTTTTTCCTGTCTGCTCTGCTGGCAAGCTTGCTGCCGGTTGCGGCCCTGGCAGCCATTGATGTTTACCAGTTCGACAATGAACAGCAGGAGCAACGCTTTCGGGTGCTGACCGAAGAGCTGCGTTGCCCCAAGTGCCAGAACCAGAGCATTTCCGATTCTGACGCGGGCATTGCCCAGGATATGCGTACCCGGGTGCACAGCATGATTCTGGAAGGGCGAAGTGACGATGAAATCGTCGACTATTTTGTCTCCCGCTACGGCGACTTTGTCAGCTATCGTCCGCCGGTCAATGCACAGACTTCGGTGCTATGGCTGGTACCGCTGATTCTGCTGGGTGGGGGCGGCCTACTGATCGTTATGTTGCTTCGCCGCGCCAGTGCCAAAGCCAATGATGATGAAGGAGACGCCTCATGATGTGGATAGTCGTGGCGTTGATCATGCTGCTGGTACTGGCGGTCATGCTGTGGTGGCTGTGGCGACAGGAAGCCCGCAAGGCCGGGCGGTCGGTGAGTGGGGCGTTGGGTATTCCCCTGATCGTCGTTGTATTGGCCGCGGCAGGCTATGGTCTGATTGGCTATAACGAACACACCGGCCCCTGGCTGCAGCATCAACAGGATTACCGAGCGGTGGCTCAAGACATCATTGCCGGCAAGCCCCCCACCAAGGCGGCAGCAGATGTGCCGGCCGGGGCGCTGGTGCGGGTGCTGCAGTCCGAGCTCACCCACAATCCTTCCGCCATCGGATGGTACGCGCTGGGCTCACTGTACGACCAACTCGGTGCCCCGGTGCAAAGCGAGGAAGCGGCGCTGAAAGCGGTGGCACTGGCACCGGATGACCCCTCCATGCATTTGCTGTTGGCTCGTTCCCGTATCGAACAGGCCGGCGGCAAGCTGACTGACCCGGCACTGGAAGACATTCGCTGGGTGCTTGACCGTGAACCGGCCCATGATGGTGCCTGGATGTTACTGGCCATGTCTGCCGACCGGGCTGGGCGCTATGACCTTTCCATGCAGGGCTGGGAATCATTATTGAGCCGCCATGGCGAGGGGGAAACCGGCGATTTGCTCCGCAGGGGGCTGGACAATGCCCGTGCACAGAAAGCGCGCCAGGGAGTGTTTGCCTCCATTCGATCCGTGGTTCAGGGGGGAGACCTGCCTGTTGGGGGCACCCTGTTTGTCTATATTCGTGAGGCGGGTTCGCAAGGCCAGCCTTTGGCGGCCCACCGCCAGGTCGTGCCAAGTTTCCCCGCTTCGGTGGTGCTGACGGAGGGGGACTGGCTGCAGGCGTATCCGGACAGCGACGCGGAGCTGGTGATCGGAGCCCGTTATACGCCGGCACCGGGTGCCTCGGTGGATCAGGCTGCCATCAGTGCGGCCCCGGTCCGATTGACGATGCCCCAGACCTCTCCGGCGGCCCTGCAATTGGGGTCGCCGTAATCCGGCTGACTGACCGCTTGCGACCTAGGTCGCAACGGCTGTCCCTTGTGATGAACGGGGCCTCAGGGTAAAGTTGCACCCCTTCGGAGGCCCCCTGATGCCTCTTTTGATCACAGAAAGTTGGAGAATCCTATGCGTGTCATCCTGCTTGGTGCCCCCGGTGCGGGCAAGGGCACCCAGGCGCAGTTCATCAAGGAACAGTTCAATATTCCTCAGATTTCCACCGGTGACATGCTGCGCGCTGCGGTAAAAGCGGGGACTCCGCTGGGCCTGGAAGCCAAGAAAGTGATGGACGCTGGCGGCCTGGTTTCCGACGACATCATTCTGGGTCTGGTCAAGGAGCGTATCGCAGAAGATGACTGCGCCAACGGTTTCCTGTTCGACGGCTTCCCGCGCACCATTCCCCAGGCCCAGGCGCTGGTTGAGCAGGGTGTCGATATCGATTTCGTTGTTGAAATCGACGTGGATGATGAAGAAATCATCGAGCGGCTCAGTGGTCGCCGCGTGCACCCCGCCTCGGGTCGTGTCTACCACGTGAAGTACAATCCGCCGAAAGTCGAAGGCAAGGATGACGAAACCGGTGAAGAGCTGGTGCAGCGTGATGACGATCAGGAAGAGACGGTTCGCAAGCGCCTGGAAGTCTACCAGTCCCAGACCCGTCCTCTGGTGGATTTCTATCAGGACCTGGCCGCCAAGGGCGAGGCCAATGCTCCTGCTTATGTGCGTGTGGCCGGCGTGGGGTCTGTGGATGATATCCGGGATCGAGTGCTCAGTGGTCTGAAAGCCTAAGCTTGCATACTCCGTATTAAAGAAAGGGAAGCTTCGGCTTCCCTTTTTTGTTGCGGTGGGCTGCCTTTTCCCGTTTTCCCGATTGCGTAATGAGACCCAACATTGCTCATACAGACTGGGCTTTGATATTTGCCGGGGGCGGCAATTCACTGTTTTGACTTTGGTTCAGCGTGTCAGTTTGTCGCCCTCTTGTCAGTGTGATGCTCTGACAGCGCGGTTCCATGAGGCGACGGTCACGTTTGCCGGACAGATAAGACTGCCCCATTTGCACTGTTCATGCGCAAATAATATGTCACCTTTCTACCCAAAATAGTTCAACGTTAATTGAATTCAGTTAGTGGCGATTATCCGTCTTTCTTTTCTCTGTTGCCGACAGCCATAAAAGAAAAGGCAAGCGGAAGGTTCATCTCTGCGCAGAATCTTGTAAAAGATGCGCAGTGAGTTGTAGGTCTTGTGCTCAACGGCGCCCCGCATTTTGCTTCCTGCCATTGTTATTAATTAATCCATTGTCGGGATGAGATTCCTGTAACTGACGTTTTTGTCCCCGTCAGGATTTCCCCTTCTTTTTATATGCCTGCATCAATACAAAGACGCTCTTTCTGCACAAGGAAAGGGAATCTTAGGTGTCGGCTATTTCCATTAAGCAATGTTTGGTCGGATAGTGGTGATTTCCTAAACGGAAAGAAAACCCAAAAAAACATGGATTGGACAATCAGCGTCATCAGCGATTTTTTTTTGCAAAAAGGGGGAATGCGGACACAAATGAAAAAAGAAATTTTGAATTGGTCAAATAATGTACCAACCGTTTTTTTTTTATGCTATTTTTCCCTTGTCGCAGTAATGATGACAACGCTATAGCTTAGGAGATCGAAAATGGCTCGAGCAAAAAAGGCTGCCGCAAAAAAAACTGCGGCCCGTAAACCAGCAGCAAAAAAGGCGGCAGCACCGAAAGCTCCGGCACTGCCGAAATCTGTTACCAACGCTGAAGGCAAGGTAAAACTGCAGCAGAAGGCTGTGGACCAGGCCCAGAAGAAAGCAGCTCAGGTTGAAGGCAAGCTGGGTAAGCACCGTACCAAGCTTGATACCGAGAACGGTAAGCTCACCAAGCTGCGTGCGGATACAGCAGCCAAGCGTGATAAAGCAAAAGCGAAGCCAACCGCTGCGGCGAAGCGTGCAGTCGATACTGCCCGTGGCAAGATGAACACCCTTCGTCTCAAGCTTCAGGATCTGCGCGGTGAAACCAAGGTTATCCGTGCCGAAATTCAGGCAGCCAAGAAAGTGGTCGCCCGTGAAGTGAAAAAACTGCGTACTGCTGAGCGCAACCTGAAAGCGAAGTTGCGTGATCACGAACGCAAACTGGCGAAAAAAGCCAAAGCTGACCAGAAAAAAGCGGAGCAGAAAGCCAAGGCCGCTGCCAAGCGTGCTGCCGCAAAGGCCAAGCGTGCTGCCAAGAAATCAGCTGCGCCCAAGCGTAAGGCGGCTGCCAAAAAAGCGGCAACCCGAAAAGCGCCAGCCAAGAAAAAAGCCGTAGCCAAGAAAGCGGCTCCGAAAAAAGCAGCAACACGCAAGGCGCCAGCCAAGAAGGCTGCAACCAAGCGTGCACCTGCCAAGAAAAAGCCCTCCTGATCTCTCAGGGGCGTAAGGCAGTCAAAAAACCCGCTTCGGCGGGTTTTTTTATGGTTATCCGGTCCTTTTTTTCTGGAATCACTTTCTGTGGTGCGCAGTGGGGAAGGATATGCGAGTCGTCATCACTGCGCGTCATTGTCCGGGGCACCAAAGGGAGGACGTTAGTTGAGAGGGGGGGGGTCCCTGGCTGACCTATTTGTCAGCTTGTCATGATCCCTCGATGCAGCAGAGCGGAAGGGACAGCAGCATTGGGCGGGGAGACATATGACCGGGTCATTGCGGCAAAGAGAAACATCAACAAAAGTAGTTGATAATGATTCGCGTTAGAGTTAGCATCGTTCCCAGAGATTGAGGAATGGCGTTATATGTACGTTTGTATCTGTAAGGGCATCACTGACAACCAAATACGGGAAGCGGTCGAAAACGGCTGCGACAGCCTGCGTGATCTTCGTCGGGAACTTGGGGTTGGAAGTCAGTGCGGAAAATGTGCCCGGCACGCCCGTCAGGAACTGCGTGAGGCCCGTAGCGCAAGCCAGACGTCCTCTTTCTCGCACTCTTCCAATGAAGCTGTGGTCTATTGGCCGCAGCCGGCATAAAAATCGTTCTCATTTCCATAAGTGCTTGTATTGCAAGCGCTTTTCTCTTGTTTGACTTGTCTCTGTCACCTTATTGCTGAACAATGCGGGTTATCCCAAACCCATGTTCACAGGACGGAGATTCCCCATGAAAGGCGACGCCAAGGCCATTGAGTACCTGAACCGGGCACTCGGCAATGAACTGGTAGCGATCAACCAGTACTTTTTGCACGCCAAGATGTACCAGGACTGGGGCCTGCAGGCCCTGTATGAAAAGGAATACCACGAGTCCATCGACGAGATGAAACACGCCGATTGGCTGGTGGAACGCATCCTGTTTCTGGAAGGTATCCCCAACCTGCAGGATCTCGGCAAGCTGATGATTGGCGAGAACACCAAAGAAATGCTCCAGTGCGACCTGAAACTGGAAAGAATGGCCATTCCTGATCTGCGTGAAGGGATTGCCTACATGGAATCCATCCAGGATTACATCAGCCGTGATCTGCTCAAGCGCATCCTGGAATCCGAGGAAGAGCACGTGGATTGGCTGGAAACCCAACTCAATCTGATCGATCTGGTGGGCATCGAAAACTACCTGCAAAAGCAGATGGAAACAGAAGAAGACTGATTGCTGAACTTTTGAGCGATCTGCGCTTGACTCATCGAGGGGCTTTCGGAATAATGCGCAGCCTCTCGGGGCGATACAGCAACGAGATGGAAAAGCGCTGGTAGCTCAGCTGGATAGAGCATCTGGCTACGAACCAGAAGGTCGGGGGTTCGACTCCTCCCCAGCGCGCCATACAAAGAAAGAAGGCACCCAATCGGGTGCCTTTTTTCGTTTTAGCTTGCCGGCATTTTTCTCTCCAAGACTTTTGTTTTATCGCGAATGCTTTTGCCCTGTCACAGAGTCGCTGGCTTGTGCAGGTGAACCCGTTAAACATTTTTTTTTTGCCTGATTGATCAAAACCACCACCCACCCCCTCCAGTCGTCTCATTGCAGATTGTCGACAATGCGCCTACATTGCGCGGAAACCGGCGCTGGCTAAGGGACACTCAAAAGGTGGCCCCGGCCAGATCCACGTTGTGGGTCTGGTCGCTTCGCCGGTTAATCGCCAACGGAACCGTCGAAGGAGTGTTCCATGGACTCATTGATGAACCAGGGCCTGGAGCTCATGCTGGTTGGCATGGGAGTCGTGTTTGTCTTCCTGATCATCCTGGTGGGCGTTACCACCTTGATGTCGGCGCTGGTGCAGCGTTTTGGACAAGCGCCTGTCGCTCCTGAATCGGCCGCGCCGTCTGGGGCAGTTGCCCGCACTGATGTACCGCCGGCAGCCGTCATCAAAGCCATTGAAAGCGCCGTGCGTCAGCATCGGCAGTCCCAGTCATAATCCGGAAATCCCCCATGAGTGATCGAAAGCCACTTGGCATCACCGATGTGGTGCTGCGCGACGCCCACCAGTCCCTGTTTGCCACTCGCATGCGCCTGGACGACATGCTGCCCATTGCTGCAGCGCTGGACGAAATCGGTTTCTGGTCCCTGGAGTCCTGGGGCGGGGCCACCTTTGACGCCTGTATTCGTTATCTGGGGGAAGATCCCTGGGAGCGTATTCGTGAACTGAAAAACGCCATGCCCAAGACCCCGCAGCAAATGCTGTTGCGCGGTCAGAACCTGCTTGGCTACCGTCACTATGCCGATGATGTGGTCGACGCTTTTGTTGAACGCGCTGCCGAAAACGGGGTGGATGTATTCCGTGTGTTCGACGCCATGAATGACATGCGCAATATCGAGCGTGCCATCGCTGCGGTCGTGAAGCAGGGCAAGCACGCCCAGGGCACCATCGCCTACACCGTGAGCCCGGTGCACACCATGGATATGTGGGTCGAGCAGGGCAAGGTGATCGAGCAAATGGGAGCGCACTCCGTTGCGATCAAGGATATGGCTGGCCTGCTGCGTCCTGCGGATGCCTTCGAGCTGGTCACGCGTCTCAAGGCGACCCTGAGCATTCCTGTCCACATGCAGTGCCATGCCACTACGGGGCTGTCCACCGCTACCGCGTTGAAAGCCGCGGAAGCGGGGATCGACAATGTGGATACCGCCATTTCTTCCATGTCGATGACCTACGGCCACAGCCCCACCGAGTCGGTCGTGGCCATGCTGGAAGGTACAGACCGTGACACCGGCCTGGACCTGAAGAAACTGAACAACATTGCCAGCTACTTCCGGGACGTTCGCAAGAAGTACGCAAAATTCGAAGGCAGCCTGCGCGGTGTCGATGCGCGCATCCTGGTCGCACAGGTGCCTGGCGGCATGCTCACCAACATGGAAAGTCAGTTGAAAGAGCAGGGCGCGGCAGACCGTTTTGATGACGTACTGGAAGAAATTCCTGCCGTCCGCAAGGATCTGGGCTATATCCCGCTGGTGACCCCGACGTCCCAGATCGTAGGAACCCA
Organism: Alcanivorax sp. P2S70; assembly: GCF_000475295.1. Classification (NCBI taxonomy): domain Bacteria; kingdom Pseudomonadati; phylum Pseudomonadota; class Gammaproteobacteria; order Oceanospirillales; family Alcanivoracaceae; genus Alcanivorax; species Alcanivorax sp. P2S70. The sequence continues at coordinate 36,570 of NZ_AXBZ01000010.1, forward strand.
AGCGGTATTGAATGTGCTGTCCGGCGAGCGCTACAAAGTGCTCAGCAAGGAAACCCGCGGCGTGTTGCGCGGGGAATACGGTGCCGCCCCTGCGCCGTTCAACAGTGAGCTGCAGGCCCGCGCCCTGGAAGGCGATGAGCCCGTTACCTGCCGTCCCGGTGACCTGATCGACAACGAGATGGACAGCCTGCGTGACGAAGTCGCCTCGCTGGCGAGCGACAAGGGGCTGCGTCTGGCGGACGGTGAGCGCCGTGATGACGATGTACTGACCTATGCCTTGTTCCCGCAAATCGGTCTGCGATTCCTGGAAAAACGTGGCGATGCCTCCGCCTTTGAGCCGGTTCCCAATGGTCAGGCGCCAGCGGCAGCCAACAGCGAAGGCGTCTATACCGTCGACGTGGATGGCAAGCAGTACACCGTCAAAGTCAGCGACGGTGGCGATGTCACCGGCATCAAGTCGCTGGGTGGCAGCAGCGCGGAAGCGCCTGTGGCGGCGTCCGGCGATCCGGCCAACAGCGTACCGGTACCGGCTCCGCTGGCCGGCAACATCTTCAAGGTGCTGGTGAAGCCCGGTGACCGGGTGACCGAAGGCCAGAAGATCATGGTGCTGGAAGCCATGAAGATGGAAACCGACGTGTCCACCCCGGAGGCGGGCATCATCACCGAGGTCATGGTGAAGGAAGGCGATGCCGTTACCGTTGGGCAACCCCTGCTGAGTGTGGAGCCGGCCAATGGATAAACTGGAAACCCTCTGGACCAGTACCGGCCTGTACCACATGAGCGGCGGCCAGCTGATCATGATGCTGGTGTGCCTGGGGCTGTTGTGGCTGGCGGTACACAAGAAGTTCGAGCCGTTATTGCTGCTGCCGATTGGGTTTGGCGGCATCCTGGCCAACATTCCGGCGGCGGGCCTGGCGGAGTCTGCCATCAGTCAGGCGCTGCACTTTGGTGACCAGGGCCTGATTGCCAATATGGCACAGGTGATGGGGCTGGACCCGGAAGTGGGCCGTCAGGCGCTCTATAAAGCCTCACAAGCGGTGGGCCCGCTGGTTCACGACCAGTTGCACCACCTTGCGGTGCAGGCCAACTACGGTGACGGGATTCTCTACCTGATCTACACCGTAGGGCTGACCACCGGCATCTTCCCGCTGCTGATCTTCATGGGCGTGGGCGCCATGACCGACTTCGGTCCGTTGCTGGCCAACCCGCGTACCCTGTTGCTGGGTGCGGCGGCACAGTTCGGTATTTTTGCTGCCCTGCTGGGGGCGCTGGCACTGAACTGGGTCGGTCTCGACTTCAGCCTTCAGGACGCCGCCGCCATCGGCATCATTGGCGGTGCAGATGGCCCTACCTCCATCTACGTAACCACCAAACTGGCACCTGAGCTGCTTGGGGCCATTGCGGTGGCCGCGTATTCCTACATGGCCCTGGTGCCGATCATTCAGCCGCCGATCATTCGCGCTTTCACCAATGAGAACGAGCGCAAGATCAAGATGGAACAGTTGCGCCCGGTCAGCCAGGTGGAGAAGATCCTGTTCCCGGTCCTGTTGCTGATCCTGGTGGCACTGGTACTGCCTGATGCTGCACCGCTGCTAGGCATGTTCTGCTTCGGCAACCTGATGAAGGAATCCGGTGTAGTCAGCCGTCTGGTGGACACCACCAGCGGGCCGCTGATCAATGTGGTGACTATCATGCTGGGGCTGGCCGTGGGTTCGAAGCTCAGCGCTGAGCAATTCCTGGTCATGGAGACACTGGGGATTCTGGCGTTGGGTCTGGCGGCATTCATGATCGGCACCGCCACCGGTGTCATCATGGGCAAATTGCTTAATCGCTTCAGCCACCACCCGGTGAATCCCATCATCGGGGCGGCGGGGGTGTCCGCTGTGCCCATGGCGGCCCGGGTGGCCAACAAGGTCGGCCTGGAATCCAATCCCCACAACTTCCTGCTCATGCATGCCATGGGCCCGAATGTGGCCGGGGTGATTGGTTCTGCCGTCGCCGCAGGTGTACTGCTTAATTTTGCCGGCTGATTTCAGGGCCGCGTGAGCACCGCGCGCAGCGAGAGTTGTTTCTCGCTGCGCAGGGTTCTCCCTATTCCTTCTGTGCTTCCTGCTGTCTTCGGGAACCCACATCGCTATAGTACGTCGAACAGCCAAACCGTCGACGGAGCGTCGTTTTGCCCCTTTCCCTTCAAGCCCTCACCAACAAGCTATATCAGGTGCGCCACCTGTGGGCGGTCATCAGTTTTGCGTTGGGGTTATCGAGCTATTTCCTGGTGGAGCGCCAGCCCTGGCTCGCCGCCGTGCTCACCGGCTTTCTGGTATTCAGCTGGTTGTTGCTGCTCACCGAGGGGTTGTGGCAACAGCGCTTTGCCGGTACCGCCATGGAAGGGGTGTCCCAGGGGTTTCTCAAACTCATGCTGCAGGCGGTGCATCAGGAAGCCTTTTTCTTCAGCCTGCCGTTTGTGTTGCTGCAGTGGTCAGGTGGGGCGGAATATATCTTCTTCACCACGCTGGTGATCAGTGCGGCGCTGGTGAGCATTATTGATCCGGTCTATTTCTGGTTGGCCCGGCATCGTGCGTTGTATTTTGGCTTCCACGCCTGGGCGTTGTTTGTGGCACTGCTGGTGTTGTTGCCGCTGATTTTCCACTGGAGCACAGACTCCGCTCTTACCTGGGCCGGCTGGCTGACCGCGTTGTTTGCGTTACCCAGCTTCTGGCGTTTCGGTGGACCGCGAAAATGGTTTCGCTGGGCAGGATTGATCGCGGTGTCCTGTGTTATTGCGCTGGCGCCTCGCTGGCTGGCACCGTTGGTCCCGCCATTGACCCTGTCACTGGAAGAGCGGGCCATGGCGCTGTCGTTCAGCCGATCAGAGCGGAAACCGCTGGTGAAAGGTGAGGTCTTCACCAGCGAAGAAGTGGCCCAGGGCCTATACGCTTATACGGCCATCAAGGCACCGCTGGGGCTCGGCCAGGATGTCTATCACTACTGGTTTCATGATGGCGAGCAGGTCGACCGTATTCCCCTCAAGGTGTACGGCGGTCGTGAATCCGGTTTCCGCACCTGGTCTCACAAACGCCACATCCCGGTCCCTTCGCAGGGGCGTTGGCGGGTTGAGGTTCGTACGGAAGACAATCAGATCATTGGCGTCATGCGGTTTTATATTACGCCCTGACATTGCAGGGGCTCTGCAAGCATGCCCCTGCGCGGGATCCTGTCAGGCGGCTTCTTTCAGTACCGGACGTAGCCGCTCCAGCTGACCGGTAACCGACAGATAGGCAGGGGGAAGGTAGCGTACCTTGGCCGGAACCAGTGGCACCAGCCGTTGAATCAGCCGACGTTTGCGTTCAAAGCGGCGTGCCAGTCGCCCAGTCCAATGCACATGCAGCTTGCGGCGCAAGGCATGGGGCAGGGTGGCATAGGTACTAAGCGTTGCGTTTTTGCCAATCTGGCGGTAAAAGCGGGCCCACAGCCAGTCCGGCATCATGCTCAGTTGTGGCGGCTTCTTCACCTGCTTCAAGCTCACATCCAGCAGGTAGCGTGCGGTATCGGTATTTTCCAGGCGGGTTTCCACCATAGTGTGGAAGTATTCCCAGAAGGCCGGCACCGTCTGGGGCATGTCCTGATCACGAATCCCCAGCACGCGCCCTTGTTGGACCCACTCATGATACAGCTGGGCTTCCTCGCTGGCGGTGAATGGCTTGTCGCCAAACATCCGTTGGGTGGTGACCATGGTGTAGTAGGTGGTCATGTGTACCCAGGCATAGGCTTCCGGGTCCAGCGCAAAGTACTTGCGGCCTTTCTCGTCTGCGCCCTTGATGTTGCGATGCATTTCCCGCAGGTCACGGCCCGCCTGTGGGGAGCCCTGCTGTCCGCCATACAGAAGTCGAAGTCCCCATTCGGTGGTGCGCTGCAGGCGCCCCCAGGGGTCTTCCTTGAACACGGAATGATCGCCCACACCTGCGCCCACCACGGGGTGTGAAACCTGTAGCAGCAGGGTGGTCCCTGCCATCAGTAATTGCAGATTATCCCCCGCGTGTTTCCAGGCCAGGGAATCGGGCCCCAATGCGATCGGGTCGGCTTTGTTGTTGGTCGTTGTCGCCATGCTGTGCTCCTTCTGCCATTGTCGCAGCGAGACTAAATAGAACGTATGTCTCATATTGTCCGCTCCCCACAGGGCTGAACAAGTGACAGAACACCGATTGTTGTTCACCGTTATCGGCAGGTGAGGGCAGGAGCAGTACCACAACGCCAGGCTGAGCTTTTTGGGGTAAAGTGCGGTTGATTGTGAAAAGACAGGGTGCCTCAACGGCCATTCCCGGCAATTACCCCCAAACGAGGAATACACCTTGAACATCAAAAAACGGTGGCTCTATATCGGGCTCGTTGCTGTGATGTCTCCTGCCAGTGCACTGAATGTGGGTGGCTACACGCAGGCAAGAGAAACGGACATTGAGCGGCTTAAGGTGTATGTCAGTGGCGTCGGCTCCGGTGTCACGGCGGCCAACTCCCTTGCTGAACCAGCGTTGTATTGCCAGCCCAATGAACTATCGCTGAAAACGGATAATTATCTGTCCATCATCGATAATCAGATTCGCGACTCGAAAGCGCTTTATCCCTCCCCCGAGGAACAAGAGGACTTCCAGAACGTGCCGGTGTCTCTGGTGCTGACCTGGGGACTTATGCGGGAGTTTCCCTGCCGTTAATATTGTGTGGCTGCGTTCCTCCTGGCATGCCGCCGAACAGGAAGTGCAGCCATGCTGGTGCATAACGTTTACGACACGAAAAAGGAGCTTTCGTGAAAATCTATGGAGATAGGCAATCCGGGAATTGCTACAAGGTACAGCTGGTATGTCAGCTGCTGGACAGGACTCACGACTGGATCGATGTGGATATCCTGGCGGGGGAGACACGGCATGCGGATTTTTTGGCGATGAACCCCAATGGCAAAATTCCGGTGCTGGATCTGGGTGATGGCATAAGCCTTGGGGAGTCCAATGCCATCATCAATTATCTCGCCTGGGACTCACCACTGTATCCATCTGAACGCCTTGCCCAGGCACGCATCCAGCAGTGGCAGTTCTTTGAACAGTACAGTCACGAACCTTATATCGCTGTCGCGCGCTTCATTAACAAGTACCTTGGGTTACCACCGGAAAAGGCGGACGAATTTGCGGCCAAGCAAGCGGGTGGGCACAAGGCGCTGGCGGTGATGGAGGGCCAGTTGCAGCACACCGCTTTCCTGACAGGCGACCGCCTGACGACAGCAGACATCTCGCTGTATGCCTATACCCATGTTGCCCATGAAGGAGGCTTCGATCTGTCGGGTTATCCGGCGATTGAGACCTGGCTGCGGCGAGTGGCAGAAACGCCGAACTTTATCCCCATGGGTGGCTGATCCACTGCGTGTGGCAGTCAGAAGCGTGCCGATCCCAGCGGTAGCAACAACGCCGCGGCCCCGATTAACGCGGCGGCCGCGCTCAATAACCCCGGCGCAAAACTACCACTGCTTTCCAGCATTCTGGCGGTAACCACTGGGCCCAAAATCTGCCCCACGCCATAACAGGCAGTGAGTGCGCCCAGCGCCATGCTGGCTGCGTGGGGGGCCAGTTGGCGACCGCAGTACATGCTGAGCGCGACCACGGCAGTAAAGGTTCCCCCGACCAGCAGCCCGCTGGTCACCAGCCCGGCGAGGCCGGGTAACCAGGCCGGCGCACTGACCCCCAGGGCCTGTACGACGAGCGCCATCATCAGTGCGTTGCGTTCGCCTGCACGGCCTGCCAGCTTGCCCCACAGCAGGTTTGCCGGCACGGCAGCCAGGCCCACAGCCAGCCAGGTATAGAAGGCGGCGTTGTTAAGGTCAGGGAGCTGGGTGCGAGCGATCACCGGCAGATAGGTGGTGCTGGTGATGTAGCCGAACCCCGCGAGCGTGTAGCTTGCGATCAAAAACCCCAACGCCTTGCGGTTGACCGGACTGGCGTGATGAGCGGTATCGCGGGCATGGGGCAGGGGAGGGATGCGTTTTAGCAGTGGTAACAGCAGCAAGGCGAAGACGCCGCACCCGCCCCACATCCAGGGGTAGCTGCCTTGCAAGGACTCGATCAGCGCCACGGTGAGGGCGGCGATGCTGATGCCCAGGCCGATACCGGCGTAGTGGATATTCCCCAGCCGTGCGCGCAGGTGGTTGGGCAGGGCGCCGAGCACCAGCGCGGAGCCATTGACCATGATGATGGCGCTGGCGATGCCGGCCAGGAAACGGTTGATGGCCCAGGGCATAAAGTTATCGCTCACGCCCATTAGCACACTGCTGATCACACTGACCCACAGCGCCACCCACAGTGCGTTTCGGGCCTGATGGGCAGGCACCCCCATGGCGAGCATTGCGCCAAGTAGATAGCCACCGTAATTCACAGCAGCCAGATAGCCGCCACTGACGGCAGTAAGCGAGCTGTCAGCAATCATGTCTGGCAAGGCCGGGGTAAAAAGGAAACGGCCAATACCCAATGCAATGACGAGACTGAAGGCTCCGGCAATAGCAATCAGCAGGGCGTTACGGTCTGTGTTGGTGCTGGCATTCACAATGTCGGTATCCCTAACGAGTCTCATATAGCGTTGCTAACGCGGCAAGCAAGAAGCCTAACAGGCCTGTGCTTATTCCTGTGTACTCTGCGAATGATGTTCAACATAAGCCTCAGTGATAAATAGGGCCTTGGTCACAGGCGGAGCACCGTTTTCTCCCCATGGCAGTGCAAAAACAGCGCAATGCGGCGGTAACCGGCCCCTGCACCAAAACGGTGGTGCATTTTGGGGAGGGAGGGGCGGTGCATAACAGTGCCGCTTGTGCAATTTATGGGCGTGCGGGGTGGGCAGCGGTGAATCGTCAATGGCTAACCATATGAAAAACAAGGTTTTTAAAAATTGGCACAGCATTTGCCTTATACGATTCATCACAGCAACAGCGTTGTGACGACATAACCATCTTCGTGACCAACGGCGGTCACGAGAAGATTCGAGCAAAGGCGCTCAAGGTACCCGGTCAACGATGACGGGGGACCCTGAGCGCTTTTTTTATGCCTGCCGGAGAGCGGGCTAGTGAGGGAAGACTGATGAAAAAAATGATTCGTACGGCACTGACAGCGTTGACCATGGGGCTCTCTGCCAACGCCATGGCGGCAGATTCGGTGGGCTGGCCGGAGAAGGCCGACCTGAAATTTGGTTTTATCAAACTCACGGATATGGCGCCGCTCGCCGTAGCGTATGAGAAAGGGTACTTCGAAGAAGAGGGGCTGTTCGTCACTCTGGAAGCCCAGGCCAACTGGAAAGTACTGCTGGACCGGGTGATTGACGGTCAGCTCGATGGCGCACATATGCTGGCAGGTCAGCCGCTGGGTGCCACGATTGGTTATGGCACCGAGGCGCACATCATTACGGCCTTCAGTATGGACCTGAATGGTAACGGCATTACCGTTTCCAACGCGGTCTGGGAAGAAATGAAGAAAAATATTCCCAGCGAGAACGGTAAACCGGTGCACCCCATCAAGGCTGATGCCCTCAAGCCGGTAGTGGAAAAGTACAAGGCGGAAGGCAAGCCTTTCAACATGGGCATGGTGTTTCCGGTGTCCACTCATAACTACGAGTTGCGTTACTGGCTGGCCGCCGGGGGGCTGAACCCGGGCTACTACGCTCCGCACAAGGGCGATACCAGCGGTCAATTGCAGGCGGATGTGCTGCTGTCGGTGACACCACCGCCGCAAATGCCTGCCACGCTGGAAGCCGGCACGATCTATGGTTACTGCGTGGGGGAGCCGTGGAACCAGCAAGCCGTGTTCAAGGGGATTGGGGTTCCGGTCATCACCGATTACGAAATCTGGAAAAACAATCCGGAAAAAGTGTTTGGCGTGAGCAAGGGCTGGGCTGACAAGTATCCCAACACCCATATTCGTGTCGTGAAGGCGATGATTCGTGCGGCCAAGTGGCTGGATGAAAACGATAACGCCAATCGTCCGGAAGCCGTGAAAATCCTGTCTCAGCCGAACTATGTTGGCGCTGACTATGACGTGATCGCCAATTCCATGACAGGCACCTTCGAATACGAAAAAGGCGACAAACGCCCGGTGCCGGATTTCAACGTGTTCTTCCGCTACAACGCGACCTATCCCTATTACTCCGATGCTATCTGGTATCTGACCCAGATGCGCCGTTGGGGTCAGATCAGCGAGAGCAAACCCGATAGCTGGTACATGGACGTAGCGAAGAAAGTGTATCGCCCGGACATCTATGCCCAGGCGGCCAAGTCACTGATCGCGGAAGGCAAGATTGCCGCCGATGAGTTTCCCGATTTTGCCACCGAAGAAGGCTTCAAACCGCCGCAGAAAGGTTTTATCGACAACATCACCTACGACGGCCGCAAGCCCAACGAGTACCTGGCGAAATTCCCGATTGGTCTGAAAGAGGGTGACGCGCTTTAAGCGCTCGCCCGCCGAGGAGAAGCAATCATGGTGACCCTGACATTCCCAACCTGGATGGAACCCTACCGCGCCCTGGCCACAGGCAAGATGTCCGGTGAGCAATGGCAAGCCCTGCTGCGTCAGCTGATTTGGCCGGTACTGGGTATCGCGGCGTTCCTGTTGCTGTGGCAACTGGCGGCTCAGCGTATCGATACCTCGCTGGGACAGTTCCCTGGTCCTTCACAGGTCTGGGAGCAGGCTGGCAGCTTGCTGGATGAGCATCAGGCGTCACGGGCCAAAGAGGCTGCGTTTCATGAGCGGCAGGAGAAGTACATTGCCAGCCGTCTGGCGCAGCAACCGGAATGGGAACCGGTCTATCGCAGCTACACGGGAGCGCCGACGTTCTTTGACCAGATTGGCACCAGTCTGATCACTGTGATGAGTGGTTTTCTGCTGGCCTCCATGATTGCCATTCCGCTGGGGATTTTTATCGGCCTGAGCAGCACTGCCCATGCCGCCATGAACCCGCTGATCCAGTTGTTCAAACCGGTATCGCCGCTGGCCTGGTTGCCTCTGGTGACCATGGTCGTAAGCGCTGTGTACGTAACGGATGATCCGTTGGTCGCCAAATCGTTTCTCACCTCCATGTTCACGGTGTCGCTGTGCTGTCTGTGGCCGACGCTGATGAACACAGCAGTAGGAGTGACGTCGGTAAGCCAGGATCTCACCAATGTGTCACGGGTACTGCGTCTTAACGCCATGAGCCATGTCCGCAAGATCGTACTGCCATCGGCATTGCCGATGATGTTCACCGGTCTGCGTCTTAGCCTTGGGATAGCCTGGATGGTGTTGATCGCCGCCGAGATGCTGGCCCAAAACCCCGGGCTCGGGAAATTCGTCTGGGATGAATTCCAGAACGGTAGCTCCCAATCCCTTGGCCGCATCATGGTGGCGGTCATCGTGATTGGTCTGATCGGTTTTCTGCTGGACCGCCTGATGCTGATGCTGCAGCGGGCTCTGGTCTGGGACAAGTCATCCGTGCAGCGATAAACGACCGAATAGGAGAATCTTCATGAAAGCACTACTGGAACTGTCCAACGTGGGGATGAAGTTCGACACGCCGAAAGGTCAATTCGAAGCCCTCAAGGATGTAAACCTGAAAATCGAGTCTGGTGAATTTGTCTCGTTGATCGGTCACTCCGGTTGCGGTAAATCCACTGTTCTCAACATCGTCGCCGGTCTTCTGCAGGCCACCGATGGCGGCGTGATTCTGGACAAGCAGGAAGTCACGGAACCCGGTCCCGAGCGGGCGGTGGTATTCCAGAATCATTCACTGCTCCCCTGGTTAAGCGCCTTCGAAAATGTGGAGTTGGCGGTCAAGCAAGTCTTCAAGAAGACCAAGAGCAAAGCCGAGATTCGAGACTGGGTGGAACACAACCTGGAACTGGTGCATATGGCCCATGCCATGCACAAGAAGCCGGATGAAATTTCCGGTGGCATGAAACAGCGGGTGGGGATTGCCCGTGCACTGGCCATGCAACCACAAGTCCTGTTGATGGACGAACCGTTTGGTGCTCTTGACGCACTGACGCGGGCGCACCTTCAGGATTCCCTCATGGAAATCCATGCCCAGTTGGGTACCACTGTGATCATGATTACCCACGATGTGGATGAGGCGGTGTTGTTGTCCGATCGTATTGTGATGATGACCAATGGCCCTTCCGCCACCATCGGAGAAATCCTGGACGTCAAGCTGCCGCGGCCCCGAGACCGTCTTGCGTTGGCGGATGATCCCACTTTCGTGCGTTGTCGCCAGCAAGTGCTGCAGTTCCTGTATGAAAAGCAGCGCAAGGTGGAGCCGATGCCGAAACGCAATAGCGCCAACACAGAAAGGGTGCGTAAACGCGCCTGAGTTTCCGCTTAACGAATACGACTGCCATTGCACTGAACGGTGGCGGTAACAGGAAAGGTATGTCCGCACGTTGCGGAAAATCTGAAAAGTTTTACTGGGAAGTTAACTTGCTGAGGAAGAAAAACATGAAACACTCTGCCATTGCTGCCGGCGTTTTGCTGTCCACCATGGGGTTTTCAGGTACTGCACATGCTGAAGATGATGCACTGATTACCGCACTGAAAGACGGCACACCTATGGTGAATATGCGTCTGCGTTATGAAGAGGTTGATATTGAGGGGGTGGAAGACAAGGGTCAGGCGTTAACCCTTCGTACCCGACTCGGTTATCAGAGTGCCAAACTTCACGGTTTCGATGTGATGGGGGAATTTGAGGATACCCGCATCGTTGGCCAAGTTGATAATTATACACCGGAACAGGCGGGTTACCCGGTGATTGCGGATCCAGAAGTGACTGAACTGAATCGGGCAGCCATTCGCTATACCGGTAGTGATGCACTGGAAGGGCTCGTCGCGACTTATGGTCGTCAACGGATCATTTACGATAATGCCCGTTTTGTGGGCAACGTGGGCTGGCGCCAGGATGAGCAGACCTTTGACGGTACCAAACTGGATTACGGTGTTGGTGATTTCAAGTTATCTGCCGCCTACCTTACACAAGTGAACGGGATCACTCCGGGCTTTGACGCCAATGTCACCAATAACCTCTTCAATGCCAGCTGGACGGGGGCGCCCGGTGGTTCCCTGACGGCCTACGGCTATCTGCTGGAAACCGACAACGTCCCCGATTCTGACAACGATACCTGGGGCCTGCGTTACGCCGGTGCCTTCGATCTCGATGCCTTCAAGTTGCTGTTGACCCTGGAAGGTGCCCAGCAAGAGGTAGAAGCGGGCGATACCGAGTACTACTTCGCAGAACTGGGTGCCGAAATGGCAGGCGTGACCGTGAAGTTGGCACAGGAAGTGCTGGGTTCTGATGACGGGGTCGTAGCTTTCCAGACACCACTGGCAACCAAGCACGCGTTTAACGGCTGGGCGGACCTGTTTCTGGCAACCCCGGCAGACGGTCTCGAAGATACCTTTGTGACCGTGGGTGGCAAGCTGGCAGGTTTCAAGCTGGCGGCCATTTACCACGATTTCAAGTCTAACGAAGGCAGCACCGATTACGGCACAGAAATGGATCTGCTGGTCGCACGTCCGATCGGCAAGCACTACACAGTAGGTCTGAAGTATGCCGATTACAGTGCCGATGATTTTGGTGCGGATACCAGCAAGTACTGGGCCTGGGGTGAGTTGAAGTTTTAAGACGTCGTTCACGACATCTTAACCCCGACCCTCCCGATTTGACCCTCAGGAAAGGAGGAGAAAGGTGGAGGCTAGACGATATCAACCGCAACCCCAGGTGCCAGAATCAGAGGTGCAAGCGCCGCTGATTATCGTCGGGAACGGCCCGGCAGGTATTCAATGTCTGGTAGAGCTGCGTCGCCGAGGACAGACCACCCCGGTGAAGTTGTTCGGAGCCGAGCCCTGGGCACCTTATGATCGCGTCAAGCTGTCCACCTTCCTTTCCGGGTCAACCGGGTTTGATGACCTGACCAATTTACCGGCAGAACTGGATGACTCCGTGGAGCATCTGGTTGGCCGGTCTGTTACCGGAATCAATCCTTCCCGTCGCTGGGTAGAAGATGCCCTTGGACAGCGCCATCCCTACAGCAAACTTGTGCTGGCGCTGGGTAGCGACGCTCATATTCCTTCCATCCCGGGTACCGACTTGTCCGGGGTACTACGTTTTCGCGATATGGCCGATGCCCAGGCATTGATGGCCCGTCGCCTGCGCAGCACGCATACCGTGGTCATTGGTGGCGGGTTGCTTGGCATTGAAGCCGCTCACGGGCTGTGCCGGTTTGGCACCCGGGTCACCCTGATTCAGCACGCCGACCGGTTGATGAATCGCCAGCTCGACAGCGAAGCGGCCAGCCTGGTGGCTGGCAGTCTGAGTGAGTCCGGGGTGGATGTACGTCTGCAAACCAGCGTGCGTCGTATCGAAGGCAGCCAGCGGGTTGAATCTGTTGTCCTTGCTGATGGCACCGTGCTGCTTTGCGACACGGTGGTGTTTGCCACCGGCATTGCCCCGCGAACGGCGCTGGCGCGAAAGGCGGGTTTGACCGTGGCCAGTGGGATCCGGGTCAACGCCAGTATGCAGACATCCAACCCGGATATTTATGCCGTTGGAGAGTGTGCACAGTTTCAGGAACAAGTGTGTGGTCTGGTGATGCCGGCGTTGCAACAGGCTCGGGTGGCCGCAGCCAACCTGGCTGGCAGCCAGGACAGTTATACCCCGGTGGCTGACAGCACCTGGCTGAAAGTGATGGCGTTGGAAGTTTTCAGCGCCGGTCGCTTTATCGATGAAGAACGCGGTCTGGTGCACCAGACACTGGTTTACCGTCAGGTGGAAAAAGGGCTGTATCGGGCGCTGATGTTGCGTACCCATCGGCTGGTTGGCGTGGTGTCGGTGGGCCCCTGGCCCGAGCGCCAGCAGATTCTCAACCGGATTGCCGATGGGCGTCGCCTGCTTCCCTGGGAGATATGGCGTTTTCGCTTGTCTGGCACGCTTGCCGGTGGTCCTGCTCCGGTTGGGCAATGGCCTGCATCCACGGTGGTATGCCAGTGCCGCGGGCTGAACAGGGGACAACTGCAAACCTTCATGGGGGAAGGTTGCGACACCTTCACCTTGAAACAGCGAAGTGGGGCGGGAACCGTCTGTGGTGGCTGCGAACCGCTGCTGGACAGCCTCTGCCAAGGCGGTATGGCACGAGCGCGCAGTGTCCCCGGTGGCACAGCGCTTGCGATCCTGTCAGCAATGGCTGCGCTGCTGTTGGCGCTGGCATTCTGGTTGCCATCCCCTGGGCTATCGTCGTCGGTGCAATCACAAAGCCTGTTCGAACAGTTTTCCCGCAACGGGGAATGGCGTCAGTGGAGTGGTTATGGAGTGCTTGGCGCTTCGCTCTTGCTGTTGCTGATGTCATTAAAAAAACGGTTTCCCAAGGTGCCCATGGGCGGTTTTAGTGGCTGGCGAATTGCGCATGCCGCCATCGGGTCCCTGGCACTGGCTCTGCTCTATTGGCACACCGGTTTCTCGCTCGGGGAAAACCTCAATCGCTGGTTAATGCTGAGTTTTATCGGTGTCGCTATTGCCGGTATTGGCGCGGCTTTGTTAACCCGGTTTCAGGCGGCCCTCCCCGGGCTGGATGGATTACGCCAGGGCAGCACCTGGCTGCACATTCTGGTGTGCTGGCCATTACCGGTGCTGCTGATCTTTCACATTGTCTCGGCGTATTACTTCTAGGAGGGGCAACCGTGGGGATTCGCAAGCGCACAGTGGGGGTATGGGGAATCTGGTTGCTGGCGTCATTGGCCCTGGCAGGGTGGCTGGGGCTGCCCTTGCTAAAAAAGGACACGCCAAAGACCGCCTTTATTCCCGGTGCCATGACCCACGGCCACCACCAGATTGAATTGCAGTGTGGGGCTTGTCATGGCGATGGGTTCAATAGCCAGGAGGTACTGCAAGACGCCTGCGTTAATTGCCACGGCGACGAGCTGAAGGCCGCCCAGGATGCTCACCCGAAATCGAAATTTACCGACCCGCGTAACGCTGACCGGTTGGCGAATGTGGATGCCCGATTCTGTGTCTCCTGTCATGTAGAGCATCGCCCGGAACTGGATGTGGGAATGGGCGTCACCCTGCCCATGGACATGTGCGTGCACTGTCATGAAGACATCGCCAGTGAGCGGCCAAGTCATGAAGGCATGGGGTTTGATACCTGTGCCAGTGCTGGCTGCCACAACTTTCATGACAACCGCGCGCTGTATGAAGATTTCCTGCTTGCCCACGCGGGGGAGCCCTGGCTCAAACCCGAGCCGGTCCAGCCACCGCGACATGGTTGGCGTCATGACATGGACGACGCTGAACTGGTGGCGTTATTGCGTGGTGACGGGCCGCCGCCGGCCAGCGTGAAAGAACCGGAACATTGGGATGGTAATGCCCATGCCGAGGCCGGCGTGGCCTGTACCGCTTGCCATGGCAGTGCGGAGCAATGGGTTGATACGCCCGAACCATTGCAATGTGCCCGGTGCCACGAGCCTGAAGTGGAAGGGTTCACCCGCGGGCGTCATGGCATGCGGTTGGGAATGGCGCTGTCGCCCATGACGCCCGCACAGTCGGTGCTCAACATGCATGTGGAAGCGAGTCACCGTGAGCTGACCTGTGTGAGCTGCCATGGTGCCCATGACTTTGATACGCAAAAGGCAGCGGTGGATGCCTGCGTCGGTTGCCATAACGATGAGCATAGCAATGAGTACCTTCGCTCTCCGCATCACGACCTGTGGAAACGGGAAAAACGCGGCGAGCTGCCGCCGGGGAGCGGAGTCACCTGCGCCACCTGTCACATGCCCCGCGAGGCGCACAACGGGGATGTTCGGGTTCAGCATAACCAGAGCCTGAACCTGCGTCCGGTAGAAAAAATGATTCGTCCGGTGTGCCTGACCTGCCATGGGCTGGAATTCTCCATTGATGCCCTGGCGGACCCGCACCTGCTGGAAAACAACTTCCGTGGCAAGCCCGATATCCATGTGCCGTCAGTGGACATGGCCAGGGAGCGCGATGAGTCCCGGGACGGAAAGAAGGGGCTTTATTGAGCCATTACGGAAACAGATTTCAAACCTGAGGAGGTACTACCCATGCAAGCCATGCAAGACGTTGTAAAGCACAAAGTCTCCATCCTGATGGCCACAGCCCTGTCGGCCCTGTTACTCAGCGGTTGCGGCGAAGAAGAAGCCAAACCCGCGGGAGGAATTGATCCCAAGGTCTATACCGATTCGTTGTTTGCGGTCATGAATGCCGATCGTACCAACTACACCAAACTGATCATCGCCCGTCTGGGTCCCCAGGGGGCCGACAGCATCAAACCCCATGAATACTGGGAAGATCTGGATAACGGTGCTCCCTTGCCTGCGCAAATGTTCCGTTACGGCGCAGAAGCGGTTAGCGAAACAAGCAGCGATTTTTCCTATTCCCTGCAGTCTTTGTGGCCGATTAATAGCCAGAACGCGCCGAAAACCGAGCTGGAAAAAGAGGGGCTGCAATTCATCGTCGATAACCCGGGGGAAAACTTCTACGGCACAGAAACTCTGGGGGAAGTGAGTTATTACACCGCGGTGTACCCGGATGTGGCGGTAGCCGCCCCCTGTGTCGCTTGCCACAACAATCACAAGGATTCTCCCAAAACGGATTTCGAGATGGGAGACGTCATGGGTGGGGTGGTCATTCGAGTGCCCATGTAATGGGCGGGATGCGCACTTTCGGTTCGTAACGATTCATCGAATAACCGCTGCCACCGGCAGCAAGGGAGAAACGCATGACCCCAGAACAGATTGCACGGGTGCAAGACAGCTGGACCCAGGTGGAGGCCATTTCTGATCAGGCCGCCGCGCTGTTTTACGACCGTTTGTTTACCCAGGACCCGGCCCTCAAGCCCCTGTTCAAGGGCAATATGGAGGAGCAGGGGAAAAAGCTGATGACCATGATCGGGGTTGCGGTGAAGGGGCTGGACCGACTCGACACCATTGTCCCTGCCGTCCAGAAACTGGGCGAGCGGCACAAGGATTACGGGGTGAAACCGGCAGATTACACCACGGTGGCACAGGCCTTGCTTTGGACTCTGGGACAGGGATTGGGCGACGCCTTTGACGAGGATACCGAGGCCGCCTGGACGGCAGCCTACACGTTGCTGGCAACCACCATGATTGAGGCAGCGGAGTATTGATCCGCGGGGCCGCAAGTGCCGTTTTGGCACTGCAAAGCGCACCATTTCGGTGCGTTTTGTCGGTCCTTTATTGGTGAGAATTTAATCCTTAAGTAAAACAACAGGTTAGTGGATCAATGACTGGCACAACCGTTGCAAAACACTCCGGTACAACTTTGCGTCCGGACACCGTAGAGGCTATGGCTTTGAAAATCATGCTGGTGGATGACCAGCCACCCCGCGCCGCCATTCTTGAGCGGGCCCTCATTGATGAGGGTCACGAGATTCTGTGTCGGCTTACCAGCGCGGCCGGGTTGGCGGAAAAGGTAAGCAGCAGCAATCCGGATGTGGTCATCGTCGACATGGATGCCCCCGACCGTGACACTCTGGAAAGTATGGCGTTGGTGCAGCGGGATATGCCTCGCCCCATGGTGATGTTCTGCAACCAGGATGATGAAGATCTGGTCGTGGCGGCGCTGCGTGCCGGCGTCAGTGCCTATGTGGCAGGAGAAACGGATCTTACCCGGGTACGGGGCGTCATGCGTGTCGCCACCGCTCGCTTCCGCGAGTATCAGGCCCTGCGTGAAGAGCTGGAACAGACCCGCGAAGCGCTGGCAGAACGCAAGATTATTGAACGGGCCAAAGGGTTGCTGATGCAGCGCCGCCGGCTCAATGAACAGGATGCCTATAGCACCTTGCGGCGTCAGGCCATGAATACCGGGCAACCTCTGGTTCAGGTCGCGCGCTCGGTGCTGGATTACGCTGAATTGTTGAAGGCCCAAGGTTAGGTTGGGACGGTTTTCTCGTGATCTTTGGTGACGTTCCATTCGCGGTCTAAGCGCCGCTTCCATAATGACAGGAGACAGCATGCGACGAGTGAATCCGCTGATGAAATCGCGAAGTCTGGTGTCGGCACCGGCAAGACCCCTGGAGTCTTCCCGGCCTAGAAGCCAGGCGGCGGTGCAGCGTCGTCAGTCGGGAGATGCCCGTCGTGCCATCCTTACGGAGATCGCTTGATGAAAATCCGCATTGGCTACATGCCGTTGACCGATAGCCTGCCGCTGGCAGTGGCCCAGGAAGCGGGTTACTTCAGTGCGGAAGGGCTGGATGTGGAGCTTCAGCCAGAATGGAGCTGGGCAAGTCTGCGGGACCGGCTATTGGTGGGCCAACTGGATGCCGCACCGATGCTCGCGCCCATGTTGATGGCCACCACGCTCGGTCTGGGCAGTATCAAGAAACCGTTGGCCACAGCATTTTCCATGGGCCTGAACGGCAACGGTATTACCGTTTCCCCCATGCTGTTCCAGGGGTTGTGTGCCTTGTCTGAAGGGCCGACGCCTAACGACATGGCCAATGCCATGAACAAGCTTGTGGCCGCTCGGGCGTCCAGCGGAGAATCGCCGCTGACTCTGGCGGTCGTGTTCCCGTTCTCCTGCCATGCCTATCAGCTTCGCCACTGGCTTAGCGTGGCCGGGTTGGACCCGGACCATGATGTCAAACTGGTGGTGCTGCCACCGTCGCAGATGGTGGACCATCTGCGTATGGGGCACATTGACGGTTTCTGCGTGGGGGAACCCTGGAACAGCCTGGCGGCCCTGACTGGGGCAGGGCATTGCCTGTTGTCCGGCTACCAGATCTGGGAAAACGCTCCGGAAAAAGTGCTGGCGGTATCTCGTGACTGGGTAGCACGCCATCCGGATGAACACAGGGCGCTGCTGCGAGCCCTGTACAAGGCGGCCTGCCATGCGGATGAAAACCTGGTCGATAGCTTGTCACTGCTGGCTCATCCTGCCTGGCTGGATGTGCCGGAAGAAATCATTCGGGCCCCGTTCAGTCAACGCCTGCCAGGCGGTCTGACCGGTCAGCCGTTCCCGGCGCACCATTTTCATGTGTTCGCCGGGTTCCACGCCAATTTCCCCTGGCGTTCCGATGCCCGTTTCCTGCTTCAAGAAATGCAGCGCTGGCGTCAGTGTTCGTTGGAAGAAAAACAGACTTTTGCTGCCCAGTGCTACCGCACGGACCTGTTCCGTGATGCACTGGCGGATCTCACCAGCCTGCCGCTGATGGACAGCAAACCCGATGAACGCCACGCCGGCCACTGGCAACTGCCTGGAGAGCCCAAGCCTGTGCAGCTGGGCCCGGATCGTCTGTTGCGAACCATCGAAGAGCAGCCGGAGGGCTGACGGCTGCGAATACCTTGGCGTAGGAGCGACCCTGCGGGCGTTCCTTCGCTTCGCTCGGTGGCGGCGCGATAAGCGCTTGCGATATAACGCATTTGCATCACAGCGTTCACAGAGGTTAAAACCGTCTTTCCCTCAGTGGCCTCTGTGATATCTGTGGTCAATATCGCTTTTAAAGGGCTGGGTTATCGCGCCGCCAGCGACGCTCCTACGGCACGGGTTGGTGTCATTCGAAACTCGTTTCTAGTCTGTCTTTGTCAGAGTGCAGGTCCCACTATCACCTGCAAGCGTCATCGTGATCTCAACAAGGCATGCTCCTCAAACGAGAAAACTCACCCCCACGCCCAGCAACAACAGGGCGAACAAACGTTTCAACAGCCGTGGCGATAACCGGTGTGCGAGACGCGCGCCAAACCGGGCGAAGAACATGCTGGTCAACGCGACCCCCACCATGGCAGGAAGGTACACGTACCCCAGGCTCCACTCGGGCAGTTGTGGCTGACGCCAGCCAATCAGCATGAAACTCAAGGCACTGGCGGCGGCGATGGGTAACCCGCACGCTGACGAGGTGGCCACTGCCTGCTGCATGGGCAGGCTTCGCCAGGTAAGGAAAGGGACATTCAGGGTGCCACCGCCGATGCCAAAGATTGCGGAGGCCCAGCCGATTACCCCGCCAGCGGTCGTCAGGCCCAGCTTGCCTGGCACCGCACGGCTGGCACTGGGTTTCAGATCCAGCGCCATTTGAATAGCGATGACGATGGCGAACACACCAATAATCTTTTGTAGCATCGGCCCCTGAATTGACGCGGCGGTTAGCGAACCCAGCCCGGCACCCAGCAGGATGCCCACGGTCATCCAGGCAACAATAGACCATTGCACCGCGCCCTTGCGGTGGTGCTCCATCACCGAGTTGATGGATGTGAAAACGATGGTCGCCAACGATGTGCCCACCGCCAGATGGGTCAAGACTTGCGGGTCGATGCCCTGAGCGGTAAAGCTCAAGACCAGTACCGGCACGATGATGATGCCGCCGCCGACCCCAAACAGACCGGCCAATACCCCGGCCGCAGCCCCCAAAACCAGATAAAGCAAAAATTCCATACTCAACCCTTGGAAGAAATCTGTGTAAAGCCACATCGGTGGCAATGTAATAACGGAAAAAAGAAGCGGGGGAGGGCTCTCAGGTGCGAATAGCCGCGTCCAGATTGCAATATTGCCCTTTGAAATACAGCAGCGGCTGTGTGTCGCGCGTTTGCTGCAGGCTCAGTGCCCGCACTTCACCAATCACGATCAAGTGATCGCCGGCTTCGTGCTCGGCGTGAATGACGCAGTCCAGCCAGTGCAGGCTGCCACCAATCACAGGGTTGCCCAGGGGGGAACGAGTCCAGTCGATGGCTTGCCACTTGTCCGCGCCCTGTTGGGCAAAGCGGTTGGAGACCGCCACTTGCTCATCGGAAAGAATGTTCACCGCAAAGCGGCCCGCCCGACGGATCTTGGGGTAGCTGAAAGAGTCACGCTTCACACTGAAGGACACCAGCGGCGGGGTGGTCGATACGCTGTAGAACGACTGGCAGGTAAAGCCGATGGGCTCATCATCAATGTGTGACGTAATGACGGTGAGCCCGGAGGCGAAATGGCCGAGCGCCTGGCGAAAATGCAGTGGGTCGATGGCCGGTGTGGTGAGTGACATAGTCATTCCAGAATAGAAGTAACGCAGATGAGTGAATCAGGCGGGCTGTCCTGACAATGCAGAACCCCCGCTCTTGCCGACGGTATTCAGGCCAGCTCGTTGCGGACGATCTCTGCCCCTGCACTCAGTGCTCGCAGTTTTCCCCGGGCCACGTGGCGGGGCAGGGGGGCCATGCCGCAGTTGGTGCATGGGTACAGTTTGTCGGCATCCACGAATTGCAGTGCTCGGCGCAAGGTGCTGGCCACTTCTTCCGGGCTTTCTATGGTGTGGCTCGCCACATCAATCGCGCCTACCATCACTTTCTTGCCGCGAATCAGCTCAATCAGGTCCATGGGTACATGGGAGTTGTGGCACTCCAGGGACACCATATCGATGGTTGAGGCTTTTAGCTTGGGGAAGGCTTCTTCATATTGCCGCCACTCGGAACCCAGCGTTTTTTTCCAGTCGTTATTGGCTTTGATGCCGTAGCCATAACAAATATGCACGGCGGTTTCACACTTGAGCCCTTCAATGGCTCTTTCCAGTGTGGCCACGCCCCAGTCATTGACCTCATCAAAAAACACATTAAAGGCCGGTTCGTCGAACTGGATGATATCGACGCCAGCTGCCTCCAGCTCTCTGGCTTCCTGATTAAGGATCCTGGCGAACTCCCATGCCAGTTTCTCCCGGCTTTTGTAATGGGCATCGTAAAGTGTATCGATCATGGTCATGGGGCCGGGCAGCGCCCACTTGATCGGCTGCCGGGTTTGTTCACGCAGAAAGCGGGCATCCTCAACAAATACCGGTTTCTGACGACTCACCGCCCCGACCACCGTTGGGACACTGGCATCGTAACGGTCACGAATCTTCACCGTCTCGCGCTTTTCGAAATCGACTCCGTCCAAATGTTCGATAAAGGTGGTAACGAAGTGTTGGCGGGTTTGTTCACCATCGCTGACGATGTCGATGCCGGCCAGCTGCTGCTCATGCAAGCTCAGGCGCAGGGCGTCCTGTTTGCCTTCAGCGAGCGTCTCGCCCTGCAACTTCCAGGGGGACCAGAGCGTTTCGGGCTCGGCCAGCCAGCTGGGCTTGGGCAGACTGCCCGCGGTGGATGTGGGTAACAATCGTTTCATTATCTGTGCTGCCTTTTAAGCGCCGAAATTCGCAGACCATTGATTCAGCACCGCCCGGTAAGGCTCAATCAGATGCTGCTCAGCGAACTTGCCTTGTTTGATGGCCAATTGGCTGCGTTCTTCCCGGTCGTAATGGATGCGGGTCAGTGAGTAATCCGAGTGCTTGAGGCTGGGCTGGTAGCGGTTGCCGGCCTCGGAATTGGCGTTGTAAATCTCGGGTCGATAGATTCTCTGGAACGTCTCCATGGTGCTGATGGTGCTGATCAGCTCCAGGTTGGTGTAATCGTTCACCAGGTCGCCAAAGAAGAAAAAGGCCAGCGGCGCTACGCTGTGAGGGGGCATGAAATAGCGCACGCTCAATCCCATTTTCTTGAAGTAACTCTCGGTCAATGATGATTCATTGGGCAGGTATTCGAACCCCAGCACGGGATGGTGATTCTCGGTGCGGGTGTACACCTTGTTATCCGATACGCTGATACAGATCACGGGCAGTTTGCTGAAGTTTTCCCGGTACGCGCTTGAGTGAACAAAGTGCTGGAACAGCTTGCCGTGTAGATCACCAAAGTTCTCAGGGATGCTGAAACGGGGCTGGTTCTTGTTATGGTTTTGCAGGGCGATGCTGAAGTCATAATCCCGCACGTAGGAGGAGAAGTTGTTCCCGACAATTCCCTCAATGTGCTTGTTGGTATGCCGGTCAACGATGGTGGTTTTCAGGATTTCGATGGTCGGGAAAGTGTCGCCATTGCCTTCAATATCGATATCTACCGACACAATGTCATGCTGCACGGCGTAGCGATCGCCATTGGGGTTGTCCCAGTGTGCCAGCGCATTAAACCGGTTGTTGATCATCGTCAGGGTGTCGCGCAGGTTCTCCTTGCGCCGCTCACCCCGCGCCAGGTTGGCAAAGTTGGTGGTGATGCGCGTGCTGTCGGATGGGCGGTAATCCTCATCGAAACAAATGCGCTTGATGCTGAAAGTCAGTTCGTTGCTCATGGTGACAGGGTGTCCGCGTCAGTATTGGGCATGGCTTGCACCGCAGGGTGGGTACCGCAATGCAACCTTATTGGCGGCCATTATGCGCAAGTCTGAACTTGAGGTTAATTGGTATTATTTCAACACTTCATGAGATATTCTCATTTTTGTGTTGTCCCCCTGCCACGGGTGGCCCGGCTGTCAGGGTGCGTACTCTGGGTGGGTGCGAGGCTTGGGGTGCTGTTACGAGAGAGTGTGTAGCAGGGCTCACGATGGTGTAGGCCCCGTCCCACAATGGACATTATTGGAGGATCTGATGCTGGAACTACGACATCTTGCCACCCTGCGAGCGATTGATGAGGCCGGCTCGATGGTGGACGCGGCCGATCGACTGCATGTCACCCAGTCTGCCTTATCGCATCAGCTGAAAGATCTGGAACATCGGTTGGGCATGGAACTGGTCGTGCGGCGCTCCCGCCCGGTGCGGTTTACCACCGCGGGGCTGCGATTGCTGACGCTGGCGCAGGACGTGCTTCCCAGGGTGCAGCAGGCCGAACGGGAGTTGAAGCGGCTAGCCGAGGGGCAGTCGGGCCGGCTGCATATCGCGATTGATTGCCACTCCTGTTTTCAGTGGCTTATGCCGGCACTGGATGCCTTTCGTGAACACTGGCCGGACGTGGAACTGGACCTGTCGGCGGCCTTCAGTTTTGCGCCATTACCGGCGCTGTTGCGCGGCGATCTGGATATGGCGATCACCTCGGATCCGGTGGAGGATGCCGCGGTACAGTTCCTGCCGCTGTTTCGCTACGAGCTGGTGCTGGCGGTATCGGGGCGCTCGCCGTTGGCGAGCCGCAAATGGATCGAACCGACCGATATCAGTGACCAGACCCTGATCACCTATCCCGTCGAGCGCGAGCGGCTGGATGTGTTCACTGTGTTTCTTGACCCCGCCGGTGCCGAGCCCGCGGCGGTACGCACTGCTGAACTGACGCCCATGACCGCGCAGTTGGTGGCAGCAGGCCGCGGCGTGGCGGCGCTTCCTAATTGGGCGCTGACCGAATACACCACCCATGATTTGCTGAAAACCGTGCGCCTGGGAGAGAACGGCGTGTGGCGGACCCTGTATGCGGCGGTGCGTCTCGAGGATGCCCAGCGTCCCTACATTCAGGAGTTTCAGGAGACGGCGCGGGAGGTGTGTTTCAAGACGTTGAGTGGGGTGAAGGCGGTTAAGGGCAGTTAACAGTTAACAGTGAATAGTTAACAGCGAAAAACCAGGGCTGCTGTGGTGCTTGTCTGCAAGCGATGATGAGATTTGGCGTTGAGACTAACGCGTTTCGAAAGGCACAACTTTGCCGTAGGAGCGACGCTCCTACGGCAAGGTGGTGCGATGGCTGGCTGCTGGGAGGTTATGAAAAAATCTTAACCCCGACGATGCCGGCCACAATCATCAGCAGGCAGGCGAGCTTGCCGGCGGATACCGAATCCTGAAAGAAAACGATGCCCAGCAGCACCGTGCCGAAGGCACCGATGCCGCTCCAGACGGCATAGGCGGTGCCGGCGGGGAGGGTGCGCATGGCCTGAGCCAGCAGCCAGAAGCTCAGGGCGGCGGCGATCAGGGTGAGAACAGTGGGTAGCGGACGGGTAAAACCGTGGCTGGCCTTGAGTCCCAGCGCCCAGCCAATTTCCAGTAATCCCGCGAAGAAAATGTAAGCCCATGCCATGAGGTAACTCCTGCATGGGGCCGTCCCCGGGTGGTGCCGTGTGATCGAGGTCGTCCTCGGGCGTGAATGTTGTTCAGGAATATAGTGTGAGTGGCGAAAATTTCAAGGTGTGGGGGCCCGCAAATGCGTTGGGCGGACGGACGGTATGCCTTACTCACTGGAGAGGGTGCGGTTTTATTCCGGGCACCATTTATTCCGGGTACCAGGTATCGATAAGGGATTGCATTGCTTCCTCGTTGTGGCAGCGATCTGTCTCTATCCACGGTTCGTCGATGCCGTTGTCGTCCTGCCATTGGGCCAGTGCCATCAAATACCCATAGGCCGGGCAGTCCGGTAGAGAGGAAGGCTGTTCCGTGAACAGTGGCAGCTGCAGGTGGCTGGGTTGCCGCGACAGCGGAGGGATCAGCGTGCGGGTACCGATTTCTGCATATGCATAATCGGGATGCCGGATCTGCCATGTCTGGGTACGCATGGCACTGGCGGCCATGATCAGGTGCAGCCCGACATGGCTTTGCTCTTCGATCACAAAATAGCCGTCTTTATCCGTGGTGGCTGACAGATCAGGGTTATCTGCGTTGGTGATAACGGCACCGGCAACCGGGGTGCCGGTGACCCCATCGACAAGGGTGCCGTCCACCGGTTGGACATCCCACTGACGTTTGATGGTGGGCAGGCAGCCGCTGGTCATTAGGCTGCTGAAGAGCAGGGCCAGTGCCAGCCAGTGGTATTTTCTCATGTTCGGTCCGTTATGTTGTGTGTGCCTTGCCGAAAACAGGGAGATAACGCTCTCACCATTTTTTATAGGGCAGCGTACTCAGGGCGCTGTTGTAGTAGCGTGTTTCGCCAGTGACATCGTCCCCGAGCCACTCGGGTTTGTCGAAAGGGGTGTCTTCGCTGGGCAGTTCGATTTCTGCCACGACCAGGCCTGTGTTGTCGCCGTGAAAAACGTCTATTTCCCAGCACAAGTCGCCCTGGGGCAGGCGGTAGCGGGTCTTGTCGATGACGCCGGCGCCGCACAGCTCATCCAGCATCTGGCGGGCGTCGTCGACGGGAATGGGGTACTCGAATTCGCTGCGGGTAGCGCCAGTGGTCTTGCCCTTGATGGTCAACCAGGCGCTTGCCCCGGCGATGCGCACGCGCACCGTGGCGTGTTTGTCGTGACTGAGATACCCCTGGGTCAGACGTTCCCCTTCAAGCGTTTGGGTAACGGCGGTGTTGCTGACGAGAAACTTGCGTTCAATTTCCTGGCCCATTATCGATTCCCAGCTGGTCGAAGGTCACATCCAACCCCAGTGCGTTGAAGCCTTCAATAATGTCATCGGGCAGATAGAAGGCGGGGTCGTCCATAAAGAAGTAGTGTGACACACCGATGCCGTAGCGGTAATCGCCAGGCAGGTTTTTCAGCTGGGGGGCCAGGCGTTGCAGTTTGAGCAGCAGCTTTTCGAAGTGGTCCCGATGGCTTGCTCGCTCGTCCAGCTGGCTGGAGAGGATCCAGCGGTTTTCCCGCCGCTGAGCGTCCGGGAAGGCGTCGCTGTAGGTGTCGCCTTCGCGCCAGTAGTCATCGGCGCCTTGTCCCAGCAGCACGTCGAGCCGGGCTGGGTCGTGGTCGAAACCGACAATGGCAAAATAGACGTGGTGTTCCATCATTCGCTGCCGTCCGGCGCCGCTGTTTCAGGGCGTAGCTGGCGGTTACGCTGAAGTTCTTCGACCGGGAACCCTTTCTCTTGGGCGACCTGTACCAGCGCCTGATACTGGTCTTCGGGTAGTTCTGACTGGCGCGCCAGAATCCACAGGTATTCCCGGCTGGGTTCGCCGATCACCACGGTCTGGTAATCCTTGTCCAGGGCAATAATCCAGTAGTTGCCTTCGGTGATGGTGGGGATCAGTCGGGATACCCAGTTATCGAATCGCACCTTCAATTTGGCATTGTCAGAGCCAGGTACCACCCGGGCAGTGCCTTCCGCTTCACTGGTTTGTTCGCCCTCCCGCTGACAGCGGTTGATAACCTTCACGGTGCCGTCGTCGTTGAGACTGTAGGTGGCGGTGGAATCGTAGCAGCCACGCTGGAACCATTGGGGCAGGCGGGCAATCTCGTACCAGGTTCCGGCATAGCGCTGCAAATCCACCTTGTTGACGGTGGCCAGAGGTTTCTCGTGGCCGCCGCAGGCGCTGAGCAGCAAGGTGGCAATAAGCGGGAGCAGGGCTGCGACAGGGTGTTTCATTCCAGTCTCCAGAAATCAGGTGTTCTCAGAATGCGGGGTGTGGCCGTTGGTATCAAGCCCACACAAAGTGGCCGTGATATACTCCGGCGCTGATTCAGGGAGCCCGATTTTGTCCGACGCCGATACTCGACTGACACTGGAACAATTGCACTGCGAACGTGATGATCGCGTGCTGTTTCGTGGTCTCAGCCTGACCGCCCGGGCCGGTGAAATCTGGCAGATTACCGGTGCCAATGGCGCAGGGAAAACCACCCTGTTGCGGATTCTGGTTGGCCTGCATGGCTTTTACGACGGTGGGCGTCACTGGTGGCAGCCGGACTGGCAGCGTGAGTTGTTATATCTGGGCCACCAACCGGGGGTTCGTGAAGAGCTGTCCCCCCTGGAGAACCTCGATTACGCCTGTGCCCTGAATGCCCAGGGCGGCGATGCCATGGCGGGCCTGAAAGCCGTTGGTTTGCAGGGGTTTGAAGACGTTCCTGCAGCGCACTTGTCTGCCGGGCAAAAGCGGCGCATTGCGCTGGCCCGGTTGTGGTTGGCGCCCAAGGCTGTGTGGGTGCTGGATGAGCCCTACACTGCCATTGACCAGGACGGTGTTGCGCAACTGGATGCCCGGATCCAGCAGGCGTCAGAGGCGGGCACCCTGGTGATCTACACATCACACCATCAGGTCGGTGAGGGCGTCCGTCGTCTGCATCTGGGCAAAGGCCGCGCCGAGGTGCTCTCATGAGTGCCTTCGGAGCGGCCCTGAAGCGGGAATTACTGGTGCTGTGGCGCAGTCCGGCGGAGATGATCAACCCGTTGTTCTTCTTTGTCATGGTGATCAGCCTGTTTCCACTGGCTATCTCACCCAAGCCCGAGGTGCTGGCGGTGATTGCCCCCGGTGTACTTTGGGTGGCGGCGTTGCTGGCGGTGATGTTGTCGCTGGATGGTCTGTTCCGTCGCGACCAAGAAAGCGGTGTGCTGGAACTGTTGCTCACCGCGCCGGTGATGGCCGTGGTGCCGGTGACAGCCAAGCTGCTCGCGCACTGGTTGCTGACCGGCCTGCCGCTGGTGCTGGTATCGCCGGTGCTGGCACACATGCTGCAACTACCCAATGCGGTGCTGGGCACGGTGATGCTCAGCCTGCTGCTGGGTACGCCGGCACTGACCATTATTGGCGCCATCGGGGCAGCCCTGACAGTGGGGTTGAATCGAGGCGGGATACTGCTGGCGGTACTGGTGCTGCCGCTGTACATTCCGGTGCTGATTTTCGGTGCCGGGGTCATCCGTGCGGCCGCGGAAGGTGGCGCGGTCAATGGCATTCTGGCCACTCTGGGTGCCTTGCTGGCGCTGACGGCCAGCCTGGGTCCTCTGGCCGTGTCGGCCGGTCTCAAAATCAGTTCGGGTAACTAAATGGTTTGGCAAACAATCAAGCGCTGGTACCACATGCTGGGATCCCCGCGCTATTTCTATACTTTCAGCTCCTCGGTGTTGCCGTGGCTCACGCCGATCGCACTGGTGACCTTGCTTGCTGGTCTGGTGTGGGGGTTGGGCTTTGCCCCCAGTGACTACCAGCAGGGCAATAGCTATCGCATTATTTTCATCCATGTGCCGGCATCCAGTGGTGCGTTGATGGGCTACATGGCGCTGGGCGTGGCCGGTCTGGTGGCGGTAGTCTGGCGCATGAAGATGGCGGAAGTGATGCTCAAGGCCATTGCCCCGTTTGGTGCGGCGCTGGCCGCTATTTCACTGGTCACCGGCGCGCTGTGGGGCAAACCCACCTGGGGCACCTATTGGCAGTGGGATGCGCGCATGACCTCCATGCTGATCCTGCTGTTCATGTATGTCGGCGTGATTGCCCTGCAGAATGTGATCCGCGACCCGCGGCAGGCCGCCCGGGCGGCGGGCTTGCTGGCCATGGTGGGGGTGATCAACGTGATCATCGTAAAGTATTCCGTGGAGTGGGTGCAGACCCTGCATCAGGGATCAACGCTCAAGCTGTTTGGCGAATCCACCATTAACCCGGCCATGAAGTACCCGCTGCTGATCAGCATGCTGGGCCTGTGGCTGTTGTATGCCGTGAATGTGTTGATGCGTGCCCGCACCGAGGTGATGTGGCGCGAGCGACGAAGCAAATGGGTGGCCAAACTGGTGACCCGGCCGGAGAAAGGAGAGCAATGATGGCATTTGAATCCTTTGCCGATTTCCTGGCCATGGGTAAACACGGTTTTTATGTCTGGAGCGCTTACGGAATCAGTGCGTTCCTGATTATTGCCAGCATGGTGCTGGCACTTCGCGGACAGGGACAGGTGCGCCAAACCCTGGCACGGCAGCAGCGCCGCGCCGAACTGGATGCCGAGGTAAATGATGAATCCCGTACGTAAACAACGCCTGCTTCTGGTCCTGGCCGTGCTGGTTGGACTGGCCATTGCGGTGGGCCTGATGTTTTACGCCCTGCGTCAGAACATCAACCTGTTCTACACGCCCCAGCAGGTCGCCTCTGGCGAAGCGCCCCTGAATACCCAGATGCGAGTGGGCGGGCTGGTGGAAGCCGGGTCTGTCGTGCGCAATGAAGAGACCCTGGACGTGAGTTTTGACATCACCGATGGCAAGGGCAGCTTCACGGTGCACTACCAGGGCATCCTCCCCGACCTGTTCCGTGAGGGTCAGGGCATCGTCGCCAACGGCACCTTGATCAGCCGTGAACGCTTTGAGGCCGAAGAAGTCCTGGCCAAACATGACGAAACCTACATGCCCCCGGAAGTGCAGGATGCGTTGGAGAAGGCGGGGCATCCGGGGGCGCAGAAAGCAGTGAATAGTGAATAGTTAACAGTGAACAGTTCGCGGTCGGGGTTGTTCTGGCTGCGATGTGGGAGGCCGCGCCGGGGAATAGGTGCGGCCTTTTGCGTTCAGGGAGCTGAATCGGCCACGGGTTTGATCTCCGCCTAATGCTGCGCTCTGTGCCCTTAAAACCATGGCCAGAGTATGGTCGCGGCGTCATGCTTTCAGGCTGGCTCTTGGCTATTCCGCAACGCTGTTAACTTTCCCTTGCAAGCCCCCTCCCAAAAGTCCTAAATTCGCGGCTATCGGCGCCCTGTCGCGGCGCCCCTTTTGTCAGGGCTTTTCATGAGTCAGGTCATCATTCTGGTCGACGATCCCGCGGACTGGGCAGCGTATTATCCGGCTCGTCATCTGTTGTCTGCCAAGGAGTATCTGCAGGCGCAGCAGCCGGTGTGTACCGACAAGAAAGTGCAGGTCATCAACCTGTGCCGCAGCTACAAGTATTTGAGCCCAGGTTACTACTGCTCGTTGCTGGCAGAAGCCCGTGGTCAGCGGGTGATGCCGTCGGTGCGCACCGTGAATGACCTGAGCCGCAAGGCGCTGTACGGGCTGCATTTTGAACAGTTCGAGACGGCGCTCGACAAGGCCATGAAGCGCAAGGGCGGTGGTTCGGACCATTTCAGCCTGCTGCTGTTCTTTGGCCAGACCGATCAGGAAGGCCTGGGGGAACTGGGCCGGCAGATTTTTGACCAGCTTCCTTGCCCGCTATTGAAAGTGGAATTCCGGCGCCGCGAAAACTGGGCCATCGAAGCACTGAAACCGCTGACACTGAAACAGCTTAAAGGCGAGCAGGAAGACCGTTTTGCCCAGGCGCTGGAGCAGTTTAACGAGCGGGTCTGGCGCAGCCCCCGTCGCCGTCGCAGCGACCGTTATGAACTGGCCCTGCTGGTCAACGACCAGGAAGCCCTGCCGCCCAGCAACAAGACGGCCCTGAAACGCTTCGTGAAAGCCGGCCGGCAGTTGGGCATCCGCGTGGATCTGATCGGCCGTGACGCCTACACCCGGCTGGGCGAATACGATGGATTGTTTATCCGTGAGACCACGGCGCTGGATCACCACACCTACCAGTTTGCCCGCAAGGCCGAACAGGAAGGCATGGTGGTGATTGATGACCCCGGCTCGATTCTCCGCTGTACCAACAAGATTTATCTGGCCGAGCTGATGCAGGCAAACAATGTGCCGGTGCCGCCGACGGCGTTTATTTTCAGCGATGATGATGAGCAGGTAGATCGGCTGATCGATGAGTTGAATCTGCCCATGGTGCTGAAAATTCCCGATGGCAGCTTCTCCCGTGGCATCTCCAAGGTGGCGACCCGCGAAGAGCTGGTAAAGGCGCTGGCACAGTACCTGAAACAGTCATCGGTGGTGCTGGCGCAGGCCTTTATGTATACCGACTATGATTGGCGCATTGGTGTGCTCAACAATCGCCCGTTGTTCGCCTGTCAGTATTTCATGAGCAAGGGGCACTGGCAGATTTATCACCACCAGAGCAGTGGAAAGACGACCTCGGGTAACAGCCGAACCCTGCCCGTACAGGAAGTCCCGGCCAAGGTGCTGAAAACCGCCCTGAAAGCCGCTCGCCTGATGGGTAATGGCCTGTATGGCGTGGACCTGAAACAGTCCGGTGACGAGGTGGTGGTCATTGAAGTCAACGATAACCCCAACATCGATGCCGGGGTGGAAGATGCTTGGCTGGGCGAAGACCTTTATCGCCAGGTCATGCTTGAATTCCTGCGTCGCCTGGAAGCCAAACGCCTCGGCCTGTCGGTGTAACTCGCTCCCAGCAGTGAGCGGTGCTTGTTTGGAAAGCAAAACCCAACATGGTTCCAGGGTTTTTAGAAGAACGGAAACCCTTTCCAGATCGTTGGGTTGGCGCCAATAAATAACCTGTGCAAGACACGGCCGGCATGGCGATCCTCGCGTCAGCAAGGCAAGGATCCTCAAACACTGTTCGAATGAGACAAGAGAGAGGGCCTGCAAGGCTGGTGCTCCGGCGGAGATCTGTCTTCTTCTTGCACTCCTGTTCGGCCTTGGTGTCGAGGCTTTCTAGCGCAAAGCGGATTGCGGGAAGCGTCTCTCTATTGAACACCCAACCAAACACCCCGTAACACCCCTCCATTGCGTTTCCCTTTGTGCTGCGGTCTTATCGAAAAAAAGACACAGGACTGATTCATGCAACTGCTTGGATTATTGCGCCGGGAGCTTCGCAGTGAATGTCGCCAATGGGTGGATGACGGGGACATCAGTGCGGAGCAGGGCGAGCGGATATTGGCGCGCTACGGCACCAGTCTGGAGGATGTCAGCGATGGCTCGCTGGCCTACAAGGTACTGGTGGGCGTGGCGCTGTTGTTTGCCGGTATGGCCATGATGCTGCTGGTGTCGGCCAACTGGGAGGAAATTCCCCGCGCGGTGCGCATGCTGGGCCTGGTGGCGACAACCCTGGTGCTGAACGGTATCGGGGTGCGGCACTTCCTGCGTGATGGCAGCGGCATTGGCTGGCTGTTTGTCGGGAGTATCAGTTACGGGGCGTCGATCATGCTGATCGCGCAGATTTACCATTTGGGAGAGCACTTCCCGGATGGTCTGTTGGTGTGGGCGCTGGGTGTGGCGCCCATGGCGCTCTTGACCCGCAGCCGTGTGATTGCCCTGTTGATGCTGGCACTGGCCTTGTTCTGGTTGATGGCCGAGGGCCAGTTCAGCCCACCTTGGGCCATGGTGCTGTTCCTGGGGTGCAGTGTTGCGGTGGCTCGGATGGCATGTTCTGCGGGGCTGATGATCGTTACCGTGGCGGCGGCGGTGACCTGGCTGAATGTCTTGTTGGGCTGGGCCTACGGTTACCCCTGGCGACCGGATATCGAGGCCGGCCATCTGACCCTGAACATGGGACTGTTGGCGCTGATCTTCATGGCCGGGCACCGGCTCTCGGCCACGACCTCGGTGTACCTGCGCCGTACCGCCACGCTGTTGTCATTGTGGGCGCTGCGGGGTTATCTACTCTTGTTGCTGCCGTTTACCTTCACCGAGTTCTGTGACGGGTACCTGAAAGAGTTGGAGACCATAATGGATCCGGGGTTGTGGATGGGCTTGCTGGCAGCCATCCCGGCGGCCTGGCTGGCCCTGCGTAACCGTTCGGCTCACCCGTTATCCCGTGGGTTGGTGATGGGGCTGCCACTGGTCATGGTGCTGTTGCATGGAGGAATCAGCGAGTCCATGGCTGTCCCGGTGACGGTGCTGGTCAATCTGCTGGTGCTGGGCTCGGCCATCGTGCTGGTGCAGCAGGGGTTGCTCAAGGGGCTCAGCCAGTATTTCTACAGCGGGGTGGCGCTGCTGTTGGTGCTGGGGATGATGCGCTACGTGGATCTGGTGGGTGATTACGTGGGGGGCTCGGTGTTGTTCCTGCTGGCGGCCGGCATTCTGTTCCTGGCCGCCCACTACTGGCGAGATCGACAGGGAGGGGCGGGCCATGAATAACCGGCAGCGCAAATTCGCCTTTGTGGCGGCTATCCTGTTCCAGCTGGTGGTCATGGCCGGTGTCTGGGTGAACGGCTTTTATCCCCTGTGGCTGGGTGAGGAGGTGCGACTGAAAACGCGCCCGGTGGATCCCCGCGATCTGTTCCGCGGTAATTACGCCCGCTTGCATTACGACTTCGACACCATAGAGCCAGGAGCCTCCGCTGACTTTCGCCCCGGTGATGTGGTGTATGTCCCGCTGGTTCGCCACGGTGACCTCTGGGACCCGCAACCGGCTCAGGCGAGTCGGCCGGAAAGCGGGGTGTTTCTGCGCGGGCGGGTCACCAGCCGTCCCTGGCGCAGCGGCAGCCGTGTCACCTTCGGCATCGAAGCCCTGTTCGCTCCGAAGGAAAAAGCCCTGGCTTTGGAAAAGCAACTCCGCCATGCTGCTGTTGCGGTGGTAAGGGTAGCGCCAAATGGGCGCGCCGCCCTGGTTTCCGTGAACAGTGAATAGTTAGTAGTGTCGCGGATGGGGCTTTCTGCTCCAAAACGCATGAGGCCGCGCCCAGAGAATGGGCGCGGCCTCATGCGTTCAGGAACCTGCCGCGCTGAACGCGCGCTGTTCACTCTTCACTGTTAACTGTTCACTGACTTCCCAGCACCTTGTGAATAAACCCAGACTCTTTCTCAATGGTTTGGGCGAAAGGTGCCAGCGCGTGCATGCGCTCGGTGTGGGCGGCCAGGTTGGGGTAGGTGTTGGCATCAATCTGTTCGCCACCGTGCTTGAAGTTGACCATCTGGCTGGCCAGGGCGATATCGGCGACGGTCAGGCTGTTGCCCACCAGGTAGTCACGTCCCTCCAGTTCCTTGTCCAGATAGGCGAACAGCGGGGGGATAGTGGTGCTCAGGGCGTGCTGGACCTTGTCCTCGTCGCACTCTTTGCCCATCAGCCGCATCACCACCCGGTTTCGGAACACCGCGAAGGTGCAGCGCATGGCCAGGTCGTAATCCACAAAGCGTTCAAACCAGATCACCCGTCCACGTTCCATGGCATCGCTGGGGTAGAGTGCGGGTTCTGGTTGGGTGGTTTCCAGCCAGGTACAGATGGCGGCGGAATCGGCCAGGTACTGGCCATCAATCTCCAGCGCCGGAATACGTTTCATGGGGCTAATCTTTTCGTAGCCTTCCGGGATGTTGGCAGGGTCCACATGGACGGCTTCGTACTCGATGCCTTTCAGTGCCAGGGCAACGCGGGTTTTACGGACAAAGGGCGACAGAGCGGCCCCGTACAACTTGATGGACATGCATTTCTCCCGATAAATGAGCGTTTTTTCAGCAAGTTGACGAAAGATTCGTCGTTATAGCGCGCCATTATCAGAGCAGCGTGACTTTTTCGGGTCAATGGTGAGGAAGGACAAAATTTTTCCTTGACGAAGGGGCACCAGATACCTATTCTACGCGCCGCTTTGACGCACCACGTCAAGCCCGGGTCCCCTTCGTCTAGTGGCCCAGGACACCGCCCTTTCACGGCGGTAACAGGGGTTCGACTCCCCTAGGGGACGCCACTAATTCGCTAGTGATTAGCTGGCAGCAAGTTAAGCGGGAATAGCTCAGTTGGTAGAGCACGACCTTGCCAAGGTCGGGGTCGCGAGTTCGAATCTCGTTTCCCGCTCCAAATAGAAAGGGACCCAATCGGGTCCCTTTTTTTGTGCCGCTACGCGTCCGTCTCTTGTCTGGCCGTTCTCCACCATTGGCATTCTGTCCATAGCTGCCTACACTGATGGCTGACCAGAAGTGATGTGACTATGGCCCGCCTACACCCGCGATTGCTGGAAGCTCTCAACCTGTTGCCCGGGGACAAACCTGTCCACCTGCTCACCCGCCATTCCGTGCGGGAACTGGCCAAGAATGGCTTCGCCGATTACCGCTTGCCGCTGACCCCGGAGGGGGTGGATATGGCGCGTGACTGGGGGAGCAAGCTGAATCGTCCGGTGGATGCCTTCTACTCCAGCCCGGTGGGCCGTTGTGTCAACACGGCCAAGGCCATGGCAGAAGGGGCGAAGAAGGCGGGTTTGCTCAAGGCGCTCCCGGAGATCACCACCGATACCACGCTGGTCGAACCGGGGTGCTACGTGGTTGATATCAACGAAATCGGCCCCACTTTCCTGAAGATGGGGGCGTTCCGCTTTCTTAACCAGCACTTGCAGGAGCCTTTCGACGGCATGCTGTCACCGGCAGAAGGGCGCGCCAAGCTGGCGGCGTACCTGCGCGAGCGGGAGCCACAGGCGGGGCATCTCAACGTGCATGTTACCCACGACACCATTCTGGCCGTGCTGGTGGCCGAGCTACACGGTCGTCGCAAGATTACCGAGGATGACTGGCCCTGGATGATGGAAGGGCTGTGGGTCTGGTTCACGGACAGCCGGATGCACTGGATCTGGCGTGGCGATCACGGCCACAGCGCACTGTAATTTCGTTTCGCTCCCTGTTTCCCTAATTCGCATTGAGGTGAATCTTGTCTGCATTGACGATTCGGAATCTCACCAAGACCTATGCCAATGGTGTTCAAGCACTCAAAGGCATTGATCTTGAGGTTCAGAAGGGCGATTTCTTTGCCCTGTTGGGGCCTAACGGCGCCGGCAAATCCACCACCATTGGGGTGGTCAGTTCTCTGGTGAACAAGAGTGGAGGAGATGTCAGTATCTTCGGGCATTCGCTGGATACCCAGCGTTCCCAGGCCAAGATGAAGATTGGCGTGGTGCCGCAGGAATTCAACTTCAACCAGTTTGAAAAAGTGTTTGATATCGTTGTGACCCAGGCCGGGTTTTACGGTATCCCTGCGCCGTTGGCCCGAGAGCGGGCGGAAAAATATCTGCGCCAGCTGGGGTTGTGGGAAAAGCGGGACAAGCAGTCGCGAACACTTTCTGGCGGCATGAAACGCCGGTTGATGATTGCCCGTGCCCTGGTACATGAGCCCGAGTTATTGATCCTCGATGAACCTACCGCCGGTGTGGACATCGAGCTACGCCGTTCCATGTGGGATTTTCTCACCCGCATCAACCAGGAAGGCAAGACGATTATTCTGACGACCCATTATCTGGAAGAAGCAGAATCCCTTTGCCGTAACATTGCCATCATCGACCACGGCACCATCGTCGAAAATACCTCCATGCGTGCGCTGCTGGAAAAACTGCAGGTGGAAACGTTCGTGCTGGATCTGGCTCGGCCGGTGGAGACTGCGCCAGTGCTGGAAGGATTCGATGTGGTGTTGCGTGATGCCCAGACCCTGGAAGTGGCGGTACCCAAAACGCAAAGCCTGAACACCCTGTTTGTCGCCCTGGCGGAACAGCAGTTCGAGGTCATGAGCATGCGCAACAAGGCCAACCGGCTGGAAGAACTGTTTGTGCGACTGGTTGAGCAGAACCTGCCCGGAGAAAAAGCATGAAGGCCCGTGATCAGTGGGTGGCGTTCATGACCATCGTCACCAAGGAAATTCGCCGTTTCACCCGGATCTGGCCACAAACACTGTTGCCGCCGGCAATAACCATGACATTGTATTTTGTCATCTTCGGCAACCTGATTGGCAGCCGCATTGGCGACATGGGCGGGTTCGATTACATGCAGTACATCGTGCCCGGCCTGATCATGATGAGCGTGATCCAGAACAGCTATGGCAATGTGGTGAGTTCGTTCTTTTCCACCAAATTTCAGCATTCCATCGAAGAAATGCTGGTTTCTCCCATGCCGCCACATGTGATTCTCACCGGTTTCGTAGTGGGGGGGATGGTGCGCGGGATGCTGGTCGGGTTGATTGTCAGTCTGCTGAGCCTGTTTTTCACGCACCTGAGCATGCAACACCTGCTGATTACGGTCACGGTAGTGATACTGACAGCGGCCCTGTTTGCACTGGGGGGCTTTATCAATGCGGTCTTTGCCAACAAGTTTGATGATATCTCCATTGTGCCCACCTTTATCCTGACCCCCCTGACGTATCTGGGTGGAGTGTTTTATTCCATTGATCTGCTGCCGGAATTCTGGCGCACCGTGAGCCTGGCCAATCCGATTGTGTATATGGTGAATGCCTTCCGCTACGGGGTGTTGGGTGTCAGTGATGTGAATGTTTACGCCTCTCTGGCGGCCATTTGTGGCTTTGTGGTGGCCTTTTACCTGTTCGCGCTGTGGTTATTGCGACGTGGTACCGGCATCCGACATTAATTATTATGGATATTGAGCCAACGGACGGCTGAGCCAGGAGACACCATGAGTTACTTGAAGGAAACCCCGCTGGGTCGCTCCAGTGAGTATGTGGACGAGTACACGCCCTCGTTGCTTTGTCCGGTACCCCGCTGGGATGCCCGGGAAAGCCTTGAGCTGGAAGATACCAGCTTGCCTTTCCATGGCACGGATATCTGGAATGCCTATGAATTGTCCTGGCTGAATGAGAAGGGCAAGCCCATTGTGGCTATGTGCGAGCTGCGCATTCCCTGCACTACACCGAATATTGTCGAATCCAAATCCCTGAAGTTGTATCTCAATTCCTTCGCCAACTCGCGCTTTGATGATCGTGACAAGGTCCGTGCTGCCATCGAAAAAGACGTGGCGCAGACCGTCGGTGGCAATATTGAGGTGCTGCTGTATTCACTGGAGGAATCCGCGGGTTTTCCCACCTGGGAAGATCGTGGTGAATGCGTCGATAACATCGACCTGAATTTCGAGCACTACGAATACAACCCGGAACTGTTGCTCTGTGATCAGGGAGCAGAGCAGACCGGCCAGCTCTATTCGCATTTGCTGCGAAGCCATTGCCCGGTCACCAACCAGCCGGATTGGGCCACAGTGGTGATCCGTTACACCGGTCGGGCTATCAGTCCGGCCAGCTTCCTGCGTTATGTGGTGTCCTTGCGCAATCATCAGGGCTTCCATGAGCAGATTATCGAGCAGATGTTTGTTGACCTGATGTCGCAGTGCTCGCCGCGTCACTTGACCGTTTATGGCCGTTTTACCCGCCGTGGCGGTATCGACATCAACCCGTTCCGTTCCAACAGCGAGCAGCCGCTGCCAAATAGGAGAACAATTCGGCAGTAACGGTATCTACATCAGGCTAGACTGTTTCTTTTGTCATCAACAAGGAAAGGTTTCATGACTGAGAATGAACAATCCCAAAGTGGGGCTGAACCGCAAGGCCCGAGTAAGGAAGAATGCAGCCAGGCGATGGGCTGCCATTTGTTGTCGTTGATCGGGTTGGTGATTCCCTTCGGAAGCTTGATTGGCCCGCTGGTGATGTGGTTGGTCAAGAAGGATGAAAGTTCTTTTGTCGATGATCAGGGCAAGGAAGCCGTGAACTTCAATATCACCATGCTGATCGCCTTTTTCGTCGCATTTCTGCTGATGTTTGTGGCGATTGGAGCCGTGTTGATGCCGGTGCTGTTCATCTTCTGGGTGGTGATGGTGATCATTGCCGGATTGAAAGCCAATGACGGTGTGGCCTATCGGTATCCTTTCACGTTGCGGTTGATCAAGTAAAAGCCGTGACGAGCGGCTAGCTACGAGAAAAACCGCGCCAGGCAGGCGCGGTTTTTTTATTGCCAGGGGCTGGTTAATGCGTCTGCGCCCTGAATTACCAACGGTTTTATCTTTTTCTCGCAGCTAGTCGCTCATGGCCCGCAGCTGTGTCTTCACGGTCCCAGCGGCCAGCCAAACCCGATCCAGATTCCCAGTAACACCGACCACCCCACCAGTAGCGTCAGGCTGTAGGGCAGCATGAGTGCCATCAAGGTGCCGATGCCGGTGTCGGGTTGATAGCGCCGGGCGAAGCCCAGTACCAGCACGAAGTAGGGCATGAGCGGGGTAATGATATTGGTGCTGGAATCGCCCACCCGGTAGGCCGCCTGGGTGGCTTCGGGTTCGATGCCCAGCAACATCAGCATGGGCACAAAGATGGGAGCCAGAATCGACCATTTGGCCGAAGCGCTGCCAATCATCAGGTTGATCAGGGCAGCCAGCAACACGAACAACAACAGCAGGGCAACTTTGGGAATCGACAGGCTGCCAAGCCACGCTGCGCCCTCAACAGCCAGCAGGACGCCCAGCTGGCTGTAATTGAACCAGGCGACAAACTGGGCGGCAAAAAACATCAGCACCAGATAACCCGCCATGGAGGCCATGGTGGTTTCCATGGCGGTAATGATATCGCCGCCATGGCGAAACCGACCGCTGAGCCGGCCGTAGACGGCACCGCATATCCCTGCCAGCAACGCCACAATTACCACCAGGCCGTGAATGAACGGCGAGCCCAGTACACTGCCGGTGTCCGGGTGTCGCAGGGGGGCGTTGTCGGGGATCACCAGCAGGGCGGTCAGGGTCAGCAGTACCGCAAGAGTGGCCAGCGTCCAGCGCATGGCCGTGGGGTGGCTGACGGGCGTTTCAACCTCTACGGCGGTTTCGGTTGTCGTTGTTCGAAGGCGCGGTTCGGCGAGGCGCAGGGTGACCAGGCTGACCAGAGCTGTCACCACGAAGGTGGACACGATGATGAACCAGTAATTACCGGTGGCATCAACGGTTCGGCTCGGGTCCACCAGCGCGACCGCTTCGCTGGTCAGGCCGGCGAGAGTGGCATCGACCGGCCCTACCAGCAGATTGGCGCTGAAGCCGCCGGACACTCCCGCAAAGGCAGTGGCAATACCGGCCAACGGGGAGCGTCCGGCCAGTTGGAACACCAGCCCGGCGAGCGGGATCAGCACGACATAGCCGGCATCCACCGTCATGCTCGACAGCACTCCGGCGAACGCTACGGTGACCACCAGCAGTTTCCCGGAGGCACGCTTTACCAGCGCGGCCAGACTCACGGACAGCAACCCGGATTGTTCTGCGATCCCGAGCCCCAGCATGGCAACCAGTACGACCCCCAGCGGGGCGAAACCGGTGAAGTTACTGACCAATGACGTGAACAGATACCGCACACCGTCACCGTCAATCAGCGAGCGCACCGCGACGGTGTCGTCAGTGATGGGATGTGTGGTGGTCAGCCCCAATGCGCTTAGCAGTGTGGTGAGAGGCAGCAGTAACAGGCAAAGCCACACGAATAATAGTGTGGGATGGGGCAGTCGATTGCCGAGTGTTTCCAGCCGGGTCAGCAGAGTGTGCCGTGGCATGAGAGATCCTTGTAGGTGAAAGCGTCAAGCTGCACGCAACACGCTACAACGCGGGGGCCGGTTTGTCTTGTGCTGTGGGGCTGGGCCATTTCGTTGGAGCACGCTGGGTGGCTTTCCCTGTTTTGCAGGAGCGGTTGTTCGACCGCGGTTTTCGGGTTTGGGTCATTTCGCGTTCGAGCGACCGCTCCAACATTATTGTTGCCCAGAGGCATCCCGCGCCCCATGTTTTAGCGTACCGCCTGTTGCGGGAAGCGAGCAGCGTCTCTCAAAGCCACATGGCGGCCAGCCAGCCCGCCGCCATCAACGGCAGGTTGTAGTGCATGAAGGTCGGAATAACCGTGTCGCGAATGTGGTCGTGTTGGCCATCGGCGTTAAGGCCCGCCGTTGGGCCGAGGGTGGAATCCGAGGCTGGCGAGCCGGCATCGCCCAGGGCGGCGGCACTGCCAACCAGCGCTGCCGTGGCCAGCGGTGAGAAGCCCAATGCCACACACAATGGGACGTAGAGAGTGGTAATGATGGGGATCGTGGAGAACGAGGAGCCGATACCCAGCGTGACGAACAGCCCCAGGAGCAACAGCAGGGCCGCCGCAAGGGGCGGGCTTTGCAGTCCGCTCGTCACCGTTGCTACCAAAGCGGGAACCTGATCTCCGGCCTGCACGACCGCGGCATAGCCATTAGCGGCAATCATGATGAACCCGATCAGTGACATCATCTTTACCCCTTGGGTAAAGGCATCCTGAGACTCGCGCCACGGCACCACGCCGCCTGCGGTGAAGACCAGGAAACCGACCAGTGCGCCAAGAATGATGGAGTCGCTGTACAGCTGCAGAGCCAATGCCGCCGCCAATGCGATGGCCGCCACCATGACATTACGGCTGGAAAGCGGAGCGTGTTGTTCTTCACCGGGAAGCTGAACGGGGTGGTAATCGCGAGGTTGTCGGTAGCGGATGCACGCCAGAATCAGGCCCACAACCATGCCGGCGGCGGGCAGCAGCATGGCCAGAGGCAAATCCCCTTTGGGCAGCTCCAGGCCAGCATTGGCGAGACTGGGGCCCAGCTGGGTATGTAGAAAAATACTGCCAAAGCCCACTGGCAGCACCATGTAAGGCGTGATCAAACCAAATGTGAGAATGCAGGCAGCCAGCCGGCGGTCCAGCCGCAGCTGATGCATTACTTCCAGCAAGGGGGGCACCAGGATGGGAATAAAGGCGATATGGATGGGGACCAGGTTCTGACTCATCACTGCCGCTGCCAGCAGTACGGTGAGTAGCAGAGTGCGGATTCGCCGCAATTGTTGCGGTGCCGGCGTGCCGCCCAGCCGGGCAATAATGCGCCCGGCGAGCCATTCGGTGATCCCGGAGCGGGCAATAGCAACCGCGAAGGCGCCTAGCAGGGCATAGCTCAGGGCAATATTGGCACCACCACCCAGGCCGCTACTGAAGGCGGACAGGGTTGCAGTCAGATCCAGCCCACTGCCCAGGCCGGCAACCAGTGCCGCACACAGGAGCGCCAGCACCACGTTCATTCGGGCCAGGCTAAGGCCCATCAGTATGAGTACCGACCAGATAACCGGATTGGCAAGCAATGACATGGAACGCTCCGCATTGGAATGCGGAAAAGTCTAGCAGGGTGCGCCAGCGCTTCCTAACGGTGGCTGGCGCCTCACACTCAACCCTGGTTGCTGCGCAGTCGCCGCGTGCGGAAGCTGCCCAGGCCCATGTCGGCGATCACTTTGAACAGCGCGAGCAGCACGCTTTCATCGGGTTTGGGGTCTTTGCCCTTGCCCATTCGATGTAACTGACGGGAGAACCAGGAGACTTCCATCATGGCCATCTCGTCGATCATCTTGATGCCGGTTTTGCGTGGCGTGACCCGGCTGATGAGCCCGTCCTGGCCGGCAAGAATACGGTTGGGCAGATCGGGCTCTACTGCCAGCGGGCGAGCGATGCCGACGATGTCGGTGGCGCCGCTTTCTACGGCTTCGGCCATGGCTTTGGCGGAGCGGAAGCCACCGGTGACCATCAATGGAATGGAGATCCGTTTACGGATTTCGTTGGCGTAATCAAGGAAGTAGGCTTCGCGGGCTACGGTGCTTTCACGGACCCCTTTGGCGCCGGCCATGGCCGGGTTTTCATAGTTGCCGCCTGAAATCTCCAGCAGATCCAGGCCTTCTTCTGCAAGGGTTTGCGCCACCGTCATGGATTCGTCTTCGGTGAAGCCGCCGCGTTGGAAATCGGCGGAGTTCAGTTTGATGCTGACAGGGTAGTTGTCGCCGACGGCCTTGCGAATGGCCCGGTAAATTTCCAGCGGGAAGCGCATCCGGTTTTCCAGTGGGCCGCCCCACTGGTCAGTACGCTGGTTATGGTGGCCGGAGAGAAACTGGCTGACCAGATAGCCGTGTGCTCCGTGAATCTGGACCCCGGTAAAGCCAGCTTTTTTGGCGATGGCGGCGCTGGTGGCGAAGCGTTTAATGATGTCGCGGATCTCTGCTTCGGTGAGCGCACGGGGGGTTTTGAAGGCGCTTTTCAGTTCTTTTCCGAACGGTACGGCGGAGGGCGCGAGGGTATCGCCACTGGCGAGCATGCGGGGGATCTGTTTGCCCGGGTGGTTCAACTGTACCCAGATTTCATTGCCGTTGCGTTTGCCGGCCTCAGCCCAGCGTTTAAGCAGGGGCAGATCCTGCTCGCTTTCCAGCACGACATTGTTGGGCTCGCCGGTGTGATTGCGGTCGATCATGATGTTGCCGGTG
The DNA here is from genome assembly GCF_000475295.1 of Alcanivorax sp. P2S70. Lineage (NCBI taxonomy): Bacteria > Pseudomonadati > Pseudomonadota > Gammaproteobacteria > Oceanospirillales > Alcanivoracaceae > Alcanivorax > Alcanivorax sp. P2S70. Next base: position 78,796 of record NZ_AXBZ01000010.1, read on the forward strand.
ATCAACAGCCCGGTGCCGCCGTCTGACCAGCGACCATACAGTGTCTCAAGCGCCGGGGTGACATGATTATCGATGGTGCCGAGGGCTTCGCTCATGGCGGATTTGCCGAACCGGTTGGGAATGGCCGTGCCGCAGGGCAGGGCGAGCGATGTTTTCAGGGTATCCGCGTGGCTCACAGTGGTCCTCCTGTGCCCGGTCTGGGCGATTACTGTATAGTTCGATGTTGCTCAAACTATATTTTGGTTCGATAATCGTCAAACTGTTTTGTTGGGGAGGATGGGTTTTGGCACAGACTGACACGGTCTCCGAGGCGCAGCTGGCCGCTGCCTTTCGGGCTCTGGCCAATCCAAACCGTCTGCGAATCTATCAGCAGGTGCTTGCCCATTGCAGGGAAAAGGGGCAGGCGGATTTGCAGGAGGTTTCTGCGGGTTGCGCGTTCGGCGATTTCATGAAACGGCTGAATATCGGCAAGCCTACGGTGTCGCATCATGTCAAAGAGCTGGTGGAAGCCGGCTTGATCCGGGTCGAGCAGGTAGGGCGTCGCCGTTTCTGTTTGCCGGACATTGCCATGCAGTCGCGGCTGGGGGATTTTTTCCATGTCTGAGTGGTTGTGGATGCCCGCCAGCGACTGGGCTCTTTATGGATGTGGCCTGTTTTTCCTTACCGGTTTGCTGACCGGGGTATGGAAGTATTGGCAGGTAAGCCAGAGTGAAAAGGCGCGTGCCCACTATTATGTGGATGTGGCTCACCGGGCCAGCCTGATGTATGCCTTTGCTTGTCTGGTGCTGGAGCGGTTTGCCCAGCTGAGTGTGTGGAGTGACCGCACCAATACCCTGGCGGTATTGGCCAGCATGCTGTTCTTTGCCTTGGCGGTTGGAAGTTACATCCTGCACGGGATGCTTCGGGATACGCGCAACCAGCTGCAGCGTCCCCACCAATTCGGCAAGGGCACGTTGGCCCCCGTGATGATGACAACCTTCATGGTGGCATTGATAGTTGCCGAGGTTGGCGGCTTTCTGGTGTTGTTCACGGGCGTGCTGATGCGCTGATGAGCCATTCCCGGTTTCATCAGGATGAAAACCGGGACGTTGAGCAGGGCTGCGTGTCAGGTACAGTAGCGGCCGTATTGACTGAGGGCCTTGCTGCTGTGCGGGTCCACAACATCGACCCAAACCTGCATGGAATCCTGATTGCGATTGTTCTGCAGGTTGCTGAAGTCACCGGCAATAAAGCTGCCGCTGAGGGTGTCGCCTTCCCTGGGCGTTGTGCCGTCCAGTTGTTTCACCAGTACCATGCCGCGACTGGAGTTGAGCAGCATGTATTCACAGCTCTGGCTGAGAATTACGGTGGCCTGTTGCTGGTCTGCCATCACCGGTGTGCTAAACGCCATGCCAAACACGATGGCGGCGCCGGCGAGAGGCATCTTGAATGCTGACATAGTGTTCCCTTCCTTGTTGTTGTTACCACTACGATACTGACTGTACTGCGAACAGGCGGTCCGTCCTGTTGTGTCATGGCAGTAAAGCTGTAACCCGTATGTAGTGATTTTTTAATGCTCCATCGGTCCGGATGGTGGCACAGGTGATGGCAAGTCAACATCATCGTTAGGTCTGTTTCTTTTCTAGGGATTAAGTGTGAACGCTTGTCATGGTCATAGGAGTAAAATCCATGTGCCGGCGGTGATGCCGGTGGCCCTTTCAAGGAGGGGCTGGGTGGCGAATGAGGTGTCGGCGGGGGGGGAGAGAATGCGGTGGTATATGATGCCGGCGGTGCTGGTGGCGATGGTTTTGGTATCAATCGCCAATGCCGCGGCACCACAGGCTGATGAATTTATTGGCAATATTGAACAAGGTCGGACGGGGTCGACTTTGGAGAAAGGGAATGTGGTAGTGGTGCCCATTCCCATGTCCAACCCCACATTGGGCTCGGGTCTGCAGTTGGCTGGCCTCTATCTGCATCCGTCGCGGGGGGACGGAAAAGGGCCGAATCCCACGACCGGGATTGGCGGCATGTACACGGATTCCGACAGCTGGGTTGCCGGGATTTTTCACCAGGATTATCTCTTTGAGGACCGTTTGAGGGTGTCCGCGGTGGCCGGTGCCGGCTCCTTGAAGCTGGAATACTATGGCTTTGGCGGGGAAGGGGCGTTTGCGGATCGTCCCTTGGATTACACGCTGGATATGTCAATTGGCTATTTCAGGGCATTGTGGCGCTTGCCCGGGACCGAGCACTGGTTTGCTGGTCCAGCCTTGCTCTATTCACAAGGCCGTGTGGAAATGAACTTTCCACAGTTTGAACCCGTTTTGCCTGCGGTAGGCAAAGACATTGCCATGGGAGCCGGCGGTTTGGTTCTCAGCTACGACTCCAGGGACAACAACTACTATCCCCGTCGAGGCGCTAATTTCTCCGCATCGTGGTTCGACTTTTCAGATACCTTTGGCAGTGATTTTGACTACGGCAAGACACGGTTGTCCTACAGTCAGTACTGGTCTGTCAGTGAAAAACTGGTGCTGGCTGTCAATGGTGAGTCGGAACGCGGCAGTGGTGCGGTGCCATTTTTCAGTCAGTCCGCCGTCACGGTGCGAGGGTATAACCGCGGCCGTTATATGGATGATGTGGCCATGACCGTCCACCTGGAGGGGCGCTACAAGTTTCATCCGCGCTGGATGTGGCTGGGATTCTATGATCATGGCTGGATCAGTGAGGCCGCGGACGAGTTGCTTTCGGGGGAGAGCGCCCACAGTACTGGGACCGGACTTCACTGGCAGACTACCCGGGACAAGCCTCTGCATCTGGGGCTGGATGTGGCGTTCACTGCGGATAATGACACGGTGTTCTTCATTCAGCTGGGTGAGCGCTTCTGACCTGCGTGGAGGGTATGTAAAATTGTCGACAATGGCTGTCTGTGGCCGGCCTTTTTGCTAGCATTGCGCTTTGCGTCTTTCGCCTCCCCGTCGGGAGCGGAGGGTGTTTGCTGATCTGTGGCCCACAAGGCCGATATCGTTTTGCGCTGCGCCCTGGCTATCGTCACGGCTGCGGTGTGTCCTTAACGGAGGGGACCATGAAGACTATTCATAAACACCGCCTGAAGGTGTCCAATGATGTGCAGGAGATCCGCCTGCCCGAAGAAGGCAAAGTGCTGCGGGTAGATTATATCCTGCAGGATGCAGCAATCTGTATGTGGGTGGAAGTGGATGCTGATACGGTTATTGATACTCCCAAAGAAGTCCGTAGCTTCAAGGTATTCAATACCGGTTCCGGGATTCCAGACAACGCCAGCTATCTGGGTACCACCATTGACCACATGAAAGCCCAGGCTTATCACGTCTACGAATTGAAGGCCTGATCGCGGTCGGGCTGTACCTACAGCCCTCGTCATCGGCGGCGCAAAACGCTAAACTGCGCCGTTTTCACGCGGGTTCAACCGTCAGCTGGTTGCCCCCGCGTTTCGCTGACCAGAAGAGAGCCGTAATGGAAGTCAATCCGCTGCGTACCCACCTTTCTGACCTGTCTGAGCGTGTCGACGCGCTTAGGGGGTATCTTTAACTACGCTCACAAGAGCGAACGTCTGATCGAAGTCGAGCGCGAGCTCGAAAATCCGGATGTCTGGAATGACCCCGCCTATGCCCAGGGGCTGGGCAAGGAACGGGCCCAGCTGGAAGGCGTGGTCAAGACCATCGATGAAGCAACCCAGGGTATTGAAGATGCCGCAGGGTTACTTGATCTGGTGGTTGAAGAGGGCGATGAAGACAGCTTGCCGGAAGTGGAAAGCGAGCTGGAGCGGCTTGAGAAGATGGTGGGCGATCTGGAATTCCGCCGCATGTTCTCCGGAGAAATGGACGGTTGTTTCGCCTATCTGGATATTCAGGCCGGTTCCGGAGGCACCGAGGCGCAGGACTGGGCCGAAATGATGCTGCGGATGTACCTGCGCTGGGGCGAGGCTCACGGTTTCAAAACCGAGCTGGTAGAAGCATCGGCCGGCGATGTGGCGGGGATAAAATCCGCTACCATCCGCTTTGAAGGCGAGTATGCCTATGGCTGGTTGCGCACTGAAACCGGTGTGCACCGGCTGGTGCGCAAGAGTCCGTTTGACTCCGGTGGTCGCCGCCATACGTCTTTCAGTTCGGTATTTGTTTCCCCGGAAGTGGACGACGATATCGACATTGAGATTGATACCGGTAACCTCCGGGTAGATACCTACCGCGCCTCCGGTGCCGGTGGTCAGCACGTTAACCGTACCGATTCCGCAGTGCGATTGACCTATCTGTTCAAGGACGACGGTGGCACCGAGCATACCGTGGTGACCCAGTGCCAGAGCGAACGAAGCCAGCACCAGAATAAGGACAAGGCCATGAAAATGTTGCAGGCCAAGGTCTACGAGCTGGAGATGCAGCGACGTAACGCGGAGAAGCAGGCATTGGAAAACAGCAAGGCGGATATTGGCTGGGGCAGCCAGATTCGCTCCTACGTGCTGGATGATGCGCGTATCAAGGATTTGCGCACCGGTGTCGAGAACCGCAATACCCAGGCGGTTTTGGACGGCGCGCTGGACCCCTTTATTGAAGCCTCCCTGAAAGCGGGATTGTAGTCGGGCGGTCTGGCGTCGGAGCGCTGACGCCGGGCATTTAAGACAGGTTTTGGATTTGCGAACGACGTCAGATGTCTGGCGTCCGAGCCTTGTAAGGTATGCACATGGCAGACGAACAGAACACTCCTAACGAAGCGGCAGAAGAGAATCGCCTGATTGCCGAGCGGCGCGCCAAGCTGAGTGAATTGCGTGAGGCAGGCAATGCCTTCCCGAACCATTTTCGCCGTGATGCTCTCGCGGCTGAGCTGCAGGCGGAATATGGCGAGCTGAGCAAGGAAGAGCTGGAAGAGAAGGGGATTCAGGTGGCTATTGCGGGCCGCCTGATGCTGGATCGCAAGGCATTCAAGGTGTTGCAGGACATGTCCGGCCGGATCCAGATTTATGCCAGCAAGGATGTCCAGAAAGACACCAAACACTGGGATCTTGGCGATATTGTCGGCGTCAGAGGAACCCTGTGCAAATCAGGCAAGGGTGACCTGTATGTGATGATGGATGAGTATCTGCTGCTCACCAAATCGCTGCGCCCGCTACCGGAAAAACATAAAGGCCTGACCGATACGGAGGCCCGTTACCGCCAGCGTTATGTAGACCTGATCGTTAACGAAGACAGCCGCCGTACGTTCCAGATCCGCTCAAAAATTGTCGCGGGTATTCGCAATTTCCTGGTCAACAAGGATTTCGTAGAAGCCGAAACACCGATGCTTCAGGTGATCCCGGGTGGAGCGACGGCACGCCCGTTTATCACTCACCACAACAGTCTGGACCTGGACATGTACCTGCGTATCGCGCCGGAACTGTACCTCAAGCGACTGGTGGTGGGCGGTTTTGAAAAGGTCTTCGAGGTGAACCGCAACTTCCGTAACGAAGGGCTGTCTACCCGGCATAACCCGGAGTTCACCATGCTGGAGTTTTATCAGGCCTATGGTGATTACCACGACCTGATGAACCTGACGGAAGAAATGCTCCGCACCCTGGCCCAGGATGTACTGGGCACCACCGACATTCCCTACCAGGGGGATGTGTATGACTTTGGTAAACCTTTTGCCCGGATTACGGTATTCGATTCCATTTTGCACTTTAATCCTGAGATTGATGCGGCAAAACTGGCTGACCTGGAGGGCGCCCGTGAAATCGCCACCGGTCTGGGAATTCCGTTGAAGGATGGCTACGGACTCGGCAAGGTACAGATCGAGATTTTTGAAAAGACGGTAGAGCACCGCCTGAAGGATCCAACCTTTATTACCGAGTACCCTACCGAGGTGTCGCCGCTGGCTCGCCGGATGGACGATAACCCCTTCGTGACCGAGCGTTTTGAGTTCTTCGTGGGCGGCCGTGAGATCGCCAATGGTTTCTCTGAGTTGAATGATGCCGAAGATCAGGCAGAGCGTTTCCGTCAGCAGGTAGCAGAGAAAGATGCTGGTGATGACGAAGCCATGTTCTATGATGAGGACTATGTGGTAGCCCTGGAGCATGGCCTGCCGCCAACCGCCGGTGAAGGGATTGGTATTGACCGGCTGGTAATGTTGTTTACGGACTCGCCTTCCATCCGGGATGTGATTCTGTTCCCGCACATGCGGCCTCAGGCGCGTTAAGCACCTGGCTGTTGGGGCACGGATTGTGCCCCCTATTCGCGTTGTGCGGACGTTGGGAGAGCGACACATGACATCACTGTCGTGATGTTTGGGGCTAATAACAAAGGCTGACTGTGTCCATGAGTAGTGTAATCCAATATCAGGGTAGAAAAGCCCGTCGTGCCGGCAGCGAACAGCGCCGCCAGGCCATTCTTGAAGCGGCACTGACCATTATTGTTCAGGACGGCATCCGCGCAGTGCGTCATCGTGCCGTGGCCCGTGAAGCTGAGGTGCCGCTCTCGGCGACCACCTATTACTTCAAGGATATTTCCGACCTTATTGCTGATACTTTCACGCTGTTTGCCGAACGGGCACTCAAGGAAGTGATCGAGCCCTTCAAGGAGCAGGCCTTTGCGCTGCTGTCACAATTTTCCAGGGAAAGTCTTTCCAATCCGGAAGATCGTTCGCGACTGGTGACGTTAACGTCACAGATGATGGCGGCGTTTATTGTGGATGAGCTCACGAACCGTCGTGATCATCTTGTCGCAGAGCAGGCGTTCTTGCAGGAAGCGGTGCTGGACAGCCGACTGCGTGATTTGGCTGATTTATACCTCCGCCAGCAATTGGAAGGCCTGATCATTGCCGCTGAGCGATTTGGCAGCGATCAGCCCAAGCTGGATGCGGAGCTGATCCTTTCCACCATGGTGACGCTGGAGCAGCGATTACTGGTACACCCTGAGCGCACCTCGCAAGAGTTTGTCGAGTCGCGGATTCACAACCTTTTGAATAAATTGGTTCCTCATGGTTGATGCTGCCTCTGTTCCGTTGGAGCCAGGCTGGGCACAGCATTTGGGACAAGAATTTCAGCGTCCCTATATGGGCGAGTTACGCCAGTTTCTGGCAGCGGAAAAACAGGCGGGTAAAACAATTTATCCACCGGGGCAGGATATCTTTAATGCCTTTAACCTGACTCCGTTTGAACGGGTGAAGGTGGTGATACTTGGCCAAGACCCTTACCACGGCCCGCATCAGGCACATGGCCTGAGCTTCTCTGTACAGAACGGCGTCAAAACGCCTCCTTCGCTGGTGAATATCTACAAGGAAATTCAACGGGATCTGGGCCATGTGCCGCCGGCCCATGGCAATCTGACTCATTGGGCCGAGCAGGGTGTGCTGCTGCTGAATGCGGTGTTGACGGTTGAGGCCGGTCAGGCGGCATCCCACCAGAAGCGTGGCTGGGAAACCTTCACCGACCAGGCCGTGGAGCATCTGAATCTTCATCGTGAAGGCCTGGTGTTTCTGTTGTGGGGTAGCCATGCCCAGAAGAAGGGGCGATTGATTGACCGCGACAAGCACTGCGTGCTCACTGCGCCACACCCTTCTCCGTTGTCTGCGCACCGGGGCTTTCTGGGGTGTGGGCATTTCTCCCGTGCCAACCAGTACCTGCTTCAGCAGGGGCTGACGCCAATTGATTGGGCGGTGAGTGAGGAAGGTTAAGCCTTGCGAACCTTACCGGAAATGATCGCCCCGAGAGCGTGATGACTGTGCGGACTTGGCGGGAGATGTGGATGTCTCCTGACTCGCGCAGTGAATCATTATTCATCTAATTGTCCCTTTGGAGTTGTTGTGTCTGATTGCGTGCTGTTTTCCGAACTGCCTACGGCCAGTGGTCATGTGATTGCGCGGGCCACACTGAATTCCCCGAAATCACTGAACGCGCTGAGCCTGGACATGATTCGCCTGCTGGATCAGCAGTTGGATGAATGGGAGCAGCGTGAGGATATTGTGGCGCTCTGGCTGGACGGGGCAGGGGGCAAGGCATTCTGTGCCGGGGGCGACATCGTGCAGATGCATCAGTCGATGGTGAAGCATGCCGGCGAGAGCCGTAACCCTGTGATCGAGGAGTATTTCGCAGCGGAATACGCGCTCGATTATCGCTTGCATACCAGCCGGATCCCGGTGGTGGTGTTTGGCGGTGGCATCGTCATGGGCGGCGGCATGGGGTTGATGCAGGGCGCCGATTTCCGTCTCGTTACCCCGGCTTCTCGCATGGCCATGCCGGAGATCACCATCGGGCTGTTCCCGGATGTGGGCGGCAGCTGGTTCCTCAATCGTTTGCCGGGCAAGGCGGGGTTGTTCCTTGGGTTGACCGGGGTGCACATCAATGGGCGTGAGGCGGTGGAAGTGGGCATGGCCGACCGTATGGTCGACGATGATGCCGATGCCCTGCTGAAGGCTCTGGGCCAACAGACGTTTGCGGGTGATGCCCGCGATAATCATGCGGTGCTGTACCGTTTCTTCCGCGAGCAGCAGGTCGACATGTCCGGGATGCCTCATCCCCTGATGGATCATATGGCGCAGATCAATCGGTTGTGCGACGGTGAAAGTCTGACGGTGGTGGTTGAGCAACTGCTGGGCGAGAAGGATCGGGATGCCTGGTTGGACAAGGCGCTGCGCAATCTCGAAAAAGGCTGTCCGCAGACCGCGCATCTGGTGTGGGAGCAGCTGGCTCGCTCTACGTATTTCTCACTGGCGGAGGTATTCCGCATGGAGTGGTGTCTGGCGGTACAGTGTGCGCTGCACGGTGATTTCCGCGAGGGCGTGCGTGCCTTGCTGATCGACAAAGATGGCAAGCCGGCTTTCCGTCATCGTCAGGTCGCTGACGTGCCGAGAGCCTATATTGATGGCTTCTTCGAATGCCCGGCGCCAAAGCACCCGTTGGCAAGTCTGGGTAATTAATTCATCAGACCTGAACCAAACAGGCCGCTCCCGAACCGGGTGTGGCCTGTTTGCGTTGGGGTGCCTGAAAAGGTGTTCTGGATGCCTGGCGCTGTGCGGTCAGTCCTTCCAGGGCAGGGAGTAGGGCAATGCTGCCAGTCGGCTGTCCAGTGGCTGTTCGTCTTTGAACAGGGTGCCGTCGGTATCGCGGCGCAGCACGACCAGGGCACTGTAACCGTGAGGGGCGCTGGCGCTACTGACCACTTCGCCTGCGGCTTTGCCGTCGGCATCGCGTAGTACGTCGCCGGCCTCAAGAGGCCGGTTTGCACTGTAGTCGATCCGTTGCATGCGCTGTTTGAGTTTGCCCTTGAAATGCATCCGGGCGACGACTTCCTGGCCGGTGTAGCAGCCTTTTTTGAAGTTGACCCCGCCGGTGACATCGTAATTCAGCACCTGTGGCAGGAACAGGTCTTCCGCGCCGGGGTAGATTTGCCCTTCGCCGGCTTCGATATCGGCCAGCTTCCAGCCGTTGGCCGTGGTGATGGCGCGCTCGGCCGACAGGGCTGCCCATGCGCTGTCCGCTTGTGCGGACGGGGTGATGACCAGGGCATGCTCGCTGTGTGGATAGCGTAGCCATAGCCCGTGCTCGGTGGGCTGGCATTGCCCGGGAGCGGGACTCGTGCCCGGTAGTGCGCCGGCAAGGCCAAATACCACGCAATCCTGGTCAACAGAGAATTCGACTTTGGCGCGCAGGCGGTACTTCATCAGCGCCTTGATGACCGCGTCCTGCTGCCCGGTGGGGCAGAGCATCAGGTAGTCCTCGCCGTCGCGCACAATGCGAACACTGACCAGCCCGCGACCTTTCAGGCTCAGGTGCATGCCGGTCAGGTGTGCGCCCTGATCCACCTCGCGCAGGTCGCAGGACAGCTGCCCCTGGAGATAGTGGCCGGCTTCCTCGCCGGAGGCGCGAATCACGGCCAGATGATCACAGAGACTCAGATACGGGGATTCGGCATGGTCTGCCAAGGATCTTGCGGCAATAACGTCGGACCAGCTCATGGGACTCCTCTGAAACGGGCTGACATTCAGCGTGACATTCACCGCCCATGATACCTGAATCCTGGTCGTTAGCGTGGGTCGTCGGCATAACAATTTGGTGGGTTGATGGTGTGCTTTGGGAGCTGTCTGGGCGCGGTGGCGCTGGAGTCCCGGTTTCATGTGCTGGATAATGCGCCCACGGTTTGGACCACTCTGTTATCAGGAAGCCCTTAATGAGCAACGAGGATCTTAAACGCAAGTACCGTTGGCAGTGCCGTCGTGGCGCGTCAGAGGTCGAGGTGGTGCTGTATGCCTACCTGGATGACCACTTCGACAGCGAGTCGGCTGAGCATCAGGCCTGGTTCCCGCGACTGCTGGACTGCCAGGATGCAGACATGTTCGAGTGGTTTACCTATCGCAGTGAACCGGCCGATCAGGAACTGCGGGACTATGTCCGCCATGTCCTTGCCCTTGTCTCCTTACGCAAGGATTGAGCTGTCGGCTTCCCGCTATCCGGCGAGACTCAAGTGGGTGGCGATGGCGGTGACTTCGATTCCGATTCTGTTGAGCTCATTGCCTTGGTGGGTATCCGGGGCATTGTTAGCAAGCTTGCCGCTGCTGTTGCAGCGCTGGTGCCTCATGGAAGTGCGTGCACTGGCGATGCAGGATGGCGCGCTGTGGGTGAGCAACCACCGGAAAGTGCAGCAACAATTGGAGCGACCGGGCAGGGTGTTGAGGCTGGGCCCCTGGCTGGCGTTGCAAACTCCCAGGGGCTGGTGGCACCTGTTCGAGGATCAGGCGCCTCTTGAGCAGCTTCAGCCCTACTATCAATGGCTCTGGCTGAATCGCCAGCGCTGAGGTTGCAGTGTTTTCTTGCCGCCGGCGTGAGCGACTTTCAGCGCCTGCTAAAACGTGCCCGGGGTGAGGACGGTGTCTTTCGGGTTGTCCACGCTGTCGGGGAAATCGCGCATGAAGTGCAGGCCGCGGCTTTCCTTTCGGGACATGGCAGAGCGGATGATCAGCTCTGCGATAACCACCAGATTGCGCAGTTCCAGCAGGTCGTTGCTGATGTGGTAGTTGCTGTAGTACTCCCCGATTTCTTTCTTCAGCAATTCCGCACGGTGCAATGCCCGCTCCAGGCGCTTTTCGGTACGCACAATCCCCACGTAATCCCACATGAACCGGCGCAGCTCGTCCCAGTTATGGCTGATGACTACGTCTTCGTCGGAATCGGTTACCTGTGATTCATCCCATTCGGCGTCGTCGCGGGGTTCGGGTAGCTCGGCGAGATGCCGGGCGATGTTGTCGGCTGCTGCCTTGCCGTAGACAAAGCATTCCAGTAGCGAGTTACTGGCCATGCGGTTGGCGCCGTGCAGGCCGGTAAAGCTGGTTTCGCCGATGGCATAGAGCCCTGGCACGTCGGTTTCGCCATGTTCGTTGATGACCACGCCGCCGCAGGTGTAATGGGCGGCGGGGACCACCGGGATAGGGTCACGGGTGATGTCCAGGCCCAGTTGCAGGCACTTGGCGTAGACCGTGGGAAAATGTTCGATAATGAAGTCGGCGGGTTTGTGGCTGATGTCCAGGTACAGGCAGTCAGCCCCCAGGCGTTTCATTTCATGGTCAATGGCCCGGGCGACCACATCTCGGGGGGCCAGTTCACCGCGTTCATCGAAGCGGTGCATAAAGCGTTCGCCATTGGGCAGCAGTAAATGGCCACCTTCCCCGCGGATCGCTTCGGTGATCAGGAAGCTTTTGGCTTTGGGGTGATAAAGACAGGTGGGATGAAACTGCATGAACTCCATGTTGGCCACACGGCAGCCCGCACGCCAGGCCATGGCAATACCATCCCCTGTCGCCACATCCGGATTGGAGGTGTACAGGTACACCTTGGAGGCGCCGCCGGTAGCCAGCACAACAGAGCGCGCCAGCACCACATCGGTTTCACCGGTGCGGATATTGTGGATGTAGGCCCCGCAGCAGCGTTGCTGGCCGTGATGTTCCTGAAGGATCAAGTCCACCGCCACGCGATGTTCAAACAGGGTGACGTTCTGTTTCTGCTTTACCTGGCCGATCAGGGTGCTGGAAATGGCCTTGCCGGTGGCGTCAGCTGCATGAATGATGCGGCGGTGACTGTGGCCCCCTTCACGGGTCAGGTGGTAAGGCAGCGTGCCATCGTCTCCCCCTTCAAAGCGGGTGAAATCCACGCCCAGATCAATCAGCCAGCGAATCGCGTCTGGCCCGTTTTCCACGGTGAAGCGCACGGCTTCATCCCGGCACAGGCCCGCTCCGGCCACATGGGTGTCGGCCACATGGCTTTCCAGTGAGTCCTGCTGATCCAGCACGGCTGCGACCCCGCCCTGGGCGTAGTAGGTGCTGGCGCTGGTGAGCTCTCCCTTGGAGAGCAGGGCAACCTGACACTCATCGGGCAAACGCAGTGCCGTGGTCAGCCCGGCGGCGCCGGAGCCAATGATGAGTACATCGTGTCGGTAGGTGGCCATGAACCGATCCTGTCTGTGGCGTGAACGGCGCCAGTATAGCGGTGATTTCCGCTCCGGCTAAATGATCAAAAGTGGTCTATCCCCCAAATGGGGTATGCGGCGTTGTGACAGTGTTGTTAATTTCCCGTGAAAGCGTTGTCGCGGCATCACCGGGGGGTAGGTGGCGGACTCAACACTATCAGTATTCTTTGGGGACATTCATGAAACGGCACGGTAAAGGTCTGCTTGTCGGAGCGTTAGTCAGTGCGTTGCTCGGTGGTTGTGCGTCAGCCAATTACTACACGGAGCAGGGCACCCCAATCACCCAGGACACGGTTGCGTTGTTCAATACCAACCCCAAAAACCCGATCATTCCATACAGTAAGGGAAAAGCCACATTTAACGCCTTCTCATGGGCGAGCGAGGACATGCAGCAGCGTATCGAGGCCAAGCCCGAGTCGAGTGGCACGGATGAGCTGAATATCGCGGCAACGCATTGGCTGCATGAAGGCGAGATGCCGCCGCTGGATATCACGATCACTCGCCACCGGCCGGGTTTCGGTGGCGAAGGTCTTGTAAAAGCAGGAACGTTGCTGGTAACCACCTTTGCCAGCGTATTCTCCCTGGGGATTTTGCCGGGCGTCATTCCCGATAAATGGGACACGACTATCGAAATGCGCTCGGGGGACGAGCTTGTCTACAGTGCAAATGCGCATTATCGAGGCACGGTTTTCATGAGCTGGATCCCCTACGGCAAGATTCGTGGCAATCAGGCAGTGGTTGATGCGGCCTGGTATGCCTCGTTCTTTTCGCATGAGGAAAAGCTGGCGGCCCGTGTTTATGATGAGCAGCCGTTGTATGACCGGCTGAAAAAGTCGACGGATGTGGACACCCTGGTTGCGGCGTTGGATGACCCGAAGCTTAAATTCTATCGCCCGTTGGTGTCTCAGCATTTGGCCGCCGTACTGGCAGGCCAGAAGCGACAGGATCGCCTGGTGGCTTATGGTGAGATCGTTGATCAGCATCCGGAGTTTGTAGCGGATATCCAGGGTAATGATCGGTTGCTGTTCATTGGCCCCTCCGGGCAACGAGTGATGGATGTGCTCAAGCAGACGTATCGCAAGCGCTCCGCCCCAGAGGTGGTGGCGAGCATCCAGGCCGCAGGTAAGCCCTACGCGCGGTTCTCTGCAGAGCAGGCGAGCTGGCTAACCGTTGAAGGTTTGCCGGCAGATGTGGTGGCGGCCATGATCGAAGTGAGTGAGCCCAGGGTGGTGGGGCTGGAATCAGACGTGCAACCGGGAATGTCGCTGGCGTCGGTAACCCCTGATCCCGAGCCGGTGCAAGCTACCGGACTCGAGGCGACGGCGACCGAATGCAGCAAGGCCTATGCCGCCAAGAAAGTATGTGAAAACATGCCAGGGGATCCTTTCGGTTTGCTGATGCGTGGGTGTATGGCCCAGGTCAAGAAGAAGTTCGGGGGCATGGGGTGCTCCATCCCGTTCTAAACCTCTCCTGGGCGGGAACTCTCTCGCCCCTTGCCTGTCCTAACCTTTCGCAGGCGCGGGTCAATTTTGCAAGCAATGTGAAAAGCGTGCTAAATCAACACCCTCCGCGCACTGGGGTGTGGCTGCCGCCCGAACTCCTGCTACAATAACGCGTTTACCGGGCTGGATGATTCCAGCCACTATCCGAGTTACGCATTTCGCAATGGATCCGGGGGATCGGTGTCAGACGAACAGTTGGTGAAAAAAGCCAAAACGGGTGATCAGAGGGCGTTTGAGGTGTTGGTGCGCAAGTATCAGCAGCGGATTTTTGCCCTGATCAATCGTTACGTCCGCGACCCGGATGAAGTACAGGATGTGGCGCAGGAAGCTTTTATCAAGGCCTGGCGGGCATTGCCACGCTTCCGTGGTGACAGTGCCTTCTATACGTGGCTATACCGTATTGCCGTCAATACCGCCAAAAACCATCTGGTGGCCGCTGGTCGGCGCCCGCCTGGCTCGGATCTGGATGCTGCAGAGGCCGAGCAATATGCCGGGGCAGAAATGCTGCATGAAATTGGAACCCCGGAGTCTCATGTGTTGTCAGAAGAACTGGAGGCAGTGATCCACGCTGCGATTGAGGATCTGCCCCAGGAACTGAAGACTGCCGTCACCCTCCGTGAGTTTGAAGGACTCAGCTACGAGGACATTGCGGCGGTGATGGAGTGTCCGGTGGGTACGGTGAGATCCCGTATTTTCCGGGCTCGGGAAGCGATTGACGAAGCTGTAAGGCCCTTGCTGGGCTCACAGCGAGGCGATAAAGGGTGAGTCTATGAACAGGGATTTGGAAACGCTGTCTGCCTTCCTTGACGGGGAGACCAGTGAGCTGGAAACCCGTCGGGTGATGCGAGACATCGATGATTCCGAACTGGATACGCTGGCACGCTGGCAGCTTGCACGTGATGTGATGCACGGGCAGGCCAGTGCAGCCGTTCCTGCGGATTTTAATACGGCATTGTCGGCGGCGTTGACCGCCGAGGGTGCACCAGCTCGCCGTCCTGCCTGGATGAGTGGTATGGCGCGCTTTGCGGTGGCTGCCTCTGTGGCTGCGGCAACGGTGGTGGGCTGGCAAGCCTGGGAGACTGGGCAGGCGGGTAACACTGCTGCGGTGCCGGCATTGGCCGCTGCCCAGGATTCACGTCTGAACCGGCCGATGGGTGAGGCGGCACT
Source organism: Alcanivorax sp. P2S70 (assembly GCF_000475295.1). Taxonomy (NCBI): domain Bacteria; kingdom Pseudomonadati; phylum Pseudomonadota; class Gammaproteobacteria; order Oceanospirillales; family Alcanivoracaceae; genus Alcanivorax; species Alcanivorax sp. P2S70. The sequence goes on from NZ_AXBZ01000010.1 coordinate 93,902, forward strand.
GGTGTCGCAGAGCTTGCGTCCAGTGGCTACCCCCGCAACGGCGGTGCCTGCGGCCCAGCCCCGCGTTAACGACATGTTGCTGCGCCACAGTGACTTTGCTGCCCGTCATAGCGGCCAGGGGATGATGCCCTTTGCCCGTCTGGTCAGCATGGATGCACGTCACGGGGCCAAATAACGAATGAAGCTTCGTGTTCTTGCGCTGTCCCTGACCCTCGTATCCCCCTTGCATGCGTTGGCCGAAGACGGGCCAGCGCATGATCAGCTTCAGGCCATGTCCCAGGCTAACCGTTCCCTGAACTACACCGGTCGTTTCCTTTACCAGTTTGGTGCTGAAGTCAGCACCATGGAAATTCGTCATGCGGTGCTGGATGGCAAGGAACATCAGCGACTCACCCACCTTGATGGTCGACTGGTCGAAGTGATCCGCCGGGGCGACGAAGTGGTCTGCCTGCATCCGGATCGTACTCTTACGCGGATCAGCCGCACCGAAACCGGCCCTTTGGCCCTGGCCCAGCGGTTGGCCGAAGATGTCCCTGCGCAATACAACATTCTGGTAGACGGTGACGGTCGTGTCGCGGGCCGGAATGCGACCCGCATGCGGGTGGCCCCCCTGGATACCCACCGTTATGGCTATCGCCTGTGGCTGGACCGCGACAGCCGCTTGTTGCTCAAGTCTGAAGTGGTCGATGGTAGTGGCGTGGCGCTGGAGCGGGTGGAATTTGTCAGTATCGAGCTGGCACCCGGCCTGACACATGCGGATTTTGCCCTGCCGGAAGTGATCAGCCAGAGCGATCTGAGCAGCCTGCCGCCGTCCCACGAAATGCAGAAACTGGCGCTGAGTGCAGAGTGGCTGCCGGCGGGATTTGAAACGACAGGACAAGATTGGCGCCATGCGGAAGATGACCGTGCGCCAGTCGCCGCACAGGGCTATTCCGATGGCCTGGCAGCGTTCACGGTGTTTGTGGAAGAAGTCAAAGACGGTTCGGTGGAAGAGGGCGTTAGCCGGGTTGGACCGACGGTGGCAGTCAGTCGTCGTCTTACCGCACCGAGCGGTGCGTATCTGGTGACGCTGGTGGGGGAAATCCCGCAAGCGACCGCCGAGCGGGTCATTCAGAGCGTCAGGGTGCAGGACGCAAGCCACTGATGCTTCACGAACAGGGCGTTGTCGTGGCAGTGGAGCCCGGAGCGATCTGGGTGGAGACGGTGCGCGCGTCAACCTGCGGGGCCTGCAAAGCCAAGGCAGGCTGTGGCCACCATCTGATTAATCAACAGCAGTCCGGTCAACGTGCCCGGCTGCGTGTCCCGGTCGATTCTGACCATTTCCAAAACGGTGATACCGTAACCCTGGCGTTGCCTGAAGGGGCGTTAATGCGCGGTGCCCTGTGGGTCTACGGGCTTCCACTGTTGCTGCTGTTTGCAGGGGCGCTGGTGGGCTCGGCTTTGCCGGTGACCGCCGTGGATGCTTCCGCTCTTTTAGGCGTCACCGGTCTGTTGGCCGGTTTCGCCATCAATCGTGTCATCAGCCGTCGAAATGGCCATAATCAGGCTTACCAACCCCGCGTGACAGGGTCAGGGGACGACCACTGTCAGGCGGTGGAGATTCATCCTGCGAAAAAATAAGGAGAACGTCATGAGCCGATTTTTCCAGCTTGCCGGGCTGGTACTGGTAGTGTTTGCCACCTTGCTGACGGCGTGTTCCGAATCTGAGAAACCTTCTGCTGAGCCACTGGTTACCGGACTGCCGGATTTTACCCTGTTGGTGGAAAAGGAAGGTCCGGCGGTGGTGAATATCAGTACAGTGACCCATCGCGATGCCAATTCCATGCGAGAGCAAATGGAGCAGATCCCCGAGCTGTTTCGTCGCTTCTTCGATCAGTTTGGCGGGGGCGAGATGCCCTCTATTCCCGAAGAACAGGAGGCCCGCTCCCTGGGGTCAGGCTTCATTATTTCTGCCGATGGCTACGTGCTGACCAATAACCATGTGGTAGCGGATGCCGATGAAATCATGGTGCGCTTGCAGGATCGCCGCGAATTGCCGGCCGAACTGATTGGCGCGGATGAGCAGAGTGACATCGCCTTGCTCAAGGTCGACGGGGCAGATCTGCCAGTGGCAGATATCGGTTCTTCTGCCGAGTTGAAGGTAGGGGAGTGGGTGCTGGCCATCGGAGCCCCCTTTGGTTTTGACAGCAGTGTGACTGCCGGGATTGTCAGCGCCAAGGGGCGCAGCCTGCCCAGCGACAGTTATGTCCCGTTTATCCAGACCGATGTTGCCATCAACCCGGGCAACAGCGGCGGTCCCCTGTTTAACCTGAAGGGCCAGGTAGTAGGGGTCAATTCCCAGATATTCAGCCGCTCTGGCGGTTACATGGGGGTGAGCTTTGCCATTCCCATTGATATGGCCATGGATGTCGTTGCCCAGCTGAAGGATCACGGCAAGGTCAGCCGTGGCTGGTTGGGAGTACTGATTCAGGAAGTCGACCGGGATCTGGCTGAATCGTTCGGTCTCAAGCAGCCCCGTGGCGCACTGGTGTCCCAGGTGCTCAAGGATTCCCCGGCCGAAGCGGCAGGCATTCAGGCCGGCGATATCATCACCGAATTTAACGGCGAAGCTATTTACCGTTCCTCTGAGTTGCCCCGTTGGGTTGGGCTGGTGAAACCGGAAACAGATGCTGATGTCACCGTGATCCGCGATGGCGAGGAGAAGGCGTTGACGGTCACCATAGGTTTGTTGCCGGATGACCCGGAAATGGCCCTGCAGGGCGGCGTGGGTAAATCCGATGAGGGCAGTGCCCTGGGTTTGAAAGTCCGTGCGGCAAGCCCGGCCGAGCTGAGCCGACTGGAACTGAAGGCAGGGGTCATCGTCACTGCTGTGGAGGAGGGGCCAGCCCGCAAGGCGGGGATCGCCGTGGGCGATATTCTCGTGACCCTCAACAATGTGCCCATGGACAGCCCGGAAGCCTTTGCACAGGCCGTGGCTGAGCTGCCGGAAACCGGCACGGTGGCGGCGCTGGTGAACCGGGAGGGCAACCCTCGGTTCCTGCCCCTGAAGTTACAATAGGGTCCACTGGCCGGCTTTTTGCGGCACACCCTGCGGTGTGCCGTGCAACTGGCCCCGGTTATCCGCTAGAATCGCGGCCCATTGTTTGCCGTTTTTGTTTTGGTGTCACCGGGCTCCGGTGACGATACGGTCCCGGACCCGCGGGCCGGCGCGGCAACGACTGATTGCTTACAGGCCCTATGACTGACATCAAGAATATTCGCAACTTCTCCATCATCGCCCACATCGATCATGGTAAATCCACGCTGGCGGACCGCTTTATTCAGGTCTGTGGCGGCCTCAGTGAGCGTGAGCTCAAAGAACAGGTGCTGGATTCCATGGAGCTGGAGCGTGAGCGTGGCATCACCATCAAGGCGCAGAGCGTGACGCTGCACTACACGGCCCGTGATGGCGAGACCTACCAGCTGAATTTCATTGATACCCCCGGACACGTGGACTTCTCTTACGAGGTGTCCCGCTCCCTGTCGGCCTGTGAAGGGGCGCTGCTGGTGGTGGACGCAGCCCAGGGCGTGGAAGCCCAGTCCGTCGCCAACTGCTATACCGCCATCGAGCAGGACCTGGAAGTGCTGCCGGTTCTGAACAAGATCGACCTGCCGCAGGCCGAGCCGGAGGCGGTAATCAACGAGATCGAGGAAATCATCGGGCTGGACGCCATGGATGCCTGCCGGGTGTCCGCCAAGACCGGGGTGGGCATTGATGACCTGCTGGAGCAGCTGGTCGAACGAATCCCCGCCCCTGAAGGTGAGCGTGACGGCGATTTGCAAGCGCTGATCATTGATTCCTGGTTCGATAACTATCTGGGTGTGATTTCGCTGGTGCGTGTGAAGCATGGCGTGCTCAAGAAAGGCGACAAGATTCTGGTGAAATCCACCGGTCAGACCCATGTGGTGGATCAGCTCGGCATCTTCACCCCCAAGCGTACCGAGACCAAACAGCTGGAAGCCGGTGAGGTGGGCTGGGTGAGCGGCAGCATCAAGGACATCCACGGTGCGCCGGTGGGCGATACCCTGACGCTGTCCAAGACGCCTGATGTTAAGGCCCTTCCCGGGTTCAAGAAGGTCAAGCCGCAGGTCTATGCGGGCATGTTCCCGGTGAGTGCGGATGACTATGAAGATTTCCGTGATGCCCTGGCCAAACTGACCCTGAATGATGCGTCGCTGTTCTATGAACCGGAAACCTCCGATGCCCTTGGGTTTGGTTTCCGGGTCGGTTTCCTGGGCATGTTGCACATGGAAATCATCCAGGAGCGGCTGGAGCGGGAATACGATCTGGACCTGATTACCACAGCGCCGACGGTGGTCTATGAGCTGCTGCTGTCCAGTGATGAAGTTATCTATGTGGACAACCCCTCCAAGCTGCCGGAAGGCAACAAGATCGAAGAGTTCCGTGAGCCCATTGCCCGGGTGAACATCCTGGTGCCCCAGGAGTTTGTGGGGAACGTGATTTCCCTGTGTGTGGAACGTCGCGGTAGCCAGATCAACATGCAGTATCTGGGCAAGCAGGTGGCACTGACCTATGACATTCCCATGGCAGAAGTGGTGCTGGACTTCTTCGACCGCATCAAGTCGGTGAGCCGTGGCTTTGCTTCCATGGACTATGCCTTTGAGCGGTTCGAAGCGACCAAACTGGTGCGGGTGGACGTGCTCATCAATGGTGACAAGGTGGATGCCCTGGCCATGATTTGCCATCTGGACCAGTCCGCTTACCGTGGCCGGGCCCTGTGCGAGAAGATGAAGGAGCTGGTGCCGCGGCAGATGTTCGATGTGGCCATTCAGGCGGCTATCGGCAGCAAGATCATTGCGCGCCAGACGGTAAAGGCCCTGCGCAAGAACGTGACTGCGAAATGTTATGGCGGTGACGTCTCCCGTAAGAAGAAGCTGCTGCAGAAGCAGAAAGAAGGCAAAAAGCGAATGAAGCAGGTGGGGAACGTGGAGATTCCCCAGGAAGCCTTCCTTGCCGTACTCAAGGTGGATGATTGATGGATATCGATATTGGTTTCTGGCTGACCCTGGCCCTGGCCGTGACGCTGGTGGTGTGGGGTATCGACAGGCTGTTGAAACTGAAGGAGAAGGGCGGCCCGATCGGCAGTGCAGTTGAAACCTCCAACTCGTTGATCTCGGTTTTCTTCGTGGTGCTGGTGATTCGCTCTTTCATCGTGGAGCCGTTTACTATTCCCTCGGAATCCATGATGCCGACACTTCAGGTCAACGACTTTATTCTGGTGAACAAGTTTGCCTATGGTCTGAGATTGCCGGTCACCAACACCAAGATCATCGAGACTGGCAAGCCGAAGCGCGGCGATGTGATGGTTTTCAAATACCCTGAGAACCGCAATCAGAATTTCATCAAGCGGGTGGTGGGTCTGCCCGGGGATGTGGTGAAAATTCGCGATAACCGGGTCTTTATCAACGGGGAACTGGTGTCACAGACGCTGGTTCGGGAAGACGACAACGGTCGTTACTGGCAGGCGGAATACATCGAAAAGCTGGGTGAAGTGGACCACATGATGTGGCACATGGGGCAGATCGCGCCGTTTACCGGCCGCAAGCAGCCGAACATCGATATCGAGGGCGAGTGGAATATTCCCGAGAAAGCCTATTTTGTGATGGGCGACAATCGTGACAACAGTAAAGACAGCCGGGTTTGGGGTATAGTCCCTGAAGAGCTGGTGGTGGGGGAGGCCTTCCTGATCTGGATGCACTGGAAACCGATCTTCTCCCTGCCCAGCTTTTCTCGTAATGGTGCGATAGACAAGGTGGAGGCAAACTAAAATGATGACAAAGCCCTCACGGCAGCATGGGATCTCCCTGATCAGCTGGGCCGTAATTCTTCTGGTGGCTGTGATTCTGGGTACGGCGGCATTTCGAATGGTGCCCGCCTACATGGAAAATAACACCATTGGTACGACCGTTCGCTCCTTGATGCAGGACAGCAAGACGGCTCTTATGTCGCCAAGGGAAGTCCGTGATGCGTTGAGCAAGCGCTTCACCATCAATCAGGTGAGCGTGATTAATGTTGATGATCTGGCTATTTCAAAAGAAAGTGGAATTCTGACGGTGTCTACGGACTATGAGGTGCGTGAGCCGCTGTTCTACAACGTCAGTATTGTCATGACTTTTCAGGAAGACTTTACCAAAGACGTTCGCCAGTGATTCAGGACCTCAATAGGCTGATGGCCCGGCTGGGCTATCAGTTTCAGGATCTTTCCTTGCTGGAGCTGGCGCTGACCCATCGCAGCGTCAGCCGGCATCGCAACTACGAACGCCTGGAGTTTCTGGGCGATGCTCAGCTCGGCCAGATTATCTCGGTAGCCCTGTTTTCCCGTTTTCCGGAGGCCGCGGAAGGTCAGTTGACCCGCATGCGCGCCACTCTGGTGCGGGGTCAGACGCTGGCGCTGGTTGCACGTGAGCTGGGCCTCGGTGACCATTTAACGCTGGGCGGAGGGGAGCTGAAAAGCGGTGGTTACCGTCGAGATTCCATTCTTGCCGATGCGTTGGAGGCCATTATCGGCGCTATGCTGATTGATGGTGGAGAAGAAACTTGCCGGCAGGTGGTACTGGGCTGGTATGAAAGCCGTCTTGAAAAAATTACTCCGCAAAATGCCCAGAAAGATGCCAAAACCCGCTTGCAGGAATGGCTCCAGGCGCGCAAGTTCGAACTGCCAGTATATCAAGTGATCAAGGTCGAGGGTCTGGCCCCTAAACAGACCTTTGATGTGACCTGCGAACTTGAGCAGGTGGAGAAAACGTTTGCGGCCCAGGGGGCCAGCCGCCGCAAAGCTGAGCAGCAGGCGGCGGCGGATGCCCTGGTCTGGCTGGAGCAGCAGTATGACTGAAAATGCCGATGTGACTCGTTGTGGCATGGTGTCCATTGTCGGGCGTCCCAATGTGGGCAAGTCCACCCTGATGAATCATCTTATCGGGCAGAAAGTCAGCATCACCTCCCGTAAGCCGCAGACCACCCGGCATCGTATCCACGGTATTCATACCCGTGATAATTACCAGATCGTGTTTGCCGATACCCCCGGGATTCATACCGGGCAGGACCGCGCCTTGAACCGTGCGATGAATGATGCGGCGGTATCCACCCTCAGTGGCGTGGATGTGGTGTGTATGATGGTCGATGGACTGAAATGGACGGCGGCGGACGAGCACGTCCTGTCGTTGTTACCGGCTAACCCGGACGTGCCGGTTCTGTTGATTATCAACAAGGTGGATAGCCTTGAGGACAAGGCTGAGTTGTTGCCGCACATTCAATCGTTGAGTGAGCGTTATCCCTTCGAGGCGGTGATCCCGGTGTCTGCCTTGAAAGAACAGAATCTGCTGGAGCTGGAAAAAGCCCTGGTGGAGCGTCTCCCGGAAGGGGACTTCTGGTATGACGAGGACCAACTGACGGACCGTAGCCTGCGGTTCATGGCCGCTGAAATTATCCGCGAAAAAGTGGTGCGCCAGCTGGGCCAGGAAGTCCCCCATCAGGTCAGTGTAGAAGTGGAGCTGTGGGAAGACGGCCCCCGTGTTACTGACATCTCGGCGGCGATTCTGGTTGAGCGCCGGGGTCAGAAGAAGATTCTGATTGGCGATAAGGGTGAGCGTATCAAACAGATCGGCACCCAGGCCCGTGAGGATATCGAACGGCTGATTGAGCGACGAGTGATGCTCAATCTGTGGGTGAAGATCAAGGCGGGTTGGTCTGACGACGCCCGCGCGTTGCGCTCACTTGGCTACGATGAGCCACGCTGAGGACGCTCTCCAACCCGCCTGGCTGCTTCACCGGCGCCCGTTTCGCAATACCAGCCTGATTGTCGAGTTATTCGTGCCCCGTCTGGGTCGTATCGGAGCGGTGGTCAGGGGAGGGCGCAAGGACCCTTCGCTGGCGCCGTTTCGTCCCTTGCTGGTCGAGCTGAAGTCGTCTGGGGAGTTATATTCCCTGCGGAGCTGCGAGCCTGCAGGCTCCGCCGTCAAGCTGGAAGGGAAAGCCCTGTATTGTGGTTTTTACCTCAATGAATTGCTGACGCGTCTGCTCCACCGCGATGACCCTCACCCCGATCTTTGGCCGCTTTACGAGCAGGCCCTTGGCTGGCTGGCCGACGGGGAGCCCCAGGATGTGGTATTGCGTCAGTTTGAATTGGGGCTGCTGGACGAAATGGGCTACGGCATAGACCTGAGTCAGGATATACAGGGGGAGCCCGTACAGGCTGGCCGCTATTACCAACTGGACCCGGAGCAAGGACTGTTGGCGGCTAGTCAGGGGTATTCGGGAAATGATCTACTGGCGGTGATCAATGGTGACTGGCAACCCGCAACTCGCAAGGCTGCCCTGCACTTGTGCCGGGCCTTGTTGGCTCCGCATCTTGGCGACAGGCCCCTCAAGAGCCGGGAGCTTTTTCGCTGACCCGACCGGGCTTCAAGCTGGGCGGCGATGCTAAGTACAGAATTCGATACAAGGAAAAAACCATGTCCAAAGTATTGCTTGGTGTGAACATTGATCATGTGGCGACCCTGCGGCAGGCCCGTGGTACCCGATACCCGGAACCGGTGCAGGCGGCGTTGGTGGCAGAGCAGGCGGGGGCCGATGGCATTACTGTGCATTTGCGTGAAGACCGTCGTCATATCAATGACCGTGATGTGGAGCTGCTGGCGCAGACCCTGCAGACACGCATGAATCTGGAAATGGCCGCCACGGAAGAAATGGTTGCTATCGCGACCCGTGTCCAGCCGGCACATTGTTGTCTGGTGCCAGAAAAGCGCGAGGAGTTGACCACCGAAGGCGGGCTGGACGTGGTCGGCAATCAGGCGTGGATTGCGCGGTGCTGCAATACCCTGGCGGACGCCGGTATCGATGTGTCGCTATTTATCGATGCGGATCCGGCACAGATTCGCGCGGCCAGTGAATGTGGTGCGCCCACCATAGAAATTCATACCGGTCACTATGCCGATGCCACCAGCTCCGACGTGCAGGCCGCAGAGCTCAAGCGTATTCGTGAGGCAACAGCGCTGGCGCTGGAGTTGGGGCTGGTGGTTAACGCCGGCCACGGTTTGCACTATCACAACACGTTGCCTATCGCGGCAATTCCCGGAATGAACGAGCTGAACATCGGCCATGGCATCATTGCCCGTGCGGTGATCAGTGGCCTTCACCAGGCCGTAAAAGACATGCGCGAGTTGATCGATCAGGCTTCTTGAGTAACGGGAAGCCAGAAAAAAACCTCCGCCCCTTATCGGGAGCGGAGGTTTTTTGTCTCAGCCTCCGGGTGCCGGGCGCCCGGTGTCATTACATTGGCAGTACTTCGAAGGTCCCAAGGTATTGCAGGCGGCGTTGCTCTGCTTTCTTGTGGACCGTTTTGTTGTCACTGGTGCCAATTTCCAGGAAGTAACGGCCTGCGGAGGGCCAGGTGATTTCGACAACCCCTTTCTTGTCACTGGTCACACTCCAGTCTTCCTGGCTGTCACGATAGCGGGTGCCACCGGGTACCAGTTCTACTTTCAGTTCCGGGGCGGGTTTGCCGTCCACCAGCAGGCGCCATCGGCTTGTTTCACCAGCATAGAGGTCATTGGGGTGGGTCAGCATTTCCAGCTCCAGCCCCTTGCCGGTGGGCTCAAGCGCGGTCTTGTTCGGGGCCCCCAGGGTGACAAAGGTCTCCAGACGGTTGTGGACTTCCATCAGCTTCACATTGCTGGCGTTCTTGGGCAGTTCGGCCAGCATCTTGTCGACGTCGTTGCCACGGCCCCGCTTGCGCTCGCCGTCCACTTCATACATCAGGAAGTAACCGGGCTTGGCCACGGCGATGCGATAGCTGCCTTCCTGCTCCAGTTCTACGTCGAATACGGAGCGGGTGTGCATCAGGGTCACATGGTCCACCGCAGCAGGCTTGCCATCTGGACCGGTGACTTCCACGCCGTCTACCGGGTAGGCGCGCTCAAAACCAAAAATCTCGTTGGAGATGCTGGCATCCACGGTGATCCACTGGGGCTCGGATACCGCGGTGTGGCTGGGGAGCAGCCACAGTTTGTGGGCTTGCGCGGGCATGGCTGTGGCCAGCAGGGTGGCCAGGCCAAGGTGTTTGATCAGGGAACGCATAATTCTCTCCTTCATCCTGTTCTGGGTGTGGTTCCGGGTCAGGGCGTGATGGTCAGGGTGACCGTGCCCAATTCGTTGCTGCCGTTAACGGTTTGGTTCTGGGTCTGGTCTGCGGGCCAGCTGAAGGGTAGCCGCAGCACCTCCCGTCCGCCCACTTCCCGGGCGGCTTCTACCACCAGTTCGTAGTCGCCTGCGGGCAGTGCTTTCAGCGCGTCGAGTTCAGCGAAATCCACGCTGTGGCTGCCGGGTGGCCGGGTCGCGCCTGTCAGGCCGTCATAGGGCCTGGACTGGCCACGGCCAGTGCGTCGCCACCACTGACGAATGTCCTTGAGCCACTTTTCCTGGTCGTCGTACCACAGGCCCAGCGGCACAATCGTGCTGCGGTCCGGGTTTTCTACCCAGAAGGCCACATACGGGGCGTGGTATTCGGCTACCCGCAAGCGGGGCACTTCCACTTCCACATTGAAACTGGCGGCCAGGGAATGGCCAGCCAGCAGGGTGAGACACAGGGTTGTCAGTACACGCATGGCGTTGTCCTTTAATGCATGAAGAAAATGATCAATAACCACGGGATCACAAGGCCGGCCAGTGTGACCGGCCAGGTGGCAGGCCGCCGTTTGGCATGAAGAAACATCAGGCCAAGGCCTGTAAGGGCGAACAGCAGGCTGGCGACGGCAAAGACGTCGATAAACCAGAACCACACCGTGCCGGTGTGCCGTCCCTTATGCAGATCGTTGAAAAAGGCAATCCAGCCCCGGTCGGTGACTTCCCCCATGAGCTCGCCACTATCGAGAGTAATGGCCAGCCAGGCGTCCCCGCCGGGGCGGGGCAGGGCGACATAGACTTCATCGGGGGCCCATTCGGCCTCTTTGCCGGTGCTGTCGAGGGCGAACTCCTGGTCCAGCCATTGTTGAACCGGAGCCGGTAGCGGCCCGGATTGCCGTTGGTTCAGCACGATCAGAAGGGAGTCGGGCAGCTGGCCTTCCAGGGGCTGGGTGACCGGGTCTGCCGGGATATCGTTGGCATGGTTCAGGGTGATGCCGGTAATACTGAACAACAGCAGGCTGATCAGGCAGAGTGCGGAACTGACCCAGTGCCACTGGTGGAGTTGTTTCAGCCAGAAGGCCTTGCGCTTCTTGTTCACGTTGAGACCCATGTCCAGAGTGAGCAGGGATGTTAATGAGAATGGTTATAGCTATACAGGTGATGAGGCGTAAAGAATGTAAGCAGGAGGGCAATGAATTTTGTTCAATAAAAAACTGGATTATGCGAATAGTAATTCTTATCATTTGCGGATGAATGCCTTTGCCCAGCTTCCCGCCCGACTTCTTATCATTGAGGACGATGCCGTCCTTGGTGGGCACTTGCGGGATTTTCTCTCCGACAGGAAGTACCAGGTTTCCCTTTGCGCCGATGGGGCTGTGGGCCTCGGTGAGGCGGCCAGTGGGCAATATGATCTGGTGCTTCTTGATATCCTGTTGCCCGGGCTGAATGGCCTCGAACTGTTGGCTGAGCTACGAAAGCAATGCCCGGTGCCGGTTATTGTGGTTTCGGCGTTGGGGGATGAAGAGGCCCGGATTCGCGGTTTGATCAGTGGGGCTGACGACTATCTGCCGAAACCCTTCAGCATGACAGAGCTTGGCGTCAGAATAGATGTGGTTCTGCGCAGGGTCGCGATGGAACGCAATCTGCGTGCCCGGGTTGAGGAGAGTGGTGGACTTCACCTCAATGACGCTGAGCAGATTGCCCTCTACAACGGGGATGATCTTGGACTAACGACCACTGAATTCCGGTTGCTTCAGGTCCTGCTTGAGCATCGCGAGCAGGTGCTCAGCAAGCCATTTCTCTATCAGGCAGTGCTCCATCGTGGTTGCGGCAGGCATGATCGCAGTCTGGATCTGCATGTTAGTCATTTGCGCAGGAAGTTGCGTCAAGGTGGGCTCCCGGACTCTCCGGTACGGACTGTTTGGGGGCAGGGGTACACCCTGATTACTGAACACTTGTGAGTTTCATCTCGCCTCTCTACCGTCACCGTCTGCTGTGGCGCCTTGTTGTCGTTCTGATTCCCACGGCGGTGATCACAATGATGGCTGGCTCGTGGTTGTTAGGCGAGCTGCGAAGTGATGCCCAACGATTAAGCGAACCGGCGAAGGCAGAACTGACAGCCTATGCCAGGGATGCCCAGCGTGCCTGGCGCGAGGGTGGTGAAACCGGCGTGGCGGCATGGCTTGCTTACATGCGCGAGCGGGAAGTCGGTGATATTGCCGTCGTTGATTCCCGCGACCAGTCCCTGAGCGGTATCCCCCTGACCGCAAGTGAGCGGGGCGGATTACGGTTTCAGCGTAGTTTGCGCAGTGGCATGAGCTTCCGTTACGGGAAGCGGATGCCATATGTTGGTATTCCCTTTCCGGACAACGCAGAAGACGGCCGCTTGCTGATTCAGTTGCCGCCGCGCCTGCGGCCTGGTGGTTATTGGCCTTATCTGGAAACGGTACTGCTGATTCTGATTCCTGGTTTGTCTTCTTTTGCCCTTGGTTTGTTGTTGTTCTGGCGAGTCAGGGTGCCCCTGAGAGCGCTTCAGAAACAGGTGTTGGCGTTCAAGGACGATACCCGTGCGAGAGTCGACCCGCCACTGAGCGATCGGCGGGATGAGTTCGGTGATTTAGCCCGAAGTTTCAACCGCATGGCGGATCAGGTTTCAGCCATGCTGGCCACTCAACGACAGCTGCTGAACGACATGTCCCACGAGCTCCGTACCCCTCTCAGTCGTTTGTCGGTCGCCCTTGAGTCCCGTATGGATGAAACCGCGTTACGGGATAGAGTCTCGGCTGAACTGGTCCGTATGCAGGCTCTGGTGGACGATACTCTCGCGCTTGGCTGGCAGGATACCGCCGTGGAGAAGGATCAGCTTCAGCCCCTTTCTGTCGTCGCCTTGTGGGATCTGGTTATCGACAATGCGTGCTTTGAAAGCGGCTGGGAGAAGTGGCGTTTTCCGTGTCTTCTTGCCAATGAAGCGACGATAAAAGGGCACCTTAATATATTGGCTCAGGTGTTTGAGAATCTTGTCCGAAACGCGATAAGGCATTCTCCTGCTGACGGGCAGATTGTTCTGGATGGTGTTTGTGAGGGAGGGAATTGGCATCTGACCCTGACGGATCAAGGGCCGGGTGTTCCTGTCTCAAGCCTTGAGAGCATTTTTGATCCTTTTGTCAGGCTGGATGCGGCGCGAAAAGAAAGCGGGTTCGGCCTTGGCCTCAGTATCGCGTTGCGAGCAGTGAGGCGCCTGGAGGGTGATATGTGGGCAGAGAACGCAACTCCGGGTTTGAAAATACACATTCGGCTTCCTGCTTCCCCTCCTGTATAGAATGTAAATCCCCTTTATTTGCAAATAAGAATTAATATCATGCGTGCCTGAATAGGGTTCAGTTCCCGCTGGACCTTCCTGTTTCTGTTTGGGGTAAATGCAAGGAGATGAGGAGTATGGCGATGCGCATGGGGGTTTTGGCTCTGGCGGTAGCGACTGCAAGCGCTACGGTATGGGCTGATGATCAGCAAGAAGCCTACGAGCTGGGGCAGGTTTCTGTCACGGCTGGCGGCTACGTACAGCAGGTCGAAGATGCGCCGGCGTCTATTAGTGTGATCAGTCGTGAGCAGATCGAGGAGCGTTATTATCAGGACGTGACGGATGTTCTTCGTGATGTGCCTGGCGTGGTTGTCACGGGGGGGGGAGCAGGCGATAACGGTACAGATATCGTCATTCGAGGCATGCCCGCCTCTTATACTCTGATTCTGGTCGATGGCAAGCCGGTCTCTACCCGTGAGACTCGCCCCAATGGTAGTGCTGGCTTCGAGCAGAGCTGGCTGCCGCCCGTGCAGAGCATCGAGCGGGTAGAGGTGATTCGCGGGCCCATGTCGACCCTGTATGGTTCCGACGCTATGGGGGGGGTAATTAACATCATCACCCGCAAGGTCGCCGACAAGTGGGGAGGCACCGCCCAGCTGGACACAATTATCCAGGATGATTCCCGCTCCGGGGATATTACCCAGGGTAACTTCAGTATGAGTGGCCCGCTCAAGGAAGGGCTTGCGGGGCTGCAGGTCTACGGTGGGTTTTATAACCGTGAGGAAGACCTTTTTGTGGACGGCTATGAACAGAAAGACCTGAAGAACCTGAATGCCCGGTTAAGCCTTACTCCGACAGAAAATCATGACTTCTCCATCGAGGCAAGCACCAGCGTTGATGAAAGACAATCGCTGATGGGGCGCAGTGCTGCCAGCACCGGATGTCGCGGCGGTTGTACAGATTCTTTCAATGAGCATACCCGTGAGGCCTTTTCCGTTCAGCATACCGGGCGCTGGGGCATTGGGACGTCAGAAACGTATCTGCAGCGTGAGCGGGCTGAGAATACAACCCGTGAGATGATTATCACCAATGATAATGCCAAAACCTCTTTGCTGATGCCGCTTGGCAATCACATGCTGACGGTCGGCGCTGATTTCACAAAGGAAAAACTGCGAGACGACACCTCCAACCGTATTTCTGAGCGAAATAAGGTGGAGAACTCCAAATGGGCCTTCTTCGTTGAAGATGAATGGATGCTCACAGACGCATTTTCGGTGACCGCTGGTGCCCGGGTCGATGACGATGAGAATTACGGTAGTCATGTGAGCCCGAGAGTCTATGGCGTTTGGGGATTCAGTCCGCGCTGGACATTGAAAGGCGGGGTGTCTACGGGTTTCCGTTCTCCGTCTTTGCGAGAAGTGATTCCAGACTGGGGGCAGGTGAGTCGAGGTGGCAATATTTATGGTAATCCTGACCTGCAACCGGAAACCTCGATTAACCAGGAGTTAGGTCTGTACTTTAATGCGGGACGGGCGCTAATGGCTAACGTGACGGTATTTCATACGGATTTTGAAGACAAAATTACCCGTATTGCCTGCCCGATTGAAATCTGTACCGATGGTCCAAACGATTTTGGCTCTGACCCGACCTATCGGGTCAATGTCGACGAGGCTGAAACCCAAGGGGTGGAGTTTGCCCTGTCGTCCACCCTTGCCAAGGTGTTGTCGGTGAACCTGAGCTACACCTACACCGATTCCGAGCAAAAGTCGGGAGAGTACGAGGGGGAGCCGCTTAACCAGCTGCCCAAGCATCTGGCCAGTCTGCAGCTTGACTGGCAAGCGACAGCAATGCTCTCTCCCTGGGCGACGGTGCGTTACCGTGGCGAAGAAAGCCAGCCGACTACCGGTCCGTCAAACAGTGCCATCATTGCGCCATCCAACACCCTTGTCGATGCTGGGGTGGGTTTCCAGTTAAGCCCGACGGCAAAATTGAATACCGGGATTTATAATCTGGCGGACAAGGAAATCTTCCAGGATGAATACGGTTACGTCGAGGATGGTCGACGTTACTGGCTGGGGGTGCAGGTCGATTTCTGATTGTCTTAATGCAGGTTAACAACGCCGGCGATAGCCGGCGTTGTTGGTTCTGACTCACATCATTTCCTGGATGCGGGCGCGGAACTCCGCGTCATATTGAGCCAGCTGCGCAATCTGGTTGTAAGTCTTCAACTCCAGACCGCTTTCTTTTACGGCTTGGACCATTTCCTGCTGGGCGTTGCGTTGTACTTTGATGGCTTCCTCAGGCTTGTCTCTGTTGGCCATGAGCTTGTCAGAGTATTTCTGCTGTATTTCACCCATTTGCTGCTGCGCATCGGCAAAGGCTTCCAGATCCTTTTCTGAAAACTCGGATGCTTTGGGTAACTCAGGCGATTGCATTGGTGTTTGCTGTGGGCTCGGGGTGCCCTGCGAGTTCGGGGTGGCGGGTTGCTGTGCATCGGCCTGGACTGCAAAGGTGGCTGATAGCAGTAAGGCAGAGAGCGTAGTCATGGTTTTGTTCATCATACATCTCCAGTCAGGGCTCCCGGTAGGGAGCATTTATCCGGCGGTATGAAATTGCCACCGGATCCTAAACGCTACGACCATAACGAGAGCACAAGTTCCTGTGGAAATGTAAACGAATCGTGAGGGGTGAACCGCTTCTCGCTCAGGCAAATAGAATTGCACACAGGTAACACTTTCCGGCTTTTCATTACAGGGAGTCACAGGTTCAATGGAGTTTGCAGCAGGAGAGGCTGCCAGAGCCCTGATAACAACCACAATGACAGGAGTGCAGGATGCAGATTTCATTGAAGATGAAGAGCGTCGCAGGAGTGATATCGGCGCTGATTTTGCCCGGCGCAGTTCAGGCGGAAACCTATCTGGGGGCCCAGGCCAACATGATGCGCATAGATCGGGGCGCGGTAAGTGACGCAGAGCTGACCGGTCTGACGCTGCGGGCAGGCATGGTGTTTCATGAGCTTGTCAGCGGGGAAGTGCGGTTGGGCAAGGCTCCGGACGAAGATACCTATCGCGGGATTACGGTGGAAAATGATGTCTACTATGGTGTCTACGCAAGGCTGACCCCCCCCGTCCCGTGGGCGGTGGCCCCTTATCTGGTTGGAGGCTACAGCTATGTCGAGAACGAATTTGATGATGAAATGGTGCGTGATGACGGCGCTGGCTTCGGCGGGGGCGTTGATATGGGCGTTAGCGATTCCATGACAGTCAATTTGGAATACCTTCGTCTTATTGATAATGATTTTGGAAAACAAGAGCTTATGGGACTAGGGGTCAGCTATTTCTTCTAGTCTGCGGGTGCGGGGTCTACTTCTTTCGGCTTCGCACCATATTCTTCTTCAGCATAAAACTATCACTATTTATTCCTTTATAATCTTCGCGCACCCCCTATCATGACCACTCGCCAACAGGATTATGAGGTTTAGCGAATCATGGGAAGTGCACAGCTGATCACACGTTTCGGGGACAATACTGCCGGACTGTCCAAAGACGCCCTGGCAGAGCTGAACCGTGTATACCGTCCGCTGAGCTTTGCCGAGCGCATACGTCGTGTCTATGAAGATTTTGCCCCTGAGCGAATCATGGTGACGTCTTCTTTTGCGGCGACCTCAGCGTACTTCCTGCACATCATCTCCACTATTCGCCCGCAGCAGCCGATCCATTTCATTGATACCGGTTACCATTTCGGGGAAACAATGGAGTACAAGGATTATTTGGTTGATCGGTTTGGGTTGAGTGTCATTGATGTCAAACCGGACCCGGACCACCACCAGGTTTCATTGGAAAACCGCATGTGGGAGACCGATCCTGATCTGTGCTGTCAGGTGAACAAGGTTAATCCGCTGGAAGAAGCCAAGGAAAACTATGACTTGTGGATTTCCAGCCTGATGGGCTGGACCACCGAGCATCGCTCCGGCCTGGAAATTTTTGAAGAGCGTCGAGGGATGATCAAGTTCAACCCGATGATCGACGTGACCAAGGAGCAACGCGACGATTACATCCGCGAGCATGACCTGCCGTTTCATCCTCTGGTGGAAGAAGGCTATGAGTCCATCGGTTGCAGCCACTGTACCTTCAAGGGCGAAGGCCGCGACGGTCGCTGGAAGGGCAACAACAAGACCGAATGTGGTATCCACCTTTAAGGTTGCATGCTGTTGCAGACAACGGGCGCCAAAGGCGCCCGTTTCTTTGAGCGGTGGCATTTGTCCTGTCGAGCGCTCGCACAATCTTGCGCAATCCCCGCCTATCGTCCGTTTCCTCGCTATGGGCAATGGGAAAACAGACAATCGCACAAACACAGGGTGCGAAGGGAAAAGCGAGCCAGTCCCTGTATTTTTGTAGCCGGGTCACGGTAAGCTTGTCGCTTGATTCTGTTCGTTGGGGTGTTTTTTGGATAACGAGTCCATCGTTTACGGTTGCATCAAGCATTTGCCGTTTGGCTCTTTACAGGAGCGCAAGGCCAGCTGCTTTCACAACCGTCGTGCCATACGCCAGTTACCCCAGGCGGACGAGTGGCCCTTCCTCTGCCGTGAGATGTTTTCTGTGCCGGGTGATGATCTGATGGGGGGGACGTTTCAGACCCAGGTGATTCACTTTGGCATGTCGTACCGTGCAGTGGAATATGAATGGGAGCACTGGGTCGCCAAATTCGAATCTCTGCTCAAAAACATGTATTGGGTCAATGCCGTCGTGCATCTGGAGACCGAACTTTCCGGCTTCCACACCTTCGTCTGGGACAGCGCCGACGTTTACCATGAGCCCTCAGACATGCCCTTGAGGGTGAGGTGTGAGTGGGCGCGTGAGGGGGCGATTTCTTGAGTTAACAGTGAATAGTTAACAGCGTCGCGAAAGCGACCTGGGGTTGATCACCGTATGAGGCCGCGCTCAGATTCTGGGCGCGGCCTCATACGTTCAAAAACTAAAAAAGTTGCTCGCGCAACTGTTCACTATTCACTGTTAATCGTTAACTGACTCATCCGCCTGCTCCTTCCCCATCACTCCCACACTCTCTGTAGCCTCATCAAACACCACAAACGCTTCGCCCCGCTTGAGTTGCTGGCGGACCTGTTCGACTTTGGTGGCGGTGAGGATTTCGGTGTCACCGTAGTCGGTGCCGTCACGGGTGACGAATTCCTCGATCAGGTTGTCGAGGGTGGCGGCGGGAATGTCTTTCCAGGGGACAATAATGGGCATAAAAATCAATGAACAGTTAATAGTGAATAGCTAACACCAAAACCGAGGGGGGTTGGTATGCACCTTGAAGATTACCCCCTCGAACGTGCAACTAGATCACCAGCAATTGAATTCCGGTGCCGATAATGACAATCCAGCTGGTCACAATGCCGAGTTGGCGAGGGGGGTTGGCACTGCTTCTGGGTACCAGCATGCCGTAGGCATACAGCAGGCGGCCACCAAGTAACAGCGCGCCATAGATATGCAGTGCAGTATCGCCGCCGCCGTTGATTTCCAGAAGGGCCATCAGCAGCAAGGCGAGTGGCACATATTCCATGGTGTTGCCGTGGGCGCGAATGGCTCGATTCACATCCTTGTGCCCGCCATCACCCAGCGATACTTTTTTGCCCAGGCGAAAACGCACCACGTTGGCGGCCAGGGCGATGACAAGAAAGCCGCACAATGCGGCGTAGATGGCGGTGATTGGCAAGCTGACAAGGTTCATGGTGTCCATCCTGATTGTTTTTTACGTTTGCGCACAATAAACCGTTCTGGTGCGAGGGCGTCAACCAGTTGTTGATCAACGGGCAAAGGATGTTTGCAGATCAGATCGGCAATCAGGTCGGCGCACAAGGGGGTGCCGGTAATCCCGCGGCTGCCATGGGCCAGATTCAAGTAGAGGCCAGTGGCGGGGCGGTGGGGGTTCTCGGTGGCAACGGGCAGAGGGCCGCAAAGAGGCAGGAAATCCAGGCTTTGGCACCGAAATGCCACGCGCCGGTCCACGATGTTGATTTGTTGGCCACCCAGCTCCAGCCAAAGCCGTGGGAGATAGCGTTCAAGCTGTGCCAGATTGGCCTGATCATCCTTCTCACTGGTTACAGGCGAATCATTGTGAAGATCAAAGGTGGCGCCAACACAGTGCAGGTCATCCAGCGCGGGCGTCAGGTAGCCGCCATGGCATTGCGCCTGCTGCCAGAGGCGCGAAGCCTCGGTGGCCTGGCAGTAACTCACCTGTCCCCGAATCAGTTTAAGTGGTAGCCACTGCAGGCCGGGCAGGGTCGTGGTATTTGCCGCAGTGCACAGCACAATGGCATCGGCGTGTCGGGATTGTCCGTTGCCCAGTGTCACTGTGGCGGGTTGGCCTTCGTGTACAGCGGTGACGCTAATTTTTTCGATTCGAATGTTGTCATGATCCAGCAGGTGCTGACACCATCGTGCGGGGCGAAGATAGCCGCCTCCGACCAGTTCGGCTGCGTGTTCTCCCTGCGCAATGAGCAAGGAGGAAGGCCAGGCGCCTGTCTCTAACGCCTGGGTCAGTTTTTCCTGTTGTTTGTCATCCACGTAGTGCTGCACGACACCGTTAAGTTGTCCGTCACTCTTGTCGCGGGGAAAGGCCTGGCGCGCTAACCAGCGTAAGGCGTGGCTGTAACTTTGCTGATAGAAGCGGTTTTGCGGCGTCAGGTGGGCACTTGGGGTGCTGTAGACCACCCCCGCCAGATTCCCGGAAGCATGCTGTGCAATGCCGTCAGGATCCATGACCGTGACCTTGCAGCCCCGTTCTGCCAGGGCGCGGGCGGTGGTGGCACCGGCGAGCCCTGCACCGACGACGATGACACTGGGTGAGTCCGCTGGACAGGAGGCAGGAGACCCGTGAGGAATTTCCCCGGTTAACATATGCCGCTTGTGCCCAAAGCCCTTGTTTTTATTCATCACGAAGCCACTTTCTTGCAAGCCTCGGCGGACAAAACCTGCTGCAGTAAAAGTGGCCAGCGTTGTCCCAGGGCGGCTGAGTCTGGCCATTTCGGCGAACAGGGCCGGTTGCCACATATCGGGGTTGCAAGCGGGGGCGAACCCGTCCAGAAACCAGGCATCAACGGGATGCTGAAAGAGTGACCAACACTGTTCTGCTTCTCCATAAAGCAGTGTCAGGCTGATCCTTGGGTGAAGCTTGAGTCGATGTTGACCTGGCGTCGCGGGAGGATATTCCGTTAGCAAGGCGTTGGCGAGGGAGGCCAATTCCGGCCAGTGCGCCAGCGCCGTGCGCATATCCTTCAGGGTCAACGGGTGTTTTTCTACGGATACCAGGTGCAGGTGTGCCTGCGGGGGGGCGGTCTGCAGGAAGCATTGCGCTGCCAGCAGGCAGTTAAGGCCTGTACCAAAACCGGTTTCCCCCACCACGAACAGCTGACCGGACGACAGCGTCGAGAAGCGTTCCGGCAAACGGTTGCCGTTGAGAAATACATAGCGGCTCTCGGCGATTCCATCCTGCCGGGAAAAATAGGGATCATCATAGTCCCTGGCGACAGGGATATCGCCTTGCCAGTCGAGATCGGCAGGGAGAATCGGGGCAAAAATGGTTGTTGTCATGTAAGCCAGAAGCCCAAAAGCAGGAGACGTCGATACCCCGCTAGTGTAGCGCAGTCGTAAATGGCTTGCCTGCGTGACGACGCAGCGAGGGTGTTGTTCTTACCCCTCGTCAGGCTTGGGGTTGGGCTGTGCTGCCCGGAATTCAGCCAGTGCCCGTTTGGTTTGTTGCAGCAACCAACGGGTATTTTGCTTATAGCTGGCGTTGTTAATCCGGATAAAGACATTCTCTTCGCGGGTAATCAGGAGAGCCTGGCTTTGGACGGGTTTGCCTGGCTCCACCCAACGCATCTGGACTTGTGCGGACGGTGCCCCTTCAAGATCAACAAGGTTTTCGCTGACAATCGTCAGTGCATTGGCTGGGTTGCTCAGCGCCCGCTGAACCCTGCGTTGACGGATCTCGCTGTAGAAGCTGGCAACAGAGCGATTCAGGTCCATTTCCTGCCAGCCCGCAGGCAGGGTACTGAGAATCACGTAGAGCGATTCTTGGGTTTCCGGGTGCTGATATCGCAATGTTCTGGCCTGGGCGGAACTGATCTCGCCGCTGAAGGTCATTTCTGCAATGCTGTCAGGGTAGTGAAAGTGCGCCAGATCCGCAGGTTCAGAGGCCAGGCTCTGCGGAAGATTGGGTTTGCTGTCTGCTCCGGTGTTCAGCTTGTTGAGCCTTTGTGCGTGCAGAGAATTGCTGTCAGAGCCTGCCGATTGCGTCGCGCAGCCTTGGCCCAGCAGCATTGATAACAGCAGAGAGGCGGCAACAGCGACAAAGCCTGGGCGGTGTATTGTTGTTTTCATTGGCACGGTCATCTTTTACACAGTGATCAATGTCGAGAGGTTAGCATAATACCGTCGGGGACAACGGAACGCGGTAGCAACGTTTTATACCGGCGAGGGTGGGGATCGACTACGCCCCTCTCTCAAGGTCGGGCGTGCGGGAAAATTCATGCACCCCCTGTATCTTTCAGGACGAATTGATGGAAAGACCATCACAAGGTGGATTGCAGAGCGGGCAGGCGGTTGCCATGTTGGTGGCGCTTATTTCTGTGCCGTTTGTGATCGCTGTATTCATGCTGGTACAGCAACGATTGTTGGTGCTGAAGACCCACAGTATGGCTTCCGATGACCTGTCCCTTTTTCAGGAAGGACTGGTGGCACTCGACCCTCTCAGCGATATGCGCGATCTTGCTGCCGTGACGATACATACCCAGCACCAGGAAGTGCTCTCTCGTTACAATCTCAGTCAGGCTCGTGCGGAAAGTCGATTGCAGGCGTTCCTGCGTCATGCGAGGTCTCGGGATGTGTCGGGATTGAATGAGCAGGCAGAATTACTCGGTGATGCTTGGCAGACCCTTACCGTTAAAACGGGTATCCCTCTGGAAGACGTTGTTGGGCCGTACGATAATGTGAATCAGGTGAACGAGAGGTTGAGCAATGCGTTGTCGACTTTGCTTTTCGTCTCGGAACTGTCCAATAGTCAGGGACTTGGCCCAAATGAAATCCTGTCCCTTCCTCTCGGGTCCTTTCGGGTGGCCAGGGAAAATATTGGCCTGATTCGTGCGTTGGCATTGTATGTCAGCTTCCGGGGCGGGTATCTGGGCGATAATGATGCCCGGCGTCTGGAGAATGCCTGGCAGCAATTACGCGATCAGATCACGATTATTGACAGTGAAGTCAAGGCGTTGGTTGCTCGCACAGGTGCTGTTCGGTTGCAACAACAGTGGCATCTGATTCAGTCGCAAGTTGAGAACTATCTTGGCTGGGTTGAGGAGGCAATGATTCTCGCTCCCAGGGTGGAGCTTGAGTGGGAAGATGCTTACGACCGGGGGCATCGGACCATGCAATCGCTGTCCGGCTTGTCGGAAATGCTGCTTCAACTTGCGGACCGACTCAACCAGGCCAATCTTGATCAGCAGCTGCGTCGAAATACCCTGCAAATTGCAGCAGCCCTGCTTCTTTATGCGATGCTTCTCGGGCTTGCTCTTATGCTGTATCGCTACAATTCCAGAGCGATTCGCGCCCGAGCAGAAAATCGGGCGAAGGACCAGTTCCTCGCTCGCATGAGTCATGAAATTCGTACTCCGCTTAATGGCGTGATCGGACTGGCTGAGCTGCTCAGAGAGACAGACCCTTCCCCCCGGCAAAAGGAATATATCGGGCTGATCGACACCGCAGGCCGAACCCTGAATACGCTGCTGAACGATGTGCTGGATTACTCCAAGATTGAGGCTGGCAAGCTCGAGCTGGTTGCGGAATCCTTCGATTTGCCCTCCCTGCTGGTCGAGTGTGCCCAGATGTTCAATCTACAAGCGAGTGACAATGACACGCTTGTCTTGCTGGATGTGGATGACCGGTGTCCCTCCGTGGTGCAGGGAGATGCAATCCGGTTGCGGCAGGTGCTGATCAATTTGCTGGGTAATGCCGTAAAATTTACTCGGCGAGGCAGGGTGGTTTTGACTCTTGCCTGCCGTCAAAGTGCAACAGAGGCGCCACTGCTTACCTTTGCCGTGACTGATACGGGCATTGGCCTCAGTCAGGAAGAGCAGTCCCGGTTGTTTCAGCGTTTTTCCCAGGCCTCTCCCGATACCGCACGGCACTACGGCGGAACGGGGCTGGGGTTGTCGATCAGTCGTGAATTGGTGTCCCTGATGGGGGGGGAAATCAACGTCAAGAGTGCGCCAGGGCAGGGCTCGAGATTCAGCTTTTCAATCCAGTTACCTGTTGAGCAGGAGGCTGTGCCCCTGGCTCACTCGGCGGCACCCTCGGCGTGGTTATGGGACGTTCAGGGAAATCTGAACAGTTGGTTGGATAACGACCCTCGATTCGCAGCGGTCCAGTCTCTGGAGGGGCTGTTCAGGTCGACATCGACGATGCCTGCAGCCGTTCTGTTGATCAATGGCCTGCCTCCGGAGGCGACGCTCACTGAACAACTGACCAGAGCATCTGAGCAGTGCCCCGGGATCCAGGTGGTGTTGCTTGTGGGGATGCGTCATGAAAAACCGCGGGGCTTGCCCGCGAGTGTCACTCTGTTGCGCCGTTCGGTATTGACGACCCATGAGCTCCTGATGCTGTTCAGTGGGGTCTCGATGTCAATTCCGCCTGTTCTGACGCGTAGGCAGGTTCCTGATCACACTGCAGAATTGCGAGTGTTGGTGGCTGAAGACAATCCGGTCAATCAGATGGTGACACAGGGTTATCTTGAACGCTTGGGGGTTCGCCATATTCAGGTCTCGGCGGATGGCGCTCTGGCATTGGACGCTTACCGGGCTGCGCTAGGCGAGTTTGATCTGGTCTTAATGGATCTGGACATGCCTGTTATGGACGGGTTTCAGTGTGCCCGTCAAATTCGTGATCTGGAGCGGCAGGAAGATTGGTCCCCTTGTCTGATTCTTGCGCTCAGTGCCCATGCGGTGGCGGAGCAAGCCGGGGCGATTCGCGATGCGGGTATGTCCGGACAACTGATTAAACCGCTGTCTCTGTCGGCATTACAGCGTGCCCTGTCGGAGTTTCTGGGTATGGCCCCATAAGTTGTGATCCGCGTCCAGGAACTGACCATTACGAATCAGGGGAGGAGGACAACCAGCAAGTCCTGGATCGATTCCGGTAATGCGGGAGACAAGGCTGCTGCGCTAAACAGCAGGACCAGCATGGCGGTCAGCGGCATAGGCGGGAGCTGCCGTGTGAGCAGATGTTTGAGACTACAGCTCGTAGCCAGTAGCAGACCGCTGTAGAACAGAGCCATACCCAGTAACTGCAGACGAATGTCTGTCACCAGCAAGATGCCGCTGCCACTCAGAATCAGGGCAATGAGAGGATAAACAGGGGTAAAGATGGTGCGCTGAGTCGGGGCAGGGACGGTTTGGCTGGTCATACGGCTGGCTTCCTGACATTGACGGACTTGAGACCTTTTCTCTTCACTTGCCAGCCCTAGCAAGGGGTGTGCCGGGTTGTCTCCAAGGCTGGCCGGCACAGGGTAGTGGCCCAAAATGACAGAATTGTGACTGGGTAATACGAATAAAGAACTGCTTTGTCATACAATTTAAACCTTTTTATAGGTTAATGGTTACCACTGGTAACTATTTGTTCGTATAATTCGTTCATTCTTTCATCGTGGTTCGAGGGATCCCACATGCGTACGTTGATGGTGTTGTTGCTGGCTACTGTTGCATCCGTGTCTCAAGCCCAGCTGGCGTCAGACAGTGCCAGCCGTCTTTGTCAGGCCGCCAGTCAAGAGAGCGCCTACGGCGCACTGGTTGACGAAATGATTGAAAGTGGTGAAGTGGCGCTGACCGCGGGGGCCGAGCTGCTGTCCGTCTCCTGCGCTGAAGGTGGCACTGTACTTGGACAGATGGTCAACGGTATGCACGCCGAGAACCTTGAGTATGCGGTCATTGATATGGGCTTGAGCCTGTCTGGAACCACGGTAAGTCTGGATGGTCAAGAGTTGCCCCTTGGTGAAGCGATGGCTCGTCTTGGTCAGCGGGGAAGTGGAGAAACCCGCGAGTTTGTTAACGCGTATCTGGACGATCTGGCTGACGAAGACTTCAACCCGAATCTGCGTTTGAGCCTGAAATAATTTTCCTCGTGTTTTCTGCATTCACTTAGCCCGGCATTGCCGGGCTTTTTTATGGCCGTTGCCGGGAGCTGGCTGTTGTCGAGCTTGCCTGGCTGCGCAGGCCCGCCGAGATCACCCTGGTTTAACACCGATCTTGAACAGGCAGGGGTTGCTGGGCCGGGGTTTCTGGAGTCATGCCCCCTCAACAGTTCGAGGTCTGGCAGCTATAATTGCGTCCTTGACCTTTATTCAGGATCGCTATGTCAGATCTGCAGGATCGTATTTACGCCACGGAACATGACCAGGTAGCCCGGTTTTCGTTCGATGAAACCGTCGTAAAGGTGTTTCCCGATATGATCCGGCGGTCGGTGCCCGGCTATCCGACCATGATTGACATGATCGGGGTGCTGGCGGCGCGCTACGCTCAGGCGGGAACCTGTCTGTACGACCTTGGCAGTTCACTGGGGGCTGCGACGGCGGCCATGGCGGCATTGACCCGGGATGCCGGGGTGCCCATTGTCGCGGTGGATAATTCCCCGGCCATGATTGAGCAGGCGAGTGTGTTGTTGCGAGAGGCGGGCCTGGCCGACCGCGTCACGTTGACCGAGGCCGATGTCACATCCCTGATGTTTGAACCCTGCTCCATGGCGGTGCTCAACTTTACCCTGCAGTTTATTCCGTTGGCACAACGAGATGATTTGATTCGACGCCTGGCTGAGGCAACGGTTCCAGGCGGAATCCTGGTATTGTCCGAGAAAATCCGATTCGACGATCCGCGAGAGGACGCCCTGCAGATCGAACTGCACCATGCTTTTAAACGGAATAATGGCTATTCGGATCTGGAAATCAGCCAGAAGCGTAATGCGCTGGAAAACGTGTTAATACCGGAAACGCTTGCGGATCACCAAGCGAGACTCAAGCAGGCCGGTTATCGCGAGACCCATGTCTGGTTCCGTTGCTTTAACTTCATGTCCCTGTTGGCGGTGCGTTGATGCTTGAACAGTATCTCGATGACTGTGAAACGGCTCTGAATGGAACCTTCCCACCGTCGACATTACAGGCCTTGCTGGAGCTCACGCGTAACCGGTTGATTGACAAGCCGCATGGCGATCTGGCGCGCTGGATGGCCGCATTGCAGGCCTTGCCAGCCGGGCCCGCCCTGCACCAGCTGGGTAGTGATACCGTGCAGCTCGGGACGTCGGGTGGCCACCCTCAGGAAGCGGTTAAAGCCGCGCTGGAAGGGCTGATGCCGTGGCGCAAGGGGCCGTTCAACTTTTTCGGAGTGCAGGTGGACACCGAGTGGCGCTCTGACTGGAAATGGCAACGGGTTGCGCCCCATCTCTCGCCCCTGGCTGGACGCCGTGTACTGGATGTTGGATGTGGAAGTGGCTATCACTGCTGGCGTATGGCTGCAGAGGGAGCGTGCCAGGTGGTTGGTATCGATCCGACGATCCTGTTTCTGGTCCAGTATCTGGCAGTGAAGCGATATGCGCCTGAAATGCCGGTCTGGTTTCTTCCTCTGCGAATGGAAGAGTTGCCCGCCGAACAGAAAAATTTCGACACGGTGTTCTCCATGGGGGTGTTGTATCACCGCCGCTCACCGCTGGATCACATTCTGGAGCTCAAAGGCGCGCTTGTTGCAGGGGGCGAACTGGTGCTGGAAACGCTTGTGGTAGAGGGGGATGAGCGAACGGTGCTGATGCCCGAAGATCGTTATGCTGTGATGCGTAATGTTTTTTTTCTGCCCTCCGTAGCGATGCTGAAGCTCTGGCTGGAGCGATGCGGTTTTACTGATGTACGTTGTGTTGATGAAGCGGTGACCACAGTAGATGAGCAACATTCTACTCAGTGGATGCGTTTTCAGTCCTTACCGGATTTCCTCGACCCGCATGATTCCTCTCGCACCCTTGAAGGGTACCCTGCGCCCCGGCGAGCGGTATTACTGGCACGCAAGCCGTGATGGATTGCGGGTAGAAAGCTCCAGTAGCCGATCTACAAGAATCATTCGGTCTTGCTCTTCCATGGCCGATAGTGCAGGCATGAGGGTATCAATAAATGCCGCTGTACTGCTGCCCTGCTGCTGTTGGAGTAGCTCTTCCACGATATTGTGCTCGCCGGGATGGCCTGCCTCCCTGGCGAGGAGTGTCTGGGTTTGTGGTGACAGAAGAATGTGGTTGTGCATGCCTGGCTGGCGCAGCAGTTTGACTGCGTCGTTGATCAGGCGATTGGCAGTGATGTGTTTGTTGTCCACGGAAGTGTGAACGCCAACCCGCAGAGGCACCTCGATCTGGAATTCATCCACCTGGAGAGGCTTCTCGAACTGAGACATTAACCGTTCGGCCAGAGCGTTTGCCCCAGTGGCAGGCGTGGCAGGGAGAACGGCAAGCATGATGCTGCCAGTACTGTAACGCACCAGAATGTCTTCGCAGCGTTTATGCGTATTGAGCACGCGTCCGATATGCTGCGTAACTGTCTGGGTTCGCTCGTGGCCAATTTCGGCGGCCAGTGCTGCGACTTCCGACATTTCGATGGCGAGCAGGCTTATCGGCTGTTGATGCCGGCGGCAAAGAGAGAGGGCTTGTCGTATGGCCTGTTGACTATGACTTTGCTGGCTTTTTGTTTTTGTCGCGACAGTCATTGGCACCTTTACACCTCAGGGTAAGATGCGCTCCTTCGCTTTGTGTCGGAATGCGCCGGCGTCCTGCCGACGGGGTTTTACTCTAGTCCCTTCACTGTGGGTTGGCATGAGGTGCATACTTTATTTAACAACAATGCCGGCCTTTGTTACGCACTATGGCGTGGCAACGGCTAGGGTGTTCAAAATTCAACCGAGGTCAGGACCATGTCCATTTTCTGGATGTTCGCCACTGCCATTAGCAGTTCATTGATCACATTGATTGTGGTTGCGTTTTGGGGGCACTTCTATTTTCAGCCGCGACTGCGGAACAACCTTCAACAGGAACTCGATGAGCAAGTGGAAAACGCTGCGCAGGTGATTTCCGAGAGGGTAGAAGAGGGGGTTCGACGGGGATTGGTAGAAGGTGTACGGAATTTGCCTTCCCGTGAGGTGCTGGAGGGTGCGAGTCGGAGCCTGGCCCGTACCGGTGCGGAACTGGTCAGTGAGCGTTTGGGGCAAATTTTTGGCAGTCCCCGCAAGGACCGCAGTTAGGAAAAGTAAGGCTAAGCTGCGCGCTGTTAGCGTTTACCTGGTACGAGCCGTGCGATCAGGCAGGCGATGCCGAGGCTAAGCATGGCTAGCGACAGCGTATCCTGCTGCAATGCATGCCAACTGGTTTCCCACAGTCCTGCGGTTTTCAATACGGAGAAAAGGATCAGCAACATGCCGGTGAGGCTGAAGAACTGGTCCAGCCGGCGCGCGCGTTTAAGATCGCCGCGCAGTTGTTGTAACTCCTCGAGAATATCTTCCTGTAATAGTTGCTGGCGGGCGACCTGCTCTGCCAGCTGACCCACTTCGGCTGGAAGGCTGGCGAGCTTCTCAAGCCAAACCGGATCTTCGCGGCGTAGCAGGCCAAGCAGCTCCTTGAGACGGACATGATCGTCCAGCCAGTTACGAATTAGTGGCCAGAGGCTAAAGGTTTCGATCAGATCATTCAGGCGAGCAAGATGCTCGTCACTGGCATTGATTCTTATTGCAGATTGTTCGCTCAGGGGGTCGCGGGCAAACACCCAGTGAACCAGTGCGCCCAAGGGGGCCCGTACGCGAACGTCCACCGCCCCTTCATAATCGGTCAGCAGCTCCACACCGTCTTCATAGATCAGGACATAGAGTACCCACAGTGGCCGCTCGGCACGTACCCGCACAACCGTGCCGTGCAGGGCGGCAAGTTTGTCGCGACCGGCCTGGGTGCCAGTGAGTGCCTGATTGAGTGCACTTTCCAGTCCGCCAAGCACAACAAGCTGGGGAAAACTACCACTTTGAGGCATAAACGACGGCGCTTCCTGTCCTTTGATGGTGCATGAATGGCTTATTCGCGCCCACCTGGTTTCTAAAAATTACGTTATCTTGCTTATATTTGGTGAGTCAGCTCCCTATACTATGCACTTTAATAAATAAACAACATTGACTTTATTGACCGGGATGACCGAAAGCGGGATCTGTTTGCCTTGGCGTGCTGTGTGTACAGTACAGTGGCCCTTGGAGGGGAGTAGTTTTTAAATGCTGGAATCGTTGCTTTCGTACCCGGATTTCTGGAAGTACGTCAGTATCCCGTTTATTGCCGGTGCGGTAGGTTGGACCACCAACTGGATGGCCGTACAGATGACGTTTTATCCCCTGGAGTTTCTGGGGATACGCCCCTTTTTCGGTTGGCAGGGAATCATCCCGTCGAAAGTGGAGAAAATGGCGGGCATCGTCGTTGACAAGGCGCTGTCGAAGCTCGGCAGTCTGGATGAATTCTTCCGGGAAATGGAACCAGAGAAGATCTCTGCCCACCTCACCCGCACAATCCAGTCGCGCATCGAAGAATACACCGATGAGGTAATGACCGAGCGCAATGCCGTTTTGTGGGAAAATCTCCCATTGCTGGTGCGCAAGCGAGTCTACAGCCGAGCCCGCCGCGCGATCCCTGCGGTCATGGATAATGTCGTGGATGACATCAGCCGCAATCTGGATAGTCTGGTGGATATGAAGCACATGGTTGTCACTCAGATGAGCGAGGACAAGCAGCTTATGGTGCAGATGTTCCGCGAGGTGGGTGACCCGGAATTCCGTTTTGTGACCAATTCCGGTCTGTATTTCGGTTTCCTGTTTGGTTTGATTCAGGTCCCCGTGTTTATCCTCATGCCCAGTAACTGGGTGTTGCCGGTTTTTGGTTTCATTGTTGGTATTGCAACTAACTGGCTGGCCCTAAACCTGATTTTCCGTCCTCTCAACCCTGTCAAGGTCGGCCCTTTTCGTGTGCAGGGGCTGTTCCTGAAACGCCAGAAAGATGTAGCCGAGTCCTTTGCCCGACTGTCTACCGAAGAAGTCATTACTCTGCGCAATATCATGTATCAGGTGGTTAATGGTCCGCGAGGGGATCGCACCAAAGCCTTGATCAAGCGTCATTTGAAGCCCCTCCTCAATGGTGGCGTTGTCCGTACGGCAGCACAGCTGACCGTCGGACCGGAAGGGTATGCTGATCTGAAAAAAGCGGTTGAAGAAAAGGCAGTGGATCTCGCCGTTGAGCCGTTTGAAGACCAGGGCTTTAACCGCGAGCGCGGTGCGATCGTAGAAAAGATTATGTCTGAACGGATGCAGGCTCTGAGCTCCGGGGAATTTCAGGACTTGCTTCGCCCGGCCTTCCAGGAAGATGAGTGGATCCTGATTGTGGTCGGCGGTTTCCTCGGTGCGATGGCTGGGGTTTTCCAGCTGGTGTTTATGTTCGGGGTTTCCTAGTGTCTACGCTGCAGATTGACGTCACCACTCTGGGATGGCTTTTGTTTGCAGCCGCGGCTACATCTTCCTTGCTGACCTTGTCGATTCTGTGGTTGGTCGGGCACTTTATTCTCGGCCCGAGAATTGAGCGTAAAATTGATCGGCGCCTTGAAGAGGGCGCTGATCGTCTTGAAGAGCGTTTACGAAAACGTTTTGTTGACCTGCTTACCGGTCGTTCCCGGGAAGTGATCCGTGACCGTGCCATGGATTTGGCGCGGGGTGTGGGGCTTATTGGTGGTCGCCGGGCGGGACGGGACGACGATGATGAAGCACAAAAGTAACACAAACGGCTAAAATGTAGGCTCTTGTTTCTGTCGTGAATGATTGTCCGACAGGAATTTGCCACTCCTCAGTGTCATCCTCATATACTTCTTCCGCGTTGACGATGTTGTGTGTTGTTTTCCCGCTGCATTCGCTCGTGGAATTGCCTTCGGGAGTTAGGACCATGTCCGATAATCAGAACGATAAAGATGGGCGGAAAAGCCCGTTGAAGGCCCTTACCGGGGCATCTAGAGATATTCGCAAGTATACCCACCAGATCTGGCTGGCCGGTCTGGGTGCTTTTGCTCGTGCAGAAGAAGAGGGGAGTGGTTTTTTCGACGCTTTGGTAGAAGCAGGGCGTGAAGTGGAAAAGCAGACCAAGGACAAGACTGAGTCCCGGGTTGAAGAGATCAAGGAACGGGTTCGTCATCACACCGGCGAAACCATGGAAAAAATGGAAAAGGCCTTCGATGATCGTTTGAACAAGGCGTTGTCCCGTTTGGGCTTGCCTAACAAGCATGAAGTGGAAGAGCTGGAAAAACGGGTGCAAGAGCTCACCAGGGCACTGGATGACGCTGAGGAGAAGGCACCGGTTAAGCGTCAGTCGCGTAAAAAACAGACCGACTGAGCCCAAACAGTGTTGTAGCGCACACCGCTAACCCCTTAGTGGTGTCTTTTCACGGGTACCCCCCTCGGGTACCCGTTTTTTTTGCGGGTTTCATCGCGGATTTGAGGGAGAAGCCCGGTAGCTTGCGGTAGCAGCGCCGCGAGCGACGCTCCTGCGGGATGGTTTTTGCTGCAGCGTTAACCGAGCGCCTTCCCCCCCCTGGTGCGCCAGCGAGTGGCTCCCTTGGCTTCTCCTGTCTCTCTGGGCGCCCTGTCTTTTGCCTTGAAAACCTCGCCTATTCGTTGCCGGGGATGTTCGCCTCGCCTTGTGTGGAGGATCCACGACTATGACATGGCCCGCTTTATGCATAGGCAATGATAGGTGTCACGCATGGTAACGTTGTGCCGCCCCAATTTTGTTCACAGGATGTTGTCAATGCAAAAATTCTGCATTTGAATGTGACGATGCTGTGAAATACGCTTTAGAAATTGCACAAGTTGATGATAAATAAGGGTTTATTTGGTCTGGTTAAAAAATAGCCATGTCGTTAAAGCTAAGGAAGTTTGCCGCTTTCTTTCTGTTATGACAGGGATATCAACAGTGTTATCCACAGAACCTGTGGAAAACGGCGCGGTCGGGATTCGGCATTAGGGAGCGGCTGTGAATATCCTGTCTTTATCTGTGGAATTGTGATCGGTTTTACACAAGCTGATCGCGGTGAGTCCGTTGCGGCCGTCACTCGTTTGTCATCTATAGTCGGTTAGAAAATGCACGCTAAGTTATTGAAACTGAATTGCCTTTTGAAAGGGGTAAATTTTCGGCAATTTGGCGAAATGGCCGTTATGACTGGCCTGCGAGAGGTTTTCTGCAGCTTTTCCACATTCTTATCCACAGCTTTTGTGCATTTCTTCCAGGCCATTTCTGTCTGGACCGGAAAAATAGGATAAGTCAATGCTATTTTTCGTGGCCAAAAACTGCTCAAGATGCTGAAGCCCTTTAAATACGGGCGATGTAGAAGGTTATCCGTTTATCCTTAACAGTGTTATCCACAGCAGTCGTGGATAGTTTGCTGCCTGTGGGTAGCTCGTAGAGGATAGGGGCGGGTTAGCGTTTCGTCTGGAGACGCCTCCAAACAGAAAAAGGCGCCGCAAGGGCGCCTTTTCTGTCGCTGTGCTTCGCTGTTTTGCCTCAGAAGCGGTATTCGCCGCTGTCGATACCTTTCTGGGTTTCAGCATCAAGCTGCTGGTAGCAGTCTTCCTTGGGCAGCAGCGCGTAGACCGCGTTGTCCTGCTGACTCAGGTCGTATTTCTGCTCTTTCAGCTTGTTCTTCTGGTGCTTGAAGGTGCCTGTGGTTTCCATGGCCTGCTCGTTGATGCGCAGGAACACCGGGATGGCATAGGCGGGCAGTTCACGTTTCAGGTAGGCGCACAGGCCTTTGAAATCGAACTCGCCATGCGGACAGTTCAAGCGTACCTGTGCCATACCCGCGCGGCCATTGGTGTTGGGAATTTCCACTCCGTACACCACGGACTCCTGGATGCCGTCGAAACCATCAAGAATCTGTTCCACTTCGGTGGTAGAAACGTTCTCACCTTTCCAGCGGAAGGTGTCACCCAGGCGGTCAACGAACTGGGCGTGTCGGAAACCGATGTCACGCATCATATCGCCAGTGTTGAACCAGGCATCCCCTTTCTTGAAAACGTCGCGGAAGATGGATTTCTCGGTCTTTTCCGGGTCTGTATAGCCGTCGAAGGGAGTCTTGTCGGTAATCTCGCCGAGCATCAGGCCGGATTCACCCTTGCCGACCTTGATCATGTTGCCGTTCTTGTCACGAACCGGCTCATCGCGTTCCTTGTCGTATTTGACGATGGCGTAGCTCACCGGAGAGAAGCCCACGGTGTTATCGAAATTGAATACGTTGGTGAACGCCACGTTGCCTTCGGAAGAGGCATACAGTTCGATAACGCGCTCGATACCAAAGCGTTGTTTGAAATCCTTCCAGATACTCGGGCGCAACCCATTGCCGACAATGGTGTGAATCTGGTTGTCCCGGTCGTTGGGTTTTTCCGGCTGTTCATGCAGGTAGCGGCACAGCTCGCCCACGTAACCAAAGGCGGTGCAGTTATGACGACGGATATCGTCCCAGAAACCGCTTGCAGAGAACTTGCGGGCAATGACAAGGCTGCCTGCATGGGCAATAGCCGAGGCCCAACAAATCACCATGCCGGTGGCATGATAGAACGGCAGTGTGGTGTAAATACGGTCATCTTTGGTGAGACGCACGGCAGAGAAACCGAAGCCGCCGTAGGCCTTTTCCCAGCGGCCGTGGTTGAACACTACTGCCTTGGGCAGACCGGTTGTGCCGGAAGTGTAGATGTAGAACAGGGGGTCACGCAGGAAGGTCTGACGGCTGGATGCAGGATTCTCGCTGGAGCAATCCTTGATCTCGGTGGCCAGGTTCTTGTATCCGGCGGGTGCTTCGCCGGGGTTTTCCAGGGTGTCCTGATCCGCAAAGAAGAAGAAGTTGTCTTTCAGGTCCAGCTCACCGCGTACCTCTTCCACGGTCTCCACCAGCTCGGCGCCCACGATGGCAGCCTTGGGTTTCACCAGATTGAAAGAATGGATCAGTACCTTGCCGCGCTGGGAGGTATTGATCAGTGCGGCGCAGACGCCCAATTTGGCACAGGCCACCACGGACGCGAGCAGCTCGGGGCGGTTTTCCACGTTTACCGCGACCGTGTCGCCTTTTTTCAGGCCAATGGAGGCCAGGTAGTCGGCGATCCGGTTGGCCCAGGCGTTGAACTGTTTATAGGTCAGCTCGGTGTCCTGGTAGATAACCGCGGCGCCATTAGGGTTCTTGCTGGTGGCTTCCTCGATGGCGACACCCAGGCCCAAGGGCTTTTTGGTGTCGGTGATCTTGGCCATCTTTGAGCCTTTGATCATGGCGGGAAGATTGGAGACCAGCTCGGGAACCTTGGAGAGAATCTGGGGCAACGTAATAATGTCTGCGCTGCTCATGGGAGCTCCATTGTCTGTGTTCTAGGGAGGTCCGAAAGGCGTTTCGGGATGCATCTATACGGGCCAGAAAGCTGGCGTATGGCGCGCATCTTCTTATCCGGTAACGTCTCGGCCGGGACCTGGAATTGGCAAGCGGGCGCTTACCTTAACCGTAGCACCAGGGCAGGGCAAGCGCCGTGCCTGCCAGCTGTGCCCGGGCCTGCAGGCCCGGGACCTTTTGGCCCAAAATGCCGGATCGAGATTCAAGCATACCCGCTAGCGGGTTTCATTGGTTTTCTTGTGAACTTTCCGGGTTGCTGATGGTGACAAGAAGCTGCTGCCGCTTCACCTGATCACCGGGCTTCAGGGTAATGGGGCCTACTACACCGTCACAGTCGGCCTTCAGGCTGTGTTCCATCTTCATGGCTTCCAGTGCCACCAGTACCTGACCACGGGAGATGTTATCGCCTTCCTTAACCAGCACATCGACGATCGCGCCATCCATGGGCGCGCGAATGTGCCCGCTGCCCGCCTTGTCTACGCCCGCCACGGCGCTGTGGGTGATGTCCTGGAAACAGACGCAGTGTCCCTGGAACTGGAGCCAGAGCTGGTTGCCTTCGTGGACAAACCGGTAGGGCGCGCTGACGCCGTTTATCGTGACGCGCTGGCCTGATTCCAGTGCGAGCTGCAGGTGGGTATCCCCGAGCTGGACCGTGCTGGTCCCCTGTTGGGTTTGGACATACAGGGTATGTTCGGTATCGCCACAGCGCAGTTTCAGTGGCTGGGCCCCTACAGAGCTGGAGTGCCATGCCTGCAGGTCAGGAGAGTGGGGCTTTGCGGGGCGGGCGAGTAGCGCGGCCAATGCCCACAGGCTGGGCTGAGGTGCGTTACCGGAGAGACTGGCGTCGTTAGCAAAATCACCACCAATGAACGCGGTGGTTGCCGTGCCGTTGGCAAAAGAGGAATGGCGCAGGATGGCCGCCAGAAAAGCGCGGTTGTCACCGACGCCCATCAGTTGGGTGTCTTCAACGGCACGAATCAGCCGCCGACGTGCGTCGTCGCGGCTTTCGCCCCAGGCGATGATCTTGGCAAGCATTGGATCGTAGTGGCTGCCCACCAGGTAGCCCTCGCACAGACCGTGATCAATGCGAACACCGTCACCGCTGGCCGGGCGCCAGTGCAGGATCTTACCGGTCTGTGGCATGTAATTCTGTGCCGGGGTCTCGGCGTAAAGGCGTACCTCAATGGCATGGCCTGAAAGGGTAACCTGATCCTGCTGCAGAGGGAGCGGTTCACCCCGAGCGACACGGATTTGCCAGGCGACAAGATCCTGACCGGTGACCAGTTCGGTGACCGGGTGTTCTACCTGCAGGCGGGTGTTCATTTCCAGGAAATAGAATTCGCCATTGGGGGCGAGCAGGAATTCGACCGTGCCGGCGCCCACATAATTGCAGGCCTTGGCGGCGTTCACGGCGGCTTCGCCCATCTGGGCGCGTAGGGTCGCGTCAACGGCGGGCGAGGGGGCTTCCTCGACCACCTTCTGGTGGCGACGCTGAACGGAGCAATCACGTTCGCCCAGATGGATCACGTTACCGTGGCGGTCGCCGAAGACCTGGATTTCCACATGGCGAGGCTCCATCACGGCCCGCTCCAGAATCAGTTCGTCACTTCCGAAGGCACTCGCCGCTTCCTGACGGGCGCTTTTCAGCTGGGCGGGGATCTCGCTGGCATCGGTCACCACGCGCATGCCACGGCCGCCGCCGCCGGCACTGGCCTTGATCATCAGGGGCAGGCCAATACGCTCGGCTTCCCCGAGCAGGGTGGCATCACTCTGGTCTTCGCCTTCATAACCGGGAATACAGGGTACGCCGGCTTCGATCATGGCGATCTTGGAGAGTCGCTTGGAGCCCATCAGGTGGATAGCGGCCTCATCCGGGCCAATAAAGGTGATCCCCGCGTTCTGGCAAGCCTTCGCGAAGGCGGCGTTCTCGGAGAGGAAGCCATAGCCAGGGTGCACGGCGTCGGCGCCGGTTTGTTGGCAGGCCGCCAGCAGGGCATCCACATTCAGGTAGGACGCGCTGGCGAGGGCGGGACCAATGCAGACGGCTTCATCGGCCATCTGTACGTGTCGTGCCTGGGCATCCGGTTCGGAATACACGGCCACGGTGCGATAGCCCAACGATTGGGCCGTGGCAATCACCCGGCAGGCAATTTCGCCGCGGTTGGCAATCAGGATTTTTTCAAAGCTCATGCGTGATCCTTACCGGTCAGCCGGTTTGTGCTCGCGCCGCGTAGGTCGGAAATGGCCTGCGCGGCGTTTTGTTTGTAATGGCAGAGATGGGCTGACGCCCATTTCCGCCGTGCGGTTATTGGTTCCAGCTCGCCGGGCGCTTTTGCACGAATGCCAGGGTGCCTTCCTGGCCTTCTTCTCCGTTCACGGCGTTAGCGAAATCAACCGCCGCTTGATCGAGCAGGTTATCCATGGATTCCTGGCCGACGTTCAGAACCAGTGCCTTGGTCACCCGGTTGGCGTTGGGCGCGCAGCGACGCACTGCCTTGAGGGTGCTTTGCAGTGCGGCCTCGATGCCGTTTTCATCGTTGGCCACCTCATGGACAATACCTAGCCGCAAGGCCTCGTTGCCCTGGAAACGAATGCCTGTGAGGGCGAGGCGACGGGCCTGGGTGAGGCCAATGCGTTCCACCACAAAGGGGGCGATTTGCGCAGGGATGACCCCCAGGCCGGTTTCTGGCAGGCCAAAAGTGGCATCACAATGGGCGATGGCCACATCGGAAATGCAGGCAAGACCAAAGCCGCCGCCCAATACCGCACCTTCGAGTACGGTAATCACCACCTGGGGTTGCTGGTTGGCCGCGGTGATCATTTCGCCAAAGCGCCGGTTCAGGGACACATAAGCATCGCTGTCACCGGTGGCGGCTTTCTGTCTGGCCCCTGCCATGTCCTTGATGTCACCGCCGGCACAGAAATGCCCGCCGGCGCCACGCAGCACGATCGCGCGAACCGCCGTGTCGTTTTGGACAGCGGCAAACACCGCCATCAGCTCGTTGACCATGGTCAGGCTCATGGCGTTGCGGCTTTCCGGCCGGTTGAGGGTGATATGTAACACCGGGCCGTCCTGGTTCAGGTTCAGCGTTTCGGTTGTGGGTAAAGTCATAAATTCTCTCTACAGAGCCGCTGCAGGAACGCCACTTGGGGCGCGAAAGTTGAGGAGCAAGCCTCAAGCTACAAGCTTCAACACGCACGAAGCTTTGGTTGTGTTGACCCACCTTGCCCGCGCTTCATGCTTTGAGCGCGGGCGGAGTGTTCAAATTCATAGAGGTCTAACCCGCGCCTTGCAGCTTGAAGCTTTGTAGCTTGGTGCCTTTATTTCTTCTTGCCCGGCAAGATATCCATGGTCTTGCAGATAATCCCGAGCATGACTTCGTCGGCGCCGCCACCAATAGAGGCCAGGCGGCCATCGCGATACAGCTGGCTGGCCGGGTTATCCATCATGAAGCCGTTGCCGCCCCAGTACTGCAGGCAGCTGTCGGCCACCTCACGGGTCAGACGACCGACTTTCAGTTTGGCCATGGAGGCCAGTTGCAGGACATCCTTGCCATTGATGTACATCTCGCAGGCGCTGTAGGTGAGCGCGCGCAGGGCTTCCACCTCGGTTTGCAATTCTGCGAGGCGGAAATGCACGCTCTGGTTGTCGATCAGCGGCATACCAAAAATGTCCCGTTCCCGCGCGTATTGGATGGTCTCATCGATGACATGCTGTAACCCTTGCAGGCCATTGGCGGCAGCAAACAGGCGTTCTTCCTGGAACTGCATCATTTGCATCATGAAGCCCATGCCTTCCTGGCCGATGAGATTGCGTTGCGGAACGCGCACATTGTCGAAGAAGACCTGGGCGGTTTCGGAGGAGCGCATGCCGAGCTTGTCCAGAGGCTTGTCCACGGTAATGCCGGCGGCATCCTTGGGCACCACGATCAGGGATTTGTTTGCGTGAGGCTTGCCGTCGGAGGTGCAGGCCAACAGGCAGAAGAAATCAGCGCTGGGTGAATTGGTGATCCACATCTTGGTGCCGTTGATCACATAATCGTCCCCGTCTTTTTTGGCGGTGGTGCGGGTGTTGGCCACATCTGAGCCGGCATGGGGTTCAGAGACGGCAATGGCGGCGACCATGTCACCGGCAATGGCCGGGGCGAGGTAATCACGGCGTAATTCATCGCTGCCAAAACGGGCCAGGGCCGGGGTAGCCATATCGGTCTGTACACCAACGGCCAGGGGGACGCCACCGCAATGCACGCGACCCATTTCTTCGCTCATCACCAGGCCGTAGGAATAATCCAGACCCATGCCGCCAAACTCGGTGGGCTTGGTGACACCCAGCAGCCCCAGGTCGCCCATTTTCTTGAATACTTCGTGGATCGGAAAACGGCCCGCCGCTTCCCATTCTTTCACGTGGGGATTGAGTTCCTTGTCCACAAAGTTACGGACGGTACGGCGAAGTTCTTCGTGTTCTTGAGTGAAAATCATTGGAAGCGTCCTGTTGTTTGGCTCGGTTTGCCGAGCGCTTCTTGATCTGTCGTTGTTTATGAATTTAGTGGTTGAGTGAACAGTTAAGAGTTAACAGTGAACAGCGAAGTCAAAACCTGTAAGAGCCTGTGAGCCAGGGTTTTCGCTGTTAACTGTTCACTATTCACTGTTAACTGCCTCTAAAGTCTTGCCACCCCAAAGGCGTTCGGGTGTAGCTGTCTTTGTTCTGCGTCTTCGCAGATGTCCAGTGCATAGGCCACCACCTTGCGGGTGTCGCGGGGGTCGATAATGCCGTCGTCCCACAGGTGGGCGGTGCCGTAAAGGGCAGTGGACTGGCTATCGAGTTTTTGCGCGGTGGTCTGCTGCAGCATATCGAGCACTTTTTCATCCGGTTCCAGACCCGCCGCCCGTTGTTTGGCTTCGGCGACGATGCGCAACACGGTACCGGCCTGCTGGCCACCCATGACGGCGACTTTGGAATTGGGCCAGGCAAAGATGAAGCGCGGATCCAGCCCCCGGCCACACATGGCATAGTTGCCGGCGCCATAGGAGCCACCAATCACCACGGAGATTTTCGGTACCCGGGCATTGGCCACCGCCTGGAGCATCTTGGAACCG
Source organism: Alcanivorax sp. P2S70 (assembly GCF_000475295.1). Classification (NCBI taxonomy): domain Bacteria; kingdom Pseudomonadati; phylum Pseudomonadota; class Gammaproteobacteria; order Oceanospirillales; family Alcanivoracaceae; genus Alcanivorax; species Alcanivorax sp. P2S70. The sequence continues at coordinate 133,981 of NZ_AXBZ01000010.1, forward strand.
TGCTTGATCACGCCATTCTGCTCGGCATCGGTGCCGACCATGAAACCGGTGGTGTTGTGAAGAAACAGTAGTGGCCGGCGAGTCTGGTCGCACAGCTGAATAAACTGTGCTGCCTTGGCGGCACCTCGGGGAGTAATGGGGCCGTTGTTGCCAATAATCCCGACGGGTTTACCCTCGATGGTGGCCCAGCCGCACACTGTGGCACTGTCCCATTCGTTCTTGAAATCCAGGAACTCAGAGGCGTCGACCACGCGGGCAATCACTTCGCGCACGTCGTAGGGTTTCTTGCTGTCGTCAGGGATCACGCCGAGCAGTTCTTCCGGATCGTAAGCCGGTGGCTGGTGGTCCGGTGCTTTCTGCGCGGCGCGTTGCCAGCCCAGCAGGCGAATCAGATCGCGGGCCTGGCGAATGCCGTCGGCATCATTCTCTGCCAGGTATTCGGCGGTGCCGGCGGTTCCGCTGTGCATTTCGGCTCCACCGAGTTCTTCATCCGTGGCGATTTCCCCGGTGGCGGCTTTCAGTAGCGGCGGCCCGGCCAGAAACATCTTGGCACGGTTGCGTACCACGACCACATAATCGGACAGGCCCGGCTGATAGGCGCCGCCAGCGGTGGCGTTGCCGTGCACGACGGTAATTTGCGGGACGCCAGCGGCAGACAGCCGCGCCTGATTGGCGAAGGTGCGGGCGCCTTCTACAAACACATCCGCGGCGTAATTCAGGTTGGCACCACCGGATTCCACCAGACTGACGACGGGCAGTTTGTTTTCCAGTGCGATGCGTTGCAGGCGAAGGGTCTTGTGCAGCCCGGAGGGTGTGACCGTGCCGCCCTTGATGGCCGAATTCGAGGCGGTGACCAGACAGCGTACCCCGGACACGTAGCCGATACCGGCGATAACCCCGCCACCGGCTTCGGTGCCGTCCTTGTCATCATGCATCTTGTAGCCGGCCAGGTTCATCAGGCTCAGGAACGGTGAGCCGGCATCCAGCAGGCGGGAGACCCGTTCGATAGGCAGCAGCTGGCCGCGCTTGTCGAACTTCGGGCGCTTGCTTTCCGCGGTGTCCACCACCTTTTGTTCGATGGCACGGAATTCCTCGATGGCGGCCAGCAGAGCGTCGCGGTTCTGCTGGTATTCCTCGCTTTGGGTGTCCAGTGTGGAGTCGATGACAGCCATTAGAGATCCTTGAATACGTCGGGCGTGGTGGCGCGGTGGAAGCCGTCGAACGGCGCACTGTTGTCGTGATCGGGCAACGGGAAGACCGCCACATTGCCCTGGCTGGCGGCACCGTCGATGCGCAGGGTGTCGCCGCTGATAAAGGCTGCGGCATCACTGAGCAGGAAGCAGATTGCCCCGGAAATTTCGGCCTCGTTGCCCATGCGCTTGAGTGGCACCGCGGCCTTGAGGGTTTTTAGTGTCTGCTTGAAGCCCTCGGGGTAAGTGTCCATGCCACTGGACATGATCCAGCCGGGAGCAACCGCGTTGACGCGCACCCCGCAGCTTCCCCATTCGTAGGCAGCTGTCTGGGTGAAGTTCACCATGCCGGCACGGGCTGCGCCGGAATGTCCCATCCCCGGCATGCCTGCCCACATGTCCGCGACAATGTTGACGATGGCCCCGCCGCTGCGGTTCATGCCCTGGGTGAAAACTTCCCGGGCCATCAGGAAGCCCCCGGTCAGGTTGGTGCGCACTACGGTTTCCCAGCCTTTCTGGCTGATCAGGGCCAGCGGGGAGGGGAACTGGCCGCCGGCATTGTTGACCAGACCATGAACGGTCTCTACGGCGTTGTAGACTGCCGCTACGGTGGCTTTGACGGCCTCCTCGTCGCGGATGTCACAGGTAAAGCCCAGTGCCTGGCCACCGTCTTCGTTGATTTCGGCGATCACGCTGTCCAGTTTTTCCTGTTTGCGGCCGATCAGCACCACACGTGCTCCCAATGAGGCCAGCTCATGGGCGGTGCAACGGCCAATGCCGGAGCCGCCGCCGGTCACGATGATGTTTTTGCCGGCAAACAGATCAGGTTTGAAGACGGAACGGTATGACATGGAATTCCCTTATCTATTGGTTGAAAGCGTCGGACGTCTGATGTCAGGCGCTAAAATCAAAATCATGCCCCCACTTCGTCAGCGATGTCCTGGCTGACAAGGATCGGCATATCCAGCAGTTGCTGGGCAAACGCTTTCCCCTGGGGATCGATGCGCAGGGATGCCATGCCGCCGCCGCCCAGAGCGTTACGCAGCAGGAAATTGAAGGCGTTCATGCCGGGCATGGCCCAGCGTTCCACGCTGCCGGTCTCTGCGTCGAGGACATGCTGCATATAATGCGCAACGGCTTGTTCAGTGAGGGCGGCATCAATAAAGGGCAGGTAGTCAGGGTGCCGGGCGATGACGCCGATATTGGCATGGTTGCCCTTGTCGCCGCTGCGTGCCCAGGCCAGCTTGATCAGCGGAACGGTGGTCAAGTCTGCGGACGTTTGCGTTGCGCCGGCCGGGTCGGCGGGTAGCCGGGCAGGGTCCAGCGGCACACCTGCAGGAATGTCTACGGGGTGCGTTTCGCCGCCAAGATCCACGCTTACCGGCACCTGCTGTTTGTTGACCAGGGTGGAAAACAGCCGGATGCGCGGCACCGGTTTCGGACGACCCCCCACCAGGCCGGAGAGCCCCGGGGCCATCCCGGTGGCGGCCTGGGCGATTTCCCGGGCGAACAGCCCCAGGGCCTTCTTGTCGTCGTGCAGGGCGGCGATCTTGACCACTACCTCTCGGGTGTCGCCGCGCTGTCCCTGGGCGCCGTAGGTGGCCTCGCTGCCGAGAATCTCCACACTGGTTTCCCGGAAGGGAGGCATACCCAATTGCTGATAAAGACCGGAAACCTTGCGCAGGATCGCATCCGCAACCACCTGGCCTTTTTCCGGGGCACCCATGCCGCCCATCAGGAAAGAGGCGGTAATCCGGTGCCCGTCCGGGTAGGTGGCGGACACCTTGTAACTGTCGGTTGGCGGCAAGCCGCGCGCGCCGCTGACGCGTACCCGGTTGTCGCCCTCCTGACTCAGTGTCACTTGGGTAAAATCACACACCACATCCGGGAGGATGTAGGCTCGCGGATCACCGATTTCATAGACGATCTGTTCGCCCACGGTGGCCGGGGTGATCAGTCCGCCGGTGTTGTCGGGTTTGCTGATGATAAAGTCACCGTCGGCAAAGCATTCAGCGATCGGGAATCCCATGTTGTGAAAATCGGGGACCTCCTGCCAATCGGTGAAGTTACCGCCGGTACACTGGGCGCCGCATTCAATCACGTGGCCGGCCAGTGAGCCCTGGGCAAGTTTGTCGTAGTCGTCGTTGGCCCAGTGGAACTCATGCATTAGTGGGCCCAGCACCAGGGCAGAGTCTGCGATGCGCCCGGTCAGTACGATGTCGACACCGGCATCCAGCGCGGCCTTGATGGGCAGGGCGCCGAGATAGGCATTCATGGTCAGGGTCATGGGGGGCAGGGGCGTGCCGTTGTCCAGCTCGCGGGCTTCGGCAAAATCGGCGCGGCGAGGGTTGAGGTCGTCGCCCTCCACCAAGGCAATTTTCAGGTCCACCCCCGCTGCCGCGAAGGCTTTTTCCAGCGCGGCCCGGCAGGCGCGGGGATTGACGCCGCCGGCGTTGCTGATGACCTTGATCCCTTTGCGGCGAATGTCTTTCGCCAGTGGTGCCATGACCTGGGTAACAAAGTCATGGGCGTAACCGGCTTCCGGGTCTTTCAGACGTGCACCAGCCATGATCGACAGGGTCACCTCGGCAAGATAGTCGAATACCAGGTAATCGATCTCGGCCTGCTTCACCAGCTGGAAAGCGGCGCTGTTGGTGTCGCCCCAGAAAGCGGCGGCGCAGCCGATGCGAATCGAATCGGTCATGTTGGCTCCATTTGCCTGTTTGAGCATGGTTCCGTAAGCTACCAAGCAAGCGCTTGGTCTGTAAAGGTGTGGGGCTGAAATTTGTGAGTCCGGTCCCCGGCTTCGCCTTGCTGCCAGCTGCCTGTAACCGGGATAATGCCGCCAGACAAAAAGAGGACAACAATGGCTGAGTCACTGGCAATTAATGGAATCGATGATTCCCCGCGCGGCCGGCTGCTGAGCGCGGCGGCCCATCTGTTTCGCGACAAGGGGTTCGATCGCACCACGGTACGTGACATTGCGGCATCCGTGGGGATTCAGAGCGGTTCCATTTTTCATCACTTCAAGACCAAGGAAGACATCCTCTATGCGGTGATGGAAGAGGTGATCCACTTCAATACGGCTCGCCTGCGTGATGCGGTGGCCGCAGAATCATCGGCGCAAGGCCAGCTGCGCGCACTGATTCGCGCCGAACTGCAGTCCATTGTGGGCGACACGGCCGAGGCCATGACGGTGATGGTGACGGAATGGCGCTGCCTGAGTGAAGAGAAGCAGCACAAGGCGCTGGAGCTGCGAAGCATTTATGAACAGCTGTGGCTGGATGCGTTGCAGGCGCTTCATGAGCAGGGGGCGTTCAAGACCGATCCTTTCATTATGCGCCGTTTGCTCACGGGTATGACGGGGTGGGCTCCCAACTGGTTTGACCGCGACGGCTCTCTGACCCTGGATAATCTGGCCGATATCATGCTTGCCCGCGTCGTTGGGGAAAATCCATGATCGGCAACGCCATTGCCTGGGGGCAAACGGGCTACAGCATCATCGAGGAAGGGGAGCTCAATCGTCAGACCTGGGCGCTGGATGTGCATCATTACCTTGTTGCGCGGCCCAATGGGCAGAACCTGCCAGGGCGCTTCACCCTGGAAGAGGCAAAGCGCAAGATTGAGGCGCTGGAGGCGGCAGGCGACTGATTTTGCGGTGGTTTTCTGGCCGTTTTGCCCAAGAATTGCCCGTTTAGCGCATTTTGTAGGCAAACGAACATTTTTCTGCAAAAAGCCGTTGACACCCCCGGCCCAATCCCTAAAATGGCGCCCACTTCGCAGCGACGCGAACATGGGTGATTAGCTCAGCTGGGAGAGCATCTGCCTTACAAGCAGAGGGTCGGCGGTTCGATCCCGTCATCACCCACCAAAATTTGAAAGAATTCCGAAAGGAATGTGGAGCGGTAGTTCAGTTGGTTAGAATACCGGCCTGTCACGCCGGGGGTCGCGGGTTCGAGTCCCGTCCGCTCCGCCACTATTCGCAGAAAAGGCCCTCAGAAATGAGGGCCTTTTCTGTTTCAGGCTTTACTGCCCACGTCATCCCCGCGCCTCCTGTTGCCATTCTCGCCTTTAATGAACTTGTCACCTTTCCTGTGTCTAATCATTTGGACGACATGTGAAATGACAAAAAAGGAAATGACAATGGAAGAACTCTTTGAAGAGCGTCTGGAAGAAAAGCAGTTGATGGAAAGCCTGGAAGAATGGCTGGAAGATGATGATTGGGCCGATGACGGTGAGGAGCTTTAACGTCTCCTCCCGCACGGTTGCCCATCAGCGATTTTCCTCTCTGCGCCTGCCTTGTTATTCGACTTCCCCTCTGTTCTAACGAATTGACCTGTATGGGTCATGCCTCCTGATGTCTGCTTTTTTTTATCTGCCATTCAGGTCACACTCTTTCTGATGTGGCTGACTATAATTGGCCGAACCGTGCTGTGTTTGTCACTTTGGGTGTGACGGGGTAAGGCAGCGGCGGCAACTACAATAATTCAGGGAAAGGAAGGGCACTTCATGTCTTCATCTGCGGTGACATCCGAAGCCATTCTGTTTTTTGATCATCGAGGGATCAGCAAGAGTATGCTGTATTCCGACTTCGAAGCCATTCTGGACGGGATGGTCGGTGTGCCGGAGTTCGCCGACAAAGAGGTGCGTGGCGCCTATTGTGTTGTGAATGGCCAATTGAAGGTGCGAGGTCTGGTGTTGTTTACCATTGACTTCGATGAAGACGGAATGGCTGATACGACCTGGAATGTGCCGCTTCGCCATCTGGTCGAGCATGCGGCCCAGGGGCCGGATATGGGGGCTGGACCGGTTCGTCTTGCTTGCCGCAGCCAGTGCCCGGTGGCCTGGCACCAGGACCAACTGTGGGATCCGGGCATGAAGCCCGGCGCCAACGACTTTATTGCTATCCGCGATACCATTTATGACCGAGGCTCCAAGATGGGGTTGGAGCTTGATGATGATATGGAGCCGCCATCCATTGCGCCGCCTGTACTTGGCGCTCAGGAGGTACCGGCCGCTCCCGCTGTCAAGGCCGACGAAGAGGTTCGCAAAAAAGATGACGAAGAGCGGGTGCGGCTTGCCCGGATTATCAAGGAGTTGCGTCTGAGGGTGCAGACCCTGGAAAACTCCCAGTCCGAAGAGGCGGCAAAGCTGCGTTATTCTGCGCAGCAGAAGGAAGAAATCCTCAATGCCCAGATTGAAAAAGTGATGGGGCAGTTCAAGGCGCTGAAATCCCAGAATGGCGCCCTGAGAGAGCAGAATGAGTCGCTCAAGGCCCAGGTGCTGTCGTTGAACCAGAGCCTGGAAGAGCAAAGTCGACGTAGCGAAAATCAGGGCAGTGAGCTGGAGGTGCTGACCGAACAGTACAAACTGGCTCTGGAGCAGCGCCTGGAAGAAGAGCGCGCTCGCCTGGCCGAGCAGATCCATGCCAAGGAAATGGACGTGCTCAACCGTGATGATTTGATCGGTGAGCTCCGTGAGGAAGTGACTGCGCTGAAGCGAAATCAGGCCAAGGAAGCCAATAGTGGCGCCCAGAAAGTTTTGGAGAAGCTCGAGGAGCTGGGTCTCAGCTTTATCGCTTTTCACCCCGGTGCGGGCCACATCTCTATCCCTGCCAATCAGATTGCCGGTTACATGGAAAACCCGGTGGCGTTTGCTGCGCGCAAGTGCCTGGTGACCGAAGACCATTACCGCGCCTGGCTGGCGCATTACGAAAATCCGGTTTGTCAGGTGGGTATTGGCCAGGATGGGCAGGCCTGTGGCAAGCGGGTCATTCGTGTAGAGGTGCCCAATCAGTTCAAACCGGGAGTCTCGGATTGTAACGCCAATCGTTGTCCGAATTGTCGCAATGATTCCGCCATCGACAACGTGCTGAGATTTCGATAGTGCGAAAGGGCGGCATGCGCCCTGTTTGTCGGGAACTGGTAGGGTTCTTGCAGAAGTTACCGCAGATAAACCTCAATAACAGAAATAAGCAAAATATCGGGAGTGGCGGATATGGCACGCGAGTCCATTGATAAAAGCCTTCTACAGACCTTTGTGCCCGTGAATGCCTTGTCTGGTGATCAGCTCGATTGGTTACTGGATCAGCAGGAGGTGTGCCGCTATTTGTCAGAAGATGTCCTTTTTTCGCTGGGGGATCAGGACAACACCACGATTTATCTGTTGAGTGGCAAGGTCGAGTTGACAGATGAAGAAGGGAAAACGCAGGTGGTCAGCGCTGGCGATACGGCATCCTGGCACCCGCTGGATCATGCCCAGCCGCGCCGTAGTACTGCACGAGCGTTGGGGGAAGTAAGTGTGGTGCGGTTTGACAGTTTTCGGCTGGATACCATTCTCTCCTGGGACCAGTCTGCCGGTTACGTGATTCTGGACATCAACGCCAACTCTGCCTACCAGAACGATCGCGAGTGGATGATTCGTCTGCTCAAGTCCAAACTGTTTCACCGGGTTCCCCCCACCAACATCCTCGAAATATTCCGGCGTCTGCGCGCGTTCCGTCAGAAGGAAGGCGATGTGATCATTCGCCAGGGAGAGGCTGCTGATTGCTGTTACATACTGAAAGAAGGTGTGTGCGAGGTCTCCATCAGTATGGGGGACAGTGAGCCGACCCCGGTGGCCATGCTGGAGGAGGGGCAGTGGTTTGGTGAAGAGGCTCTGCTGTCCGGTAAGCCCCGAAACGCCACCGTGACCATGGCTACGGATGGGGTATTGATGAAATTGGATCGCAAGGATTTCGATGCCCTGCTGCGTGAACCTATTATTAATACCATGGCGGCGGACAAAGTGCTGGAATCCGTGGATCGTGGTGCCTGGTGGCTGGATGTGCGAACCAGTGATGAGTTTGATCAGGAGCATCTGGTCGGCGCCACCAATATGCCGCTGAATGTGCTGCGCCTGAAATCCCGCCTGCTGGATCCGAGCAAGACCTATGTGGCCTATTGTGACACCGGCCGCCGTAGCGCAACGGCCGCTTTTCTGTTAAAAAACGCCGGTTTGGACGTAATCGTTCTGGATGGCGGGCTAAATGCCAATGCTGCTACCCTGAACGAGTACCTCACTCAGGGGTGATGGCTGCCGCCGGTAGCGTCCCCCGCAACCGGCTGCAGCAACCGCTGCCCCAGGGATTTCCGTGGCGCAAGACAAGTTTCGCAATATTGGGCTGATTGCCCGTTCGGAGAGTGAGCAGGCGCTGTATTCCCTGCGCCAGCTGATTCACTTCCTGCATGGACGGGATTGCACCGTGATCCTCGACAAACACATTATCTCCAGCTTGCCTGAGATGGGGCTGCAAGCGGCCAGTCCGGCGCAGATGGGGGAGGCCTGTGATCTGGTCATTGTCGTTGGTGGTGACGGCAGTCTGTTGGGGGCCGCTCGTACTTTGGCGCGTTTCGATGTTCCGGTGCTGGGGGTTAACCGCGGGCACCTGGGCTTTCTGACCGATATCCTTCCTTCCGAGATTGAGTCCCGGGTCGGGCAGGTGCTGGATGGGGATTACACCACCGAGCGCCGCTTCCTGCTGGATCTTGAAGTGCGTCGTGGCAAGACCGTGGTCGGCGAGGGCGCGGCCCTTAATGATGTGGTGTTGCTGTCCGGTGACAGCGTGCACATGATCGACTTCGAACTCATGATTGACGGCCATTTCGTCTACGCCCAGCGGTCTGATGGCCTGATTGTGTCCACGCCTACGGGGTCCACAGCCTATGCCTTGTCCGGTGGTGGCCCGATCATGCACCCCAAGCTGGATGCCATGGTGCTGGTGCCCTTGAATCCGCATACCCTCACCAGCCGGCCATTGGTGGTCGCGGGGGACAGTGAGATCAAGATCCACATCACCACTGAAAAAGTACGTCCTCTTGTCAGCTGTGACGGCACAGAGGGGATTCGCCTGCAGGTGGATGATATTATTGCCATCAAGAAGAAGCCCCACCGGCTGCGTCTCATTCACCCGCCGGGGCACGACTTCTATCAGGCCTGCCGCTCGAAACTGGGCTGGAGTACCCGGCCTGGCGATAGCAACTGAACTGCAGTTTCAGTGAATAGCGAAAGTCACAAGACGGGCAAAAGCCTGTCGTAGGGCAGAAATCGGCGTGCGCCGATCTCCGCCATGATGCATTTGAAACCGGAACACATCATGAGTTATCAAAGCTTCGAAGACCTGATTGCCACCATGACCCCAGAGATCTGTGACAACATGCGTCGCGCCGTGGAGCTGGGCAAGTGGCCTGATGGCCGCGTGCTCTCAAAAGAGCAGCGCGAGATGTGTATGCAGGCCGTGCTGACCTGGGAGGCAAAACACCTGCCTGAAGAGCAGCGCACGGGGTATATGGAGCAGGCCTGCAAGAGTGATTCAGGCAAGGCCGAGGAGCAGCCTGTGACGCTGAGAGGTCCGGATACCCTGCAATAGAAAATCGCAGGCTTGCATAATTATGCACGTGACCGACGGGTCGTCGTTTTTTTGCTTCTAACAGTCTCTTTTTCCTGCGGTTGTCGTGTTTTCCCCATTGGTATGCCACGGCTCATACTGTAATCTTCTTATGCGGCGTCCTGTAATCCTCAGTAAGTGGGCGTAGATGCAGGCCTCGGGAGACGGTGGAGTTTAGCCGCCTTTGCCGGCTTTTCGGCAGAAAATAATTAGATAACAATCGGTTTGGGAGAACCCATGCATATCTACAAGAAAGTACTGCCTGCGGCAGTCGCTATGGCTCTGGCCGCCTGTGGTGGCGGCAGTGATACAGTTCCTGATCAAAGCGAAGGCGCGACCTACCTGGGTACGCATCCCCGTTTTGATCCCATTACCTCTGATCTGCCTCTCAATACCGACCTGATTTTTGCAGCTGCGGCAACCAGCGACGGTACGGCCAATGTGGGTGTGCCCGAAAATGCGATTGAGGCAGCGGTGAACAAGCTGGACGGCTTCTCCGTTTCAGCCTATTTCGATATTGCGTTTGAGGGCAGCATTGACGCTGCCAGCCTGTGTACGCCTATCCAGGCTGCCATGGGTGCCGGTTGTGCGCCGAATATCTTCCTGGTGCCGCTGGATACCTCCGGTGGTGATGGGGATGCATTGAACCCGGACAATATCGTGGGAATCAACGCTTCTCTGATGGCCACTACAGCCTTTACTGCCAGCGTGGAATCGGTTGGCGGTGGCAGCAATAACACCTTGCGCATTACCCCGGTGGCCCCGCTTCAGGCCAAAACCAAGTATCTCGTATTTCTGACCGAAGGGTTGATGGATACTTCGGGTGATCAGGTTGGGGGTTCTGCCTCTTACCGCATCATGGGTGCCAATGAGCCTGCGCTGCCGGCCACTCTGGCGCCGGTTCGGGCTGCTGTGCAGGGCTGGGAGACCATTGCCGCAGGGGTGCTGATGGGTGCCGGTCTACACACCGATATGGATGAAGCAAAAGATTCGGTGGTGATTTCCTACACCTTTACCACGACCGACCCGCTGGCTCCGCTGGTGGCCATGGCTGCCCCGCGTGCTGCCATCTATCAATCACAAGTGGATGCAGGAGCGGACCCCAGTGCCGCCGCCGCCAACGCAGCAGCGCTTGAGCCTGTACTAAGTACCCCTAAAGCCCGGACTGTGGCGGTCAACGCGGCTACCGGTGTCGATTTTGGTACCCTGACTCAAGGTGCCCTGGCGGCTGATGTGGGTACGCTTTATACCGGTGCGATTGATCTGCCTTATTACCAGAAGGCTCCGGCCTCTGCCGCTGACCTGAGCTACCTGCAGACTGACTGGAGTGCAGACCAGGTGCTGGGCTCCCAGCTGGGTAATGGCATTCCTCCGATGGATGTGGATGGCACCTACAATGTGACCTACCGCTATCCGTTTGCCGCGAAGACCGGCGATGAGACTGTCCCCCTGCAGGTAACGTTGCCGAACCCGGCGGCGACGCCTGCGGAGTTGGGTGGTGCGAGCTGTGCCCAAGTGCGTGATAACACCGGTTACCCCACGGTGATTTACGTGCATGGCATCACCAGCGACCGGACTTCTGTGATGGCGCTGGGTCATACACTTGCCTCCAAGTGTATTGCCACAGTGGCCATCGATTTGCCGGTTCATGGTGTACCAGCCAACAGTGCATTTGCTGCAGCCCTTAATGTAGAGAACAGCCAGCTGATTCCGTTCCAGACACTGTATGGTGATGGCTTGCATGAGCGTCACTTCAATGTGGCTCAGGATGCGAGCGGGAACCCGGCAGCAATGAACTTTGCCAACCCGACCGCTCTGGACGGTTCTGGTGCTTGGTTCATCAATCTGGCTGATCTGACAAATACCCGTGACAATCTTCGCCAATCAGTAATGGACTTGCTTAACCTGAACGCCAGCCTGGAAGCCATTAGTGCCCTGGACATTGATGGCAACGGTTCGTTGAATACTGACAATGTGACGGTTGTGGGTGTGTCACTGGGTTCCATTGTGGGTTCAGTGTTCAGCACGGTAAACCAGATCGCCATGAGCAATGACGCAAGTTTTGGCAGCAACCTGAACCCGGTGGTCGGTTTTGTGGGCTCTGCTGGCGGGTCTCAGCTGGCGCATCTGCTGAATACTTCGCCGACCTTTGGTCCGCGGATTCAGGCGGGTTTGGCGGCTAACGGTGTTGAATCCACCAGCGAGGACTACCAGCGATTCCTGTACGTTGCCCAGAGCACCATGGCGTCAGGTGATCCGGTGAATTTCGCAAGCACTCTTGATAGCCTGAACGTTCCGGTTCTATTGCAGCAAATCAATGGTGATACCGTCGTGCCGAACGGCGATCCTGCGCTACCTTTGATGGGAACAGAGGGGCTTGCTTCTCTGGCGGGTGCCAATCAGCTTGGCGCTGGAGCCGCGAATGTGACTTCCACGCCTGGCATCGTGAAGATGACAGCGGGTGGCCACGCTTCCCTCCTGACACCTTCTGGCGGTGCGCCGCAGGTAACCGCTGAACTTCAGGCCCAGGTGGTGAGCTTTGTGTTGTCCAATGGCGCCCAGGTTGCCGTTGGCAGTCAGGCTGCTGCAGATGTGGAGGCGCCAGCTCCCTGAGTTTGCCTGCTACTGACGTGTTCCAACAACACCTCGCCCCGGCGGGGTGTTGTTGTTTTGGGTACACGGTAAGATACCCGCCATATCCCCTCGCAGGAGTCTCTAATGGAAACAGCGCATTCTGCTGTGAAAACCACGCGTCTTGATGAGTATCGTTCGCCCGCGTACCGGGTTGATGAAGTGCGACTGGACGTCGACATTCATGATGGTGTGACATCCGTCAGCAGTGAGCTGGTGCTGCAGCGGCACGCGGATGCTGCGGGTGTCTCGAGTATGACCTTCAATGGCGAAGGGCTGTCATTACGATCGTTGGCGCTGGATGGCGTGGTCCTGAACGAGGCCAGCTACCGCTATGAGGCTGGCCTGCTCACCGTGGACGGCTTGCCTGAGCGTTGTACGCTGAGCTCGGTGGTAGATATCGAGCCGGAAAAAAATACCGCTTTGGAGGGGTTGTACCTGTCGAAGGGTATGTACTGCACGCAATGTGAGGCTGAAGGATTTCGCCACATTACCTTTTTTCCGGATCGCCCCGATGTGTTGTCCCGGTTCACCACCACCGTTCGGGCGGACAGGGCACGCTTCCCGCTGTTGCTTTCCAACGGTAATCCTGTCGCCAGTGGTGAAGACGGTGAACGACATTGGGTGACCTGGGAGGATCCGTTCCCGAAACCCTGTTATCTGTTTGCCTTGGTGGCAGGGGACCTGGCCTGTCTGGAAGATACCTTCAACACCATGTCTGGTCGTGAAGTCGCATTGCGCTTGTACGCCGAGCACCGTGACCTGGACAAGCTGGATCACGCCATGGAATCGCTGAAGCAGGCCATGCGCTGGGACGAGCAGACTTATGGTCGGGAATACGATCTGGATATCTACATGATCGTAGCGGTGAGTCATTTCAATATGGGAGCCATGGAGAACAAGGGGCTGAATATCTTTAATACCTCCTGTGTCCTGGCGCACCCGGCGACCACAACCGATGCGGGCTTTCAGCGGGTGGAATCGGTGGTTGCCCATGAATATTTCCACAATTGGTCCGGTAACCGGGTGACCTGCCGGGACTGGTTTCAGCTGAGCCTGAAAGAAGGGTTTACCGTATTCCGTGATCAGGAATTCTCGGCGGACATGAACTCTGCGGCGGTAAAGCGTGTCGAGGATGTGGATTTTCTGGTGAATCATCAATTTCCGGAAGACCAGGGGCCGATGGCTCATCCGGTGCGGCCTTCCGAGTATCAGAAAATTGATAACTTCTACACCCTGACGATTTATGAGAAAGGGGCCGAGATTGTGCGCATGCAGTACCACCTGCTTGGCGCAGAGGGGTTTCGCAAGGCCACGGATCTGTACTTCGAGCGCTTCGATGGTCAGGCGGTCACCTGTGACGATTTTGTCGCCTGCATGGAAGAAGTTTCAGGGCTGGACCTGAGCAAGTTCAAGCGCTGGTATAGCCAGGCAGGCACACCGGTCTTGTCGGTGACGGCGACGCAGGACGAGCATGGCTACAGCCTGAATTTCCGACAACAAACACCGCCGACTCCGGGGCAGGCAGAGAAATTGCCAGTGGTGATTCCGGTGAGAATAGCGCTGCTCGATCGTGACGGTGAGCCGGTCATACTGGATGAGCAGGGTCGCCGTGAAGTCGTGTTGATTGTGGACCAGCAGGAACAGGGTTTCGTCTTTCCTGGCGTCTCCGGGGTCACGCCTTCCTTGCTGCGAGGGTTTTCGGCTCCAGTGGTGCTGCAGCATGATTATCAGGACGGGCAGCTTGAGCACTTGTTAGCCCATGACAGTGATGGATATTGCCGATGGGCGGCCTCGCGGGAGCTCTACTTTGCGGCGCTGGATCGCTTGGTGAAGGGCGAGGGCGGCACTGCAAATGTTGCGCAAGCTGCCGAACAGGAGGCGAACCAGTTGGCGGCAGTGCTTGACCAGGTCATTGCGCGAGCCGGGGAAGATGCAGCCCAGGCTGCGCTACTGTTGGCTCTGCCGTCAGAAGTGGCCCTGGGGGATCGTCATGTACCGCTGGATCCGGGGCGGGTGCATGTGGCGCACCGGTCCTTGAGGCGGGCGCTGGGTCATGCGCTTCAGTCGCAATGGCTGGAGCTGTCAGAATCATTGCTCGCTACCGAATTGCAAATGGATGGCGTTGCCATGGGGCGTCGCCAGCTACGCAATCTGGCGCTGGAGTATCTTGCGGCGGGCGATCACCCGGAAGCAGAGCGCATTGCGGTGGAGTTGTTTGAGCTGCCGCTGTGCATGTCGGAAGAACTGGGGGCGCTGCGCACCTTGGTGCACTATCAATTGCCCGGGGCTGCGCAGGCGCTGGCCCAGTTCGAAAAGCGCTGGAAAGACGAGGCGTTGGTGATGGATCAGTGGTTCTCGGTACAGGCCTCGGCAGGCGGGACAGATCAGGTGGAGCGGGTGCGCGGGCTGTTGCAGCATCCGGCGTTTGATTGGGCTACACCCAACCGGGTGCGATCTGTGGTGGGAGCCTTTGCCGGCAGTAATCCGGCGGCTTTCCATGCGGAGGATGGCAGTGGCTATCGACTGTTTGCCGAGATGTTGGCAAAGGTGGACGCCCTCAACCCACAGATTGCGGCCCGAATTGCCAATGCAGCAGCTCGCTTGCCGCGCTTGAAGGCTGAACTTCAGGGAAAACTGCGAGCCGAATTGGAGTCGGTAAAGAAGGGGGCTTCTGCCAATCTGTCGGAGGTGCTGGGTAGAGTGCTAAGCAATTGAAATGCTAAAGTTTGCCTATTGATGAATCTCCCGCTGTAGCCCGTGACTGGCTGGTCGTAAATCAGCTTTCAGGGGGGGATTCATTTTTAGCTGTGATGTGTAAGAATTATGCATTAGTGCGATGCTGAACCGTATCAGGAAGAATGATGGGACCTGGTGCGGGCATCATGGGAGAGTCAGCAGCGCGCAAGAACAATAAATAGCCGTATATGGCGACTCGGAGTAGCTAGAATGAATAATAATCCCCTGCGCAAGACCAGGCTTGCGCTGGCTGTGGCCAGTGTAACCGCACTCAGTGGTCTGACCTCACCCGTTTCAGCTGTTCAACTGGAATTTGACAATCCCGACTGGCAAGGCCGGCTTGATACCACCCTGTCTGTAGGGGCGCTGTTCCGTACTGAGGGACAGGACAGCATGCTTGCCGCGACTGGCGATGTAGTCGACATGACTGCTGCGGGTTACGGCAGCCAGATCAACAAAAACGATGCGAACAACAATTTTGACACTGGCCTTGCGTCGCTGGTGTACAAGATTACCCCGGAACTGGATCTGAGCTGGCAAGGCAAATATGGCATGTTCCTCAGGGGAACCGCTTTCTATGATCAGGAGATCATGGATGGTGGGCATGATGGCGGCATATTGAACCCGTCTTCTCCCTTTGTGCCCGGCAACGGTTTTACCCGTTATGCCACCTATTCCGACTACGCTAATAACGGTGTCGGAGATGATTTCACGAAGGATGCAGAACGTTACGCCGGTGAGCGTGCGCGTTTGCTGGATGCGTACGTCTGGGCCAACTTCGATCTGTTCGAGCGCCCCCTTAACGTGCGCCTTGGGCAACAGGTAATTAACTGGGGTGAGGCGCTGTTCATGCAGAATGGTGTTAACACTGCCAATTACTTTGATCTGAACGCTCTGCGGTTGCCAGGCTCAGAAATCAAGGAAGCCCTGCTGCCCCTCGATAGTCTCTACTTCTCTTACGGACTGACCTTCAACTCCACCATTGAAGCGTTTTATCAGTTTGAGTGGAAGAATTCTGAGGATGCTCCCTCTGGTACTTATTTCTCCACCCATGATGCCTTCCCGGGCAAGGGTGCTGATAACGTGATCATTGATGGTCGTGTGGTGGCTCTGGGGGCGGGAGTGCCCGGCCTGGAAAATGCCTTTGCCGCTTATACCAACGCTACCTATGGTCCGAATTATCAATACGAAGCTACACAGGTAACGGTTAACCGTATGCGGGATAAGGAAGCCAGCGACAGTGGCCAGTTTGGTCTGGCTTACCGCTACTTTGCTGAAAACCTCAACGGCACCGAGTTTGCCCTCTATTACACCCGTACCCACGCTCGTACCCCGGTTGTCGGGGCGCGTATCAATCAACTGAATACGGGCGGTCCTGCCAATATTGCCCAGACCATTGATACCACTGAGTATCAGATGGCCTATGTGGAAGATCAGGATATGATCGGGGGTAGTTTCAACACCAGTCTGGGGAATATCTCCCTGGCCGGTGAAATTGCCTATAGACCTAACCGAGCCATCATTAACGAGGTTGGTGATAACCTGATTCAATCCCTGGCGGCAGCGGCGGCCAACCCAGCTCCGACATTGGGCGATCTTACTCCTCATTGTGTTCGTGCTGAGTTAGGCGGTAGCTGTCTTGACAGCAATGAATCAGTGCAGGCGGGACAGCTTTACTACTTCTATGATGAGGTAGATAGCTACAACGGTTCTCTGGTCAGCATCTTCAATTTTGGGCCCGCCCTGAGAACAGATGGGTTGGTTGCGCTTCTGGAACTGGGCGTTGAGCATATCGACGGGCTGGAAACTTCTGACGTGCAATACAACTCCACAGCGGCAATCTTGAGCTCCGAAGCCGAAATCCTTAGCCCCGATGATCCAGACAAGTATTACCTTGATGATACTTCCTGGGGTTACCGTGCTGTCGTAAAAGCGGAATACAACAATATCTTTGCGGGTATCTCCATGAGCCCGAGTGTTCGTCTTGCACATGATGTTGACGGTAATTCCCCGATTGGCGGCAACTTTATGGAAGGTCGTAAAGCTGCCACATTGGGTCTGGATTTTGTGTACTTGAACAACCTGGAAGTGGCGTTGTCTGGCACCAGCTTCTGGGGTGCCAAATATTCCAACAAACTGGCCGACCGAAACAACGCTTCGGTTTCTGTTAAGTACTCTTTCTAATTTTTTGCGGGCCGCGGGTGCGGCCCGATTTCACGGAGAGCAATCATGTTGAAGAAATTGACCGCAATGGGCAGCGCTTTGGCGCTGTCACTGAGCGTAGCGGCCAATGTACAGGCGGCCGTTTCCGCATCAGAAGCTGGCAAGCTGGGTACCTCCAGCCTGACGCCCTTTGGGGCTCAGGTAAAAGGTAACGGCAAGGCAGTATCTACAGGCCTGGGTATCCCGGACTGGACCGGAGGGATTCAGCGTAAGGATATCCCCAAGGAATACACCAGCCCGGGCCAGCACCATCCTGACCCTTACAAAAGTGACAAGATTGCCCTGACAATCACTGCACAGAATGTTGGCCAGTACGCTGACAAAGTGCCTGATGGTGTCAAGGCAATGCTGAAAACTTACCCGGATACCTTCAAACTGAATGTGTATCCGAGTCACCGCTCCACTTCTGCCCCCCAGTGGGTTTATGACAACACCAAGAGTAATGCGAGCAAAGCCAAGTTGGGCGAAACCGGCGTGGATAATGCCTTTGGTGGTATTCCTTTCCCGATTTTGAGTGGCTCCAACGAAGACAAGGCGCTTCAGGCCATTTGGAACCATATCCTGCGGTGGCGGGGTCTGTATGTAGTGCGTCGGGCTTCTGAGGTTGCTGTTCAGCGCAGCGGTGCCTACTCCCTGATTACGTCTCAGCAGGAAGTGTATTTCCGCTATTACGACCCCAAGTACAATTTTGATAGCCTGGACAACATCATTTTCTATTACCTTTCCTTTACCAAGGCGCCTGCGCGCCTGGCGGGTGGTGCGGTACTGGTCCATGAAATGCTGGACCAGAAGAAAATGCCGCGTCAGGCCTGGGGTTACAATGCTGGTCAACGGCGGGTTCGTCGTGCGCCAAACCTGGCTTACGATACGCCGATCGCTGCTTCCGATGGCTTGCGCACGGCAGATGACACTGACATGTACAACGGGGCCCCGGATAAGTACAACTGGTCTCTGGTGCATGACAAGCCGGTTGAAATGTTTATCCCCTACAACAATTACAAGCTGGATAGCCCGGATGTTTCATACGAGACCCTGCTGCAGAAGGGGCACGTGAATCCTGATTACCAGCGTTGGGAGCTGCACCGTGTGTGGGTGGTAGAAGCCAATCTGAAAGATGGTGAACGCCACATTTACACCAAGCGTCGCTTCTACATTGATGAAGACTCCTGGCAAATTGCCGCCATCGACCAGTACGACCGTCGTGGTGAGTTGTGGCGCGTTAGCCTTGCCTTCATCAAGAACTACTACGAGGTGCCTACCCAGTGGACTGCTCTTGATGCATTCCACGACCTGCGTGCCCAGCGTTATCACGTACAGTTCCTCGATAACGAAGAAGCCTCGATTCTGGACTACAGCCAGCCTGTACCGGGTGACCGTTACTTCCACCCGGCAGCATTGCGCCGTCGTGGTCGCTAATCAGAAGAAAAGGCTGACAACGTAATGTCAGTATCCACAAAGCGGCCGGGACCCTGAAGGATCCCGGTCGTTTTGTACTCGGCCTCTTGTCAGAGGCCATCGGGAAGAGATGGGACAATGAAAAAAATACTTGTTATGGCAGCGGGTGCCTTGCTGTCTTCGCCTCTATTGGCGGCACCGTATATTGATAATGAGGCACCGTTGGTGGCGGCCAATGCGTACCTGGATCTCGCTGATGCCGGGGGCCGGGTTGTTGCCGTGGGTGATCGCGGCAAAATCCTTTTCTCCGATGATCAAGGCGGACACTGGAAGACAGCTGTCGCCCCTTCGGAAGTCCTGCTGACAGCAGTCTGCTTCGCTGATGCCCGTCATGGTTGGGCAGTTGGCCACGATGCCGTTGTGTTGGGCACGGATGATGGAGGGGAAACCTGGACACTTCAGTACAGTGATCCACTGGGTGGAGGAGAGTCCTCTGATGTTGAGGAAGAGCCGCTGGATGATCTGTCCATGGATGATATCTATGGTGATCCCTATGGTGACGACGATTATGGGGATGATCTTTATAGCGACGATCCCTACGAAGAAGCCTCGTCTGCCCCGGTCGATACCTCGGGTGCTCCTTTGCTGGATGTGCATTGTGAAAGCAAAGATAAAGCGGTTGCGGTGGGTGGCTATGGCTATTACCTGGAGACCTCTGACGGCGGTGACACCTGGAGCAAGCAGGCCGCTCGCATGAAGAACAGCGATGGCTGGCATCTATATGCCATGTCAGATGCGCCGAAGAGTGATGATCGTTACGTAGTGGGGGAGAAAGGGGTTATTTTTCGCTCCACAGACAAGGGTGCCAGTTGGACCCAGCTTGACAGCCCCTACGATGGAACGCTGTTTGGTGTGACAGCAATTTCAGACTACCAGGTTCTCGTTTACGGGTTGCAAGGCAATGTCTGGTTGTCTGCCAATCGAGGTGTTAGCTGGAAAAAAATCCCGACCAAGCTGACTCGTGGCGTTAATGACGGTGCGGTATTGGCTGATGGCAGCGTTGTGTTGGTGACCAATGCTGGAGGCATCCTTACCAGTCATGATGACGGCCAGTCATTCTCCCTGCGGTTCCTGCCGGACCGTGAATCCATCTCCGCAGTGCTGCCCCGTATCGGTGGCGGTGTCCTGATCGCCGGTCAAGGCGGTCTGCGTGTGATTGAAGACGTGAAATAAGGGAGCACAGCAATGTCAGGTCGAATTTCTCAATCTATCGCCGGCGCCTTGTTCAAGGTCCGTCCGGTTATATTGCTGCTCTTTATTGCCGCTACTGTCCTTCTGGGTATTCAGGCAAGCAAGATTCAGCTCAATACGGATATCAGCAAAATGGTCCCGCTGGACCACCCTTATATCCAGAATTATTTTGAACACAAGAATGACCTCAGCCTGGGTAATGACGTGCGGTTGATTGTCGCCGAAACCAAAGGTGACGATCTTTTCAATGAAGATTACATGGCCGCGCTAAAGGAAATCACCGATGAGGTGTTTGCCCTTGAAGGTGTGGATCCCAGCAAGATCAGTTCCCTGTGGACCAGCAATGTTCGTTGGAACGAGGTGACGGAGCAGGGGTTCCAGGGTGGGGAGGTGATTCCTGCCGGTTATGATGGGTCTGCCGATTCTCTGGAGCAACTTCGCACTAACGTGCTGCGCTCGGGGCAGGTCGGACGCCTGGTAGCGGATAACTTCCAGTCCAGTGTTGTTCATGCTCATCTGCTGGATGCGCTTGGGGATGGCGGTGTGGATATTCCTGAACTGTCAGCCAGCCTGGAAGAGATTCGTAGCACCTATCAGGAAAAGTACCCGAACGTACGTATTCATATCGTCGGTTTGGCCAAGAAAGCAGGGGATGTGATGGCCGCTGCTCAGGAAGTGGCCATGTTTTTCTTCCTGACTCTCGGTTTGATCGCCGTTCTGTTGTTGATCGACACTCGCTGTCTGCGAAGTGCTTTGACCGTAACACTTTGTTCTTTTGTGGCGGTGATCTGGCAGCTGGGCATTGTCAGCAGTCTGGGCTTTACCATTGACCCGTACTCGATGCTGGTGCCTTTCCTGGTCTTCGCCATTGCGGTGTCCCACGGTGTGCAGATCGTCAATACCCTGGCCAACTATGCCGCCTCCGGCATGTCGTCACTGGATGCGTCGCGTTCCACCTTCCAGGCGCTGTGTGTGCCGGGCATGGTGGCGCTGGTGTCGGATGCGATCGGTTTCCTGACCCTGTACATGATTGATATCGGGGTGATCCGTGAATTGGCCATGGCGGCCAGTATTGGCGTGGCGGTGATCATTATCACCAACCTGGTGATTGTGCCGATGTTCCTGTCCTACCTGGGCGTAAGTAATGCTTCGGTACGCAAGATTCAGGCAGGGGAGAAGAAAGATCATCCGCTGGCAGCCCTGTTCTCGCGCTTCACCCGTACACCGCTTGCAGCACTGTCCATTCTGGTTGCCGTTGTGGGTTATGCCGGTGGTATCTACCTGAGTCAGGATCTGAAAATCGGGGACCTGGACAAGGGCGCGCCTGAATTGTGGCCGGACCCCTGTGAGGAAATGGATTGCCCGCGCGGTTATGAGCCCAAGGATCGCTATCGTTATAACCATGACGTGAACTTCCTGGTGTCCAACTACTCGGTCAGTGCCGACGTGCTGGTGGTGATGGGCAAGACCCCGGTGGAGTCCTGTAACACTTATCAGGCGATGCAGGCGATTGATGACATGGCCTGGACACTGCAGAACGTGGAAGGGGTGCAGGATGTCACCACGATCTCCTCAGCCACCAAGATGATTGCCACCAACATGAACGAAGGTTCCATGAAGTGGGCAACCATCTCCCGTGACCAGTACGCCCTGAACAATGTCATGAGCTTCATGCCAGACAGCCTGTACAACCTGGATTGCTCGTTGACTCCGGTGTATGTGTTCCTGGATGACCACAAGGCGGAAACGCTGGATCGTGTGACCAAGGCGGTGGCTGATTTCGCCGAAACCCGTAACAACGCGGACGTGGTGGAGTTCAAGCTGGCTTCCGGTAATGCGGGTGTGGAAGCGGCCACCAACCAGACCATCGAAGCCAGCCAGTACCCGATGCTGGCGCTGGTCTATGCGGTCGTTTCGGTGCTGGTGCTGATTGCCTTCCGCTCCATTCGTGCGGTGATCTGTATTATCGTGCCGCTGGGGCTGACCTCCATTCTCTGTCAGGCACTGATGGCCCAGCTGGGTATTGGTGTAAAAGTGGCGACCTTGCCGGTCATCGCACTGGGTGTGGGGATCGGGGTGGACTACGGCATCTACATTTACAGCAAGCTTTCGGAATACCTGAAACAGGGTATGGATCTGGAAGACGCCTATAAGGAAACCCTCAAAACCACGGGTAAAGCGGTTGCCTTCACCGGTATTACCTTGGCCGTGGGTGTGATTTTCTGGGTGTTCAGCTCCATCAAGTTCCAGGCTGACATGGGGATCCTGCTGACCTTCATGTTCTTGTGGAACATGATCGGCGCCCTGTGGCTGCTGCCGGCGCTGGGCCGTTTCCTGCTCAAGCCGAATGCAGCGCGAGCCCGTCAACGCGGCTAACTGACGCGCTGGTTTCGTTAGTTGTTATTGGCCCGGCTATGCCGGGCCTTTTTTGTGGTCGACGCGTATTTGAGGGAATGGCTCACAACAGAGACCATCCCGTAAGAGCGTCGGTGACTGGCTGCGCTCACCCTCTGGGTCGCACTTTCCATGCGCTGATCAGCCGACGAGGAAAAGAATGATTTTTCACAGAGGGTCCAGAGGATACTGAGAAAGCTCCGTGCCCCCTGTGGAGGACACGCCGTGGATCGGGGCTTCAGCGGATGACGAGGCTCCTGTCCGACACAAAGCATCGTAGTCACCACAGCCGTTGGCTATAATGCCGGCGGTTTTCACTGATTCGGGCCCATCGATGTTGTATTCCCTCGCCAGACCGTTGCTGTTTTCCCTGTCCGCTGAACATTCCCATGAGCTCACCCTGGCCATGTTGCGCAAACGTGCGGGCAAGTTGTGGCCGGGTGCTGTACCCCATCGTCCCCGTCAGGTCATGGGCATTGAGTTCCCCAACCCGGTTGGGCTCGCAGCGGGTCTGGACAAGAACGGTGACTGTATCGACGGCTTGGCCGATCTGGGCTTTGGCTTCATTGAGGTCGGCACCATCACCCCGAGACCTCAGCCAGGGAACCCGAAGCCACGCCTGTTTCGGGTGCCTGAAGCGGGCGGCATCATCAATCGGATGGGTTTCAATAATCTGGGCGTGGATTATCTGGTCGGTGCCGTAAAAAGCAGCCGTTATAAAGGGGTGCTGGGGATCAACATCGGCAAGAACAAAGACACCCCGGTGGAAGATGCCGTGCAGGATTACCTTGCCTGTCAGCAAAAGGTGCATGCCTATGCAACTTACCTGGTGGTCAATGTATCTTCCCCCAATACTCCCGGGCTTCGCGAGCTTCAGCATGGTGAAGCGCTGGATAAACTGCTGGGCACGCTCCGTGAGGCGCAAACCCGGCTGGACCAGCAGCACCGTCGCCGGGTTCCTCTGGTGATCAAAATTGCGCCAGATAATACGGAAGAAGAGCTGCATGCCATGGCTGAGGCCTTTGTTGCGCATGGTATTGACGGTGTATGTGTGGGCAATACCACCCTGTCCCGTGAGGGCGTTCAAGGTCTGGCTAATGCCGAAGAGCAGGGTGGCTTGAGCGGTGCACCGCTGACCCCGATTGCCAATCAGGCACTGGCAACCATGAGCGCGGCGCTTAGAGGCAGAATTCCCATTATTGGTGTCGGCGGTATCAACAGTGCGGCAGATGCGCAGGAGAAACAGCGGCTGGGAGCTGAGTTGGTGCAGATTTACAGCGGATTGATTTACCAGGGGCCGGGATTGATTGGAGAGATTGCCAAGGGTTGGAAATAGCCCTTCCTCACTTTCTGATACGTATGAAAAAGGGCCCTGGTGGGGCCCTGTGGGTCGGCGCGCGAACGCGTCGGCGCGATGAGGAACTGAGGAGTTATCCGATGTTTTTCAGATTCTGGATGCTGGCTACACCCAGCAGACCCTGTGCGAAATGGGCGCGACCTTCGCGCCAGCCCCCCATCCAGTTAGTTCGTGCGTTTAACGCACCGAAGGGGCAATCTTCACGGGATTTTCCATCGAGGCCGGCGTTGTATCCCCGGCTATAGGCGCGGTCGTCTCTGTTTCGTTTTTGTCGCTTCATAGACGCTTTCCCTTTCACAGACAGCGGTACAAAAGAATGACCCCCGGGCAAAAGCGATGCCCGTGTAATGAATGGCTTCATCTTCAGGGTCGACACATTCAGTATGGGAAAGGCACCAGGGTGTGTCGAATACCAAGTAGCAATATGCTGGCCGTCCTTTAAGCATATGACGTATAAAGGACAGCACGATGACAGTTTATGTAACTGGTTGAAATTGAATGGATAAAAATTCTTCCTGTGCATAAAACAGTCACTTATGAGGAATAGATAATGGAATTTGTCGCTACCAGCATGCCCGGGTTGGCCCCGTTGCTGGCCGAAGAACTGAGCCACCTGGGAATGCCGGTAACAGAAACGGGCAAGGCGCATGTGGTGTTCAGTGGAGGCAGTGCCGATGCCTTGACGGTGTGCCTGTGGTCGCGGCTGGCTGAGCGGGTGTTATTGCCCCTGGCAACCCTGCAACTGACTCCGGATATTGCCCCGGAAAAGTTGGCCGCCAGCCAGGACTGGCGTGCGCTGGTGGGCAATGATGCGCCGTTGCACGTGCATGTGGAGCATGGTCTCGGTGTGCGTGGCGATAACCGTATCAGCGCCAAGCGGTTTATTCAGGCGCTGGGTGATGCCTTCCCCATTTCCCGTGACCCCCGTGGCAGCTGTTGCGTAAGGGCCCGGTTGGACCAGAACGAAGCGCACCTTTGGCTTGATCTGGCGGGAGAGCCGTTGCACCGGCGGGGTTATCGCCTGGCCGGTGGTCGGGCGCCGCTGCGCGAGACGCTGGCGGCGGCCATGCTATGGGCCGCAGGGTGGGCCAGCAAAGACCGGCCAGCCGCACTGCTGGACCCTTTTTGCGGCTCAGGCACCTTGTTGATCGAGGCGGCCTTGATGGCAGCTGGGCGGGCCGCAGGTGCCAACCGCCGCCATTATGGTTTTCAACATTGGCGGGGTTGTCGCCGGCAGTTGTGGGAAGCCGCCATGGCCGAGGCATCGAACTCTGCTGAGCGGCCTGTGCCTACGCTGTCGCTGAAAGGGTTTGATGCCGATTTGAAGGCGATACAACTTGCCCAGCAAAACGCGGAGCGGGCAGGGGTTCGAGCGGTCATTCACTTTGAGCGCCGTGAGCTGGGCGCCCTGCGCCAGCGTGATTTTGCCGAACAGGGGATCTTGCTCACCAACCCGCCCTGGGGCGAGCGCCTGGACGAGCAGGAACAGGCAGGATGGCTGCATCTGGGTCTGGGGCGCATCGTGTCTGTGCTGGCACCGCAATGGACCGCCATTTTACTGGGGGCAGATGCGCAGGTGATGGACCGGACCGGGATGACGCTGGATACCCAGTGGCGCCTGAAGAATGGCCCCTTCAACAACTTTATCCGCCGTTATCTGCCGCGTTCACTGGCTGCGCCGGTGGTGGTCAGGGTGGCCGATGAATCGGCCTTTGAGGTCCCCGAAGACGCCAAGCCGCTCCTTAATCGTTTGCGCAAGAATGGCAAGCATCTGCGGCGCTGGCTGGAGCGCGAAGATATCCAGTGCTATCGCCTTTATGACCGAGACCTCCCCGAGTTCAATGTGGCCGTGGATATCTACGGTGACCAGGTACTGGTGCAGGAGTTCAAGGCCCCGAAAACGGTGGACCCGGAAAAAGCAAAAGCACGTCGTGATCTGGCAGTGACGGCGGTGAGGGCTGCGCTGGGCGTGCACCGCGAGCAGGTCCACCTGCGCACGCGAGAACGGCAAAGGGGCAAACAGCAATACCAGAAACTGGATGGGCAAGGTCACTACCGGCCAGTGCGGGAAGGACAGGCCCAATTGTTGATCAATCTGCAGGATTACCTGGATACCGGTCTGTTTCTGGATCATCGACCGGTACGTTTGCGGATTGCCGAAGAGGCAGGCGGCAAGCGTTTTCTCAACCTGTTCGCCTACACCGGTTCTGCCACCGTGCATGCTGCAGTGGGCGGGGCCAAGCGTACCGTGACGGTAGACGCATCCAAAAAGTATCTTGAATGGACGGCGAGTAACCTTGCGTTGAATGGCTTTTCAACGGACCAGCATGCCCTGGAACGTTCCGATACCATGCGCTGGCTGGATGAGTGCCGCGAGCAGTTCGATATCGTGTTTTGCGATCCGCCGACCTTCTCCAATAACAAGTCCCGCAGTGACTTCGTGGTGGAAGAGCACCATGGCGATTTGATCCGCAAAATAATGAAGCGGTTGGAGCGGGGTGGGGTGCTGTATTTTTCGTGCAACTACCGCCGCTTCCAGCTCGATGAATCCATTCGCAAGTGGTATGACGTGGAAGATCTGACTCGCTGGAGTATTCCCGAGGACTTTCGCCGCAACGAAAAGATCCATGTGCTGTATGCCATCCGGCATGTGGAGGCGCCATGATGGGCCGTCGCGAATCCATCGTTATGTATACGACGATCGGTTGTCACCTGTGCGAGGAGGCGGTTCAAATGTTGGCCATAGTGAAGCCCGGGATTGAGATCGAGGCGGTTGATGTGGCTCTTTCTGATGAACTGATCGCTAAATACGGGGAGCGGATCCCCGTTCTTGCGCTTGGCGACAGTGAGCTGTCATGGCCCTTTGGTCTGCTGGATCTTCAGCGTTTTCTGAAGGGGTAATAACGTTAAATTCACAGCATGTCGTCGATGCTGGAGACATGAATACTCTAACTGCAAAACAGCTGACGAATAAACAGGTTGAGGAAATTCAAATCACCTCTGCGTGTCTTTCTGTGTGCACCGTGCGTGTCTTTTTAAATGGGCAATGGTTCTGGATTGTTGGGCAGGACGGAAAAATCCAACGGTTTAACGGGCCCGAGCATGCCAATAACCAGCTATCAGGAATATCGACAAACAAGGCAACCCTGATTCACCACTCTGCTCATGCAGAGATGGTGGGGCAGCCAGAGGGCGAAACCATCCCGCCACTGCAAGTGGGCTTTCATTGGCGTAGCGATCACAGCAGGTAAAGTACTGGCAGCCCTCTAATCGGGGGCTATCATCTGCTCTGGTGATGCCGTTGCAAAGAGTTCGCAGGCGTTAGCTGTCGTGTTTGCAGCCACCACGTCAATTGTCTGGTCGCGGAGTAATGCTACGCACTGTCCGATCCAGGGTAGAAGGGCGGGCTCGTTGCGCCTTTTCAGGGGCGGTGCAGTGGGCAGGTTTCTCGGGATCAAATAGGGAGCGTCTGTCTCCAGCAGCAGGCGATTGTCAGGAATATTGGGCACCAAAGCGGCCAGCTCCCTGCCTCGCCGTTCATCGCACACCCAGCCGGTAATACCGATGTGGCAATCCAGATCCAGATAGTCGAACAGCGCCCGTTTTGAGCCCGTGAAGCAATGCACAACGGCTCCTTTGAGTTGGTGTCGCCAAGCCTTGAGAATGGGAAGGAAACGTTCATAGGCATCACGTTCGTGAAGGAAAACCGGCAGACCCGCTTCAACCGCCAAGGCTAGTTGGGCTTCGAACGCTTTTTCCTGGGCTGGTCGGGGGGAGAAGTCCCGGTTAAAGTCCAGCCCCATTTCTCCAGCCGCACGGACCTCTGGTGACTGAAGCAACTCACGCAGCTCTTTTTCTGTTTCTGGCGAATAAAAGCGTGCACCGTGGGGGTGAAGGCCTGCCGTTGCGTACAAGTCGTCATGCTGTGATGCCAGTGCGACTGCCTGCCGCGATTCCTCAAGGCTGGTGCCCGTGATTAGTTGCCAGCTGACGTCGGCGGCGCGGGCGCGCTTGAGGACATTATCACGGTCATCGCGGAACTGCTTGTCCGTCAGATTAACGCCGATATCAGCCCAGTGGATGCGCGTTTTGTGAGGAGTGTTGTGCGGTAGTGTCATCGGATTTCAACTCTGCCAATTTACTGCGCAGCGATTCTACCCGACGGCGGTTGGCACCTAAATCCCAATAACCCACTCGGGACGCAGAGCGAACCTCAACGACGCCATTGTCGCGTACATAGAAGGTCACATCATCTGTAAAGCGAAGTACCAGGCTCTTGAAGCGGGCCTGGATTCGAGATTGACCGACTACGTCATATTCTACCCGCGGTTCGGCATCCAGCAAGGTCTGCAGGCGTTGCAGGCTGGTGTCGCGATTATCCGAAACCTTAAGAGGGGCAACCCAGTGGTCCTTGCTGCCGCTCAGACTGGACACACAGTTGGGGGAATTCGGGCAGGGCGCGAGTAAGTTATTATCGTCTGACATCACACTGCTACTCAGTACCAGAACAAGGAGACTAATAAGAATTCGGATCACGGATCAACCCCACGAAAATGCCTTCGATCACCAGCTGGTCGGCTGGTACCTTGATGGGCTCATAGGCCTCATTCGCAGGTAGCAGGGTAGCACTCGATTTATTCAATTTTAACGTCTTGACCGTGACTTCCTCGTCAATTCTGGCCACTACGATCTCACCGTTGCGAGCCACGTTCGATTTACGTACTGCGATAAGGTCGCCATCAAAAATGCCGGCATCGATCATGCTGTCGCCCTGAACCTTCAACAGGTAAGTCGGGCGCTGCTTGAACAAGCCTTGCGGGACGGGGACTGTACGTTCCACGTTTTCAATGGCTTCGATGGGGACACCGGCCGCAACCTTGCCGACGATGGGCAATTCTTCTTCTGACCAGTAGGCGTTATCGAGCAGTTGGATACCACGTGAGCGGTCGCTATGTAGCTTGATGTACCCTTTGCGTTCCAGGGCGCGGAGATGATCCGATGCGGCATTCTTGGACTGAAAGCCCATGATGTCGGCGATTTCAGCTCGGGTGGGCGCCATGCCGGTATCGGCCAGGCATTCACGAATGCAATCCAGTACCTGTTGCTGGCGTTCAGTCAGTTTGCTGCTCATAACCTTCTCCGTATGATTGTCAGAAATAGCGCCTTGCCATGTGCGTATTTTCTGACAGCCTCTGTCATCCAAAGGGGACAATGGGTCGATGAATTTGATCCTAGCATGGGTACTGGCAATATGAACAGTGTTATTTGTCCAGTTTCTCCTGACCAGTCAATTCTCGTTCTTTGTCATTACTGCCGTTGCCCTGCTCGAGTGCGCGCACTAGCATTAGGTTTTCATATCCATCAAGCCATGGTGCAGATGAGACGGGGAGTGTAGATGGAGCAGGCCAACAATAACGATTTCGGCCAGCAGCGGGTTCGGCAGTTACTTTCCGGTGTTCCGTTTTTCAATGAAATTGCGAGGGATGACCAGGTTCAGTTCTCCTTGCTTGAGCAGAACACGCGGTTGTGGGTGGCCAGCTCCGGCGACACGGTGATTCGTGCCGGGGATGTGGATTCCACGCTGTATTTTCTCTTGCGAGGCCAGCTGGAAGTCCATGCAGAGCAGGAAGGGCAGGCGCCGCTTTACTATGTCTCTCCCGGGGAGGTTTTTGGCTCGTTGTCTATGCTGCTGGGGACCCCTAGAAGTGCCACGATCAAGGTGGCTGACAGTGCTCGTGAAGCGGTAGTGGCGAGCCTGGATTTCAATGCTTTCAATGACGAGCAAAGCCCGTATTCGTTGCCGACCCGGTTAGCCTTTTTTCATATGATCGTGCACCACATTCGCTGGACGCTGGAAGTGAAACGCATGCAGGCACCGCAGCACGAATTGGTACAGTCAATGCGCAAGCTTCCCGTATTTCAGGGCGAGAAAGGCAGCAAAGAAGAATTGCGGGCACTGTGTGAGCAGGCACAGGGATTAGCTGAACTGCTTTGTCGCTGGAATGAAGAAAGTCAGGCGAATACCGGGAATATCCAGCTAACGTAACAAAGAGTCGGAATAACGTGCTGGCAGTCCGCGGTCGCGGGCTGCCAGTATCCTGGCCTTGTATCACCCACTTTTCTGGTCGACCTTCACTGCCAGGACATCACAATGGGCACCGGGGACCAGACCGCGCGCCGTGGATCCCAGCAGCAACGCCAGACCACTGCGCGTGTGGCTGCCGACAGCAATCAGGTCGGCCTCCAGCTTGTCGGCCTTGTCGAGGATGGTCTTCTCGATAGACCCCAGCTCTACGTGCACGTTGCCATCGGGAATCTGGTAACGCTGGGCATAGCGCCTGGCCATTTCCCGGGCCTGTTCCATCAGCCCGGTCTGCAGGTCAGTGACATCCATGGGGACATCGGCGCCGTAGGCCAGCGCCAGCGGTTCGATCACATGGATGAGGTGAAGCTCTCCTTCGTTGCCAGACAGGACGCCAGCGGCACGGGATAGCACCTGTGCGGATTCATCGCTGCCGTCGATGGCAACCAGGATCTTGCGATAGGGCGTAGGCACGATTCTCTCCATGAAAGCCGTCTTTCCCGGCAGTATAACTCGCCTTGCAGTGGTTGCCAGCGGGGTAATTCACAGTACAGGGTTGCTCTTCCACCTCTGCTTGTACTACTACTAAAAAAGGATCCGGGGGGCACATGTTGCTTGACCCGCCTATACCGGCGCTGTCTAAATAGCGCCCATCGCAAGCCTTAGATCGGATGTTGAGTACCTGAGAATGGGAAAATCGCTAGTCATTGTGGAGTCGCCTGCCAAGGCCAAGACCATTAATCGTTACCTGGGCGATGACTTCATCGTGAAGTCCAGTGTGGGGCACGTGAGGGATTTGCCGGTTAGCGGTGGCTCCAAAAAGAGTACCCCTCAGGAACGCGCCAAAGAGGCTGCCTACACACGCTCGTTGCCCAAGGACGAACGCGAAGCCTATAAAAAGAAGAAGGCCAAGGCGCAGCTGGTCAACCGCATGGGTATCGATCCGGAAAAAGGCTGGGATGCCCATTACGAGATCTTGCCCGGCAAGGACAAAGTGGTCGATGAGCTCAAGCGTCTCGCGGCCAAGGCTGACCGTATCTATCTGGCAACGGATTTGGACCGCGAAGGGGAGGCCATTGCCTGGCACCTGCGGGAAGTGATCGGTGGCGACGACAGCCGTTTTGACCGGGTGGTATTCAACGAGATTACCAAGAAAGCCATTCAGGCGGCGTTTGAGGAGCCCGGCAAGCTCGATTTGCACCGCGTCGAGGCCCAGCAGGCTCGCCGTTTCCTGGACCGGGTCGTCGGCTTCATGATTTCCCCGTTGTTGTGGGAAAAAATTGCCCGCGGCCTGTCTGCCGGTCGGGTTCAGTCTGTGGCAGTGGAGCTGGTGGTTGAGCGTGAGCGGGAAATTCGCGCTTTTATCCCGGAAGAGTTCTGGGAGATGTACAGCGATACCCATACCGGTGATGGCGAAGCCCTGCGCCTGCAGGTAGCCAAGCACCAGGGGGAGAATTTCCGACCCAATAATGGTGACGATGCGCATGCCCATCGCCAGGCCCTGGCGGAGGCGGGCAAGCTGACGATTACTCAGCGTGAGCAACGTCCCACCAAGTCCCGGCCTTCTGCGCCGTTCATCACCTCGACCCTGCAACAGGCCGCCAGCACTCGCCTTAACTTCGGCGTGAAGAAGACCATGATGCTGGCTCAGCGGCTCTACGAAGCGGGCCACATTACCTATATGCGTACCGACTCTACCAACCTGAGTGCAGATGCCGTTACGGCCTGCCGTGAGTGGATCGGTGAAAACCTGGGTGACAAGTACCTGCCGGAAAAACCGCTGTCCTATTCCAGCAAGGAAGGCGCCCAGGAAGCCCACGAAGCCATTCGTCCTTCCGATGTGAACCGTCGCTCCGAGCACCTCAAGGATATGGAGCGTGACGCGCAGCGCCTTTACGAGCTGATTCGCCGCCAGTTCATTGCCTGCCAGATGCCCCCGGCGGAGTATCTGAGCACCACCCTGACCGCAACCGCCAAGGGTTACGAGCTGAAGGCCAAGGGGCGGATCATGAAATTCGACGGCTGGACCCGTATCCAGCCGCCGGCTTCCCGCAAGGGCCAGGAAGATACCCTGCTGCCGGATGTGGGTGAGGGCGATACCCTGGCCATCGATAGCGTTGAGGCCGAGCAACATTTCACCAAGCCGCCGGCACGCTTTACCGAAGCGAGCTTGGTGAAAGAGCTGGAGAAGCGCGGGATTGGTCGTCCGTCTACCTATGCGGCGATCATCTCCACGATTCAGGATCGTGGCTATGTGCGTCAGGACAACCGCCGTTTCTATGCCGAAAAAATGGGTGACATCGTTACTGACCGTCTGGTGGAAAACTTCCCCAACCTGATGGATTACGGTTTCACCGCTGGTATGGAAGAGATCCTTGACGAGATCGCCGACGGTGGCCGTCACTGGAAAGACGTTCTCGACGAGTTTTACCGGGATTTTGTCGCCAAACTCGAATCCGCCCAGGGCGAAGGGTCCGGCAAGCAGGCGGTAGGCGGTATGCGTGCCAACCTGCCGACCGATACCGATATCGATTGCCCCACCTGTGGCCGGCCCATGCAGATTCGCACCGGTTCCACCGGGGTGTTCCTGGGATGCTCAGGCTATAGCCTGCCGCCCAAGGAGCGTTGCACGGCCACGCTGAACCTTCTGCCCGGTGAAGAAGCGGTGGCCGTGAATGCCGATGATGAAGAGGCGGAAGCCAAGGAGCTGCGTAACAAGAAGCGTTGCCCCAAATGCAGCACCGCCATGGAAAACTACTTGATCGACGAAAAGCGCAAGCTGCATGTCTGCGGTAATAACCCGGACTGTGATGGCTATGTTGTCGAGCAGGGTGAATTCCGTATCAAGGGCTACGATGGTCCGACACTGGAATGTGAAAAGTGCAGCAGCGAGATGCAGCTGCGCACCGGGCGGTTTGGCAAGTTCTTCAAGTGCACCAACGACGATTGCGGTAATACCCGCAAGCTGCTCAAGAATGGTGAGCCGGCACCGCCACGGGCGGACCCGATCCCCATGCCGCATCTTCAGTGCGAGAAGTACGAAGATGATCATTACCTGCTGCGTGATGGTGCGTCCGGATTGTTCCTGGCGGCCAGCAAGTTCCCGAAAAACCGTGAAACCCGGCCGCCGCTGATTGCAGAAATCCAGAGCGTGGCGGAACAGCTGGATCCCAAGCACAAGTATCTGGCTGAGGCCCCTGCGAAAGACCCAGACGGCAACCCCGGGGTGCTGCGCTATAGCCGCAAGGCGAAAGAGCAGTATGTCATGAGCGAGATCGACGGCAAGGCGACCGGTTGGATGGCCTTCTACCGTGACGGCAAGTGGGTAGAAGAGCAGACCAAGAAGAAAGCCCCTGCCAAGAAAAAAGCGGCAGCGAAGAAGAAGGCCCCGGCCAGGAAAAAGGCCGCCGCCAAGAAGTAAAGACACACCCTACAAGCGGCAAGCGACAACACGAGGCTCACATCTCTTGTTCTGAACGCATGGGGCTCCGTGCTGCGATGACACAAGAACGTGGGTAGAACCTCTTCTACGCGACGGCCTCTCTTGCGCCTTGCTGCTTGAGGCCCGTCGCTTGCCGCTTTTTGCCAGGATTTTGTTATGTCCCGAATGGTTCGTGATAATGCTGTCAGTGGCCTGCGAGAGCGGGTTTACTTCGCCCAGGCCATGCTCCGCCAGCTGACCGGTGAGCAGGCCGGGGCAGTGCCCACCGTGCGTTTGGCGCTACGTGGTGCAGTGGTATTCCATGTGTATTCTTCTCTGGTGGGGCTGCTGCGGCAGTCCGCCAGGACCTACCAGGTGCCTGGTGCGGATACCCTGTTCAGCCTGGGTGCCCTTGAGCAGGCATTCGCGTCAGCGGGGGTAGAGGCTCCGGAACTGGCCGTCATTGCCCAGGCTCGCAAGGACCGGGGTGATCTGGTGGCCTGGCTGGATGGCGAGATGCAAACGGCCATGGGCGCATCGGGGCTGGCTCGTCGGCCAACGCCTCCCAGCGAGGCCAACGCGCTTAACCTGATGGCCGAAGATCGCTACGCGCCTCTGGCGGAGGGTGATCTGGAGCGGCTGGCACAGGCCATCATCCGCGTCAGTGAGTTGCTGGAACACTGTGTGGGGTATCTGGAGGAGTGGTAACGCGGCTCAACCGAAAGCGCCCTTGCCTGTGTGACGGGATGCGTGTGTCGGGCGTTTCGGCCTGATTTTGCCGCCGCTGATCCCGGTGGGGGATTGAATCTCTCCCTTTTGCCACCAATGCTTGCAAGGCAGACACCATTGTCTGCCCCCTCGAGCAGGGCCATGGCCCTTCGTGAAACGGAGGTACACATGCCCAGCCCAACCCTGTTTTCCTGGTTTTCCCTTGTTCTGTCGGTGGTCGTTGCCAGCCTGTGGCCTGTGCAGGTGGCTCAGGCTGCAGGTGTCGCGTCAAGACAGCATCAGGCCGAGGTGCAAGAGGACTGCGTGGTGTTGCTCCATGGGTTGCGTCGTTCAGCCTGGGCCATGTCGCGCATCGAAGACTCCCTGCGCGGTGCCGGCTATCAGGTCTACAACCGGGATTACCCTTCCACCCAAGCCACGGTGGAGGCGCTGGCCGCGTCGGAAATCCGCCAGGGGCTGGACTGGTGCCAGGCCAACGCCCGCGGTCAGGTGCACTTTGTGACTCACTCCATGGGCGGCATTCTGGTGCGCGCCTATTTGCAGGATAATCAGATCGAGCAGCTCGGGCGTATTGTCATGCTGTCGCCGCCCAACCACGGCAGCGAAGTGGTGGATCGCATGCAGGACTGGTGGCTGTTTGAAAAGCTCACCGGCCCTGCTGGCCAGCAACTGGGCACGGGGGCGGATGGCGTTACGGCAAGCCTGGCACCGATTCCCGGTGAAATCGGTATCATCATGGGCAATCGCACAGTGGACCCGTGGCTGTCATGGATGATCCCGGGCCGCGATGACGGCAAGGTCTCACTGGACAGTGCCAGGCTCGCCGAAATGAAAGACTTTATTGTTATGCCCGCCAGTCATGCCTTCATCATGCGTAAAAGGAAGGTCATCCAGCAGATTGTCACGTTCCTGCAGCACGGCAAGTTTCAGGTGGCCTCCGCCGGCGCTTGAGTGACCTCTTGCCACTGTACTGCGGACGAGGGGTAAATCCGGTTCAGATTTTGGCCCTTTCGGCATCGCTGTTTCCTGAGAACTCGCTATCATGTGGTAAACACAGTGTTGCCCGCCGGGCGCACCACCACGAACAAGCTGTAATGAGGACTTCATGAAATCTCGTCTGCTGATTGCGGGTCTGGCTCTGGCCATGGCTGCGCCCCTTGCCAACGCCCAGACACCGGAAGAAAAAGGGCTGGAAATCGCCCGCGAAGCGGATCGTCGCGGCGAGGGCTTTGGTGACTTCCAGGCCGACATGAAGATGGTATTGATCACCAAGCGGGGTGACCGTGCCGATCGTGAGCTGCGGGTAAAAACCCTGGAAGGCAAAGGAGAAGACGAGGGTGACAAGAGCCTGACGATCTTCGATACCCCCCGCGATGTCCGTGGCACGGCCATGCTCACCTTCAGCTACAAGAACAAGGACGATGACCAGTGGTTGTATCTGCCCGCCTTGCGCCGGGTGAAGACCATCGCGTCGCGGAACAAGTCCGGCCCCTTCATGGGCAGTGAATTCAGCTTCGAGGACATGCGTGGCCAGGAGGTCGAGAAGTACACCTACAAATACCTGCGCGATGAAGCGTGTGGCGAGCTGACCTGCTTTGTGATGGAGCGCTACCCCACGGATGAGCACTCCGGCTACACCAAGATGGTGGTCTGGCTGGACCAGCAGGAATACCGCACCTGGAAAGTGGATTACTACGACCGCCGCGACAGCCTGCTGAAAACCCTGGAATCCAGCGATTTCACCCAGTACAAGGACAAGTTCTGGCAACCGGCCAAGATGTCCATGGTTAACCACCAGACCGGCAAGGCCACAGACCTGTTCTGGAGTAACTACCAGTACGACACCGGCCTCACGGAAGCGGACTTCAACCAGAACAGCCTGAAACGCGCGCGTTGATATCATGAATAAATGGTTTGTGACGGCACCGCTGCTGGCGGTGCCGCTTCTGGCTCCTGCGTGGGAGTTTCGTGGCGAGGTCGCGCTGGAAGGGCGTTACTTCACCCAGGATTCTCCCTACCCGCAAGCCGACTACGACACCAACAGTTCGGCCTACCTGAAACCGGAAATTCTCCACGAGTGGAACGACCGGGACGATCTGTTCACCTTCATTCCTTACGCCCGTGTTGATGAAAACGACAGCCAACGGACCCACTGGGATATCCGCGAGCTTTCCTGGATTCATGTGGGTAACGGTTGGGAATCGCGGGTCGGTATCCGCAAGGTGTTCTGGGGGGTGACCGAAGGGCGCCACCTGGTGGACATCATCAACCAGACCGACCAGGTAGATCAGGTGGATGGCGAGGAAAAACTCGGCCAGCCGATGATCAACCTGTCACTGGTGCGCGACTGGGGCATTGTGGACCTGTTCGTGCTGCCCGGTTTCCGTGAGCGCACCTATGCCGGAGAAGAAGGCCGGCCTCGTACGCCGTTACCGGTGTCTGATGACGCCGTTTACGAGTCCTCCCAGGAGGAGGGCCGGGTGGACTTTGCCATTCGATACCAGCAGTACTTCGATAACGGGATCGAGTTTGCCCTGTCGCATTTTTCCGGTACCAGCCGCGACCCCTTGCTGATTCCCCAGAACCTGACCATGGCGGAGCTGCAGACGTTACTGGCCACCGGGCAGTTGCCTGCCGGCAGTGACCCGGAATTCACCCCGGTGTACAACGTCATCGACCAGACCGGCCTTGAGCTGCAATACCTGCAGAACGGCTGGTTGTGGAAACTGGAAGCCATCAGCCGTTCCGGGCAGGGCGATCGTTTCTACGCGCTGGATGGCGGTTTTGAGTATACCCAGGTGGGGTTGTTCGGCTCGGCGGCCGATCTGGGCTGGATCGTGGAATATATCTGGGAAGACCGTGAAGACAGCCTGGCGTCCCCCATGGCCAGCGATGTGCTGTTGGGGACCCGCTTCACCTTTAACGATGTGGCGTCTACCGAAATTCTGGCGGGCGTGATTTACGATACCGACAATGAAGAAAAGGCCTTCAGCCTGGAATCCAGCCGCCGCTTTGGCAATAACCTGAAAGCCACCCTGGAAGCCCGTTTCTACACTGATGCGCAAGACCCCCGCAGCCCTTCAGCGCTGTACCGGGATATCCTGCGCAACGTCAACACCAACCCTGGGCTTGGCCCGATCAGCCGATCGGACTTTGTGCAGGCAGAGCTGGTGTATTACTTCTGAGGGCGGCGTCCCTTGACCAGGCATGCCGCCAAACGTATGTTTGAAACGTATGTTTTGAACGATGCTCAGGGGCGAAGCTATGGCACAGGCAGGAACGGTTGACCGAATCCTGGATACGGCAGAAGTGCTGTTTGCCCAGAAAGGGTTTGCGGAAACCAGCCTGCGTGCCATTACCAGCAAGGCAGGTGTGAATCTGGCTGCGGTGAACTACCACTTTGGCTCCAAGGAATCGCTGGTACAGGCCGTGTTTGAACGCTTCCTGACGCCATTTTGTGCTGCGCTGGACGCCAAGCTGGATGAGATGGAGGCTAGTGGTGTAGCGGATACCCCGGAGAACATTCTCGGCATCATGTCGCGTTTGGTGCTGGGGTCTCACCCGGAAGATCCTCAGCGCGCTGCGATCTTCTTCCGCTTGTCCGGGCAGGCCTACAGTCAGCCCCAGGGGCACTTGCGCGAATATTTGCACCAACAGTACGGCGCAGTATTTCGTCGCCTGCAAGACCACATGCAGCGTGCGGTTCCAGATGTGCCGCCCCGGGAGTTGTTCTGGCGGGTCCAGTTCAGTCTGGGGGCGACGATCTTTACCCTTTCGGGCCTTGAATCACTGAAGGATATCAGTCGCAACGACTTCAACATGGATGTGACTGAGGCGGATATTACCCAGCGCTTGTTGCCATTTCTTGTTGGCGGTATCAAGGCGCCGGTACCCGCAGTTTAGCTCGCCTGCTCTCATTATTGAAAATCCGGCTCCATCAGGCATAGTCATAAGAAAACAACGAGGACGTTGATTATGGCGCTTGATTACGCATTGCTGGATGTATTCGCGGGGGCTCCGTTTCAGGGCACCCAAATCCCCGTCGTGATGCTGACGGGAAAGAGCATGGATGCACAGGGGAAGACCGCGATCGCCAGCGAATTCCAGCAGACCGAAACCGTGTTTATCGAGCCGGACAATGCCGCCTCTCCGGTAAGTGTTTTCACCCCCCGAGGGCAGCAGCTATTTGGCGCGCATACTATTTTGGCTGCCTCTTATGTGGCGTATGAAATGGGGTTGGCCGATGATCAGGGGACGTTTTCGTCATACCTGCTGAAGCAAAATGACCAGCAGATAGAAAGCTTTATTGACAAGACGGATAACGGGCCCGGTGCCATTCAATTTGCCCGTGTCCTCAGTCCATCCATCGACCGTTATACCCCGGAAATTCCTCGGTTGGCAGCCGCTCTTAATATCGACGATAAGCATATCGCCTTTAGTAAGTACAAACCTATGGTGGTGAGCGTGGATAAGCCGACGCTGATCATACCGTTTACCAAGCCCGAGCATGTGCTGGCTGCCAGCCTGAATGCAGAGCACTGGGCGGGGCTGGCCGGAAATATCTATACCTCGGAAGTTTTCTTGTTTGCACCGGGAAGCATCACGGGTGAGTCTGATTTCCATGGGCGGAT
Organism: Alcanivorax sp. P2S70; assembly: GCF_000475295.1. Lineage (NCBI taxonomy): Bacteria > Pseudomonadati > Pseudomonadota > Gammaproteobacteria > Oceanospirillales > Alcanivoracaceae > Alcanivorax > Alcanivorax sp. P2S70. The sequence goes on from NZ_AXBZ01000010.1 coordinate 172,449, forward strand.
AATCAGCCCGGACCTGCCTCGGGATGTATTTCCTCCCATCGGTAATGTCATGCCTGAGTTTATCGCTTATCTGGCTGAGCAGAAGGAAACCGTGCCAGGCACGCATACCTTGTCTGTGGACCGTGGCAGCCCCGACACCCGGAAGAGCCTGCTGCGAGTGGAGTTCGATAAGCACCCTGGCAAGCAGTTGCGATGCCGCATCGGGGGTAATGTGGTGAAAATGGGAACAGGCTCACTGCTGGTATCCTGAAAGCCTCTGTCGTCTACCCGTTGGCGCGATACCGGGGCAATTCAGCGCCTTGCCAGGCATACCGGTAACGAGCCAACAGGCTGGCGCTGGTCTATTCGTTACAGGCACCTACCCACTTTGCTTCACTGTGAGTCTTCATGCTGTGGTGATTGCCTTTGACGGTGATGTCTGTGCTGTAGTGCTTGCTGTTATGCATCACCATTTTGCCGGTAATTCGGGTTTTGGCATTGCTGCCAGGCATTGTGCATTCTGCTTCCCATTCCAGCCCTTTATCAGTTGTTCTGATATCCCCAGTATCACAATTGTCTTCTTTCCAGCTTTC
>NZ_AXBZ01000011.1:0-84239 GCF_000475295.1 Alcanivorax sp. P2S70
CACTCGTTGTTGCGCTTTTTCTATGGATGGACATACACCTTCAAAAGCGCGCCTAGATTGCGAACCAGCCTGAAAGACTGAGCATGCAAGGAGTTATTCAGAGGCTCCTTAAGGTTTGATGCGGCGAAAGCGCAGGGCCTGGAGTGACATCATCAGTTTGAACAGGGTGTTGCCCCAGGGCGGAGCGACCATGGCTGCCAGGTTGATGCGGCCCTTTCGCACCACCCCCTTGGTCTTGGAAAAGGTGAGGAAGCCTTCCTTGCCGTGATAATGCCCCATCCCCGAGTCACCAATCCCCCCAAAGGGAATGTCGTCTGCGGTGACATGGCTGAGGGTGTCGTTGATGCAAACGCCCCCGGAGTGGGTGGTTTGCAGAATCTGGTTGCCCCGCTGCTTGTCCCAGTCAAAGTAATACAGTGCCAGAGGCCGTGGCCGTGCGCGCACTTCCTGCAAGGCGGCGTCTAAATCACGGTAACCCACCACCGGCAGAATCGGTCCGAAAATTTCCTCCTGTAGCACTTTCATGTCGGTCGTGGCATTCAGCACCAGGGTCAGCGGCATTTTTCGCGTGCCACTCATATCCTCCCCCGAGGGGTTGATGGGAATGAGGGTCGCTCCCTTGGTGCGGGCATCCTCCAGATAACTTTCCAGCCGCTGCTTTTGTCGTTCCGAGATGATGGCCGTGTAGTCCGGATTGTCGACCAGCGTCGGGTAGGCTTGTTCGACGGCGCCGGTAAAGGTACGGACAAACTCGCTGATTTTATCCTCATGACAGAACACATAGTCCGGTGATACACAAATTTGCCCGGCGTTCATGCTCTTGCCGAAAGCCAGTCGGCGGGCGGCTTCGTCAACCGGAAAGTCCGGGTGGATGATGGCCGGGGATTTTCCTCCCAGTTCCAATGTCACGGGCGTCAGGTTGTCTGCTGCAGCGCGCATGACGTGTCTTCCCACCTGAGTGGAGCCGGTGAAAACCAGATGATCAAAGGGCAACCTAGTAAATGCCGTGGCGATATCCACATCGCCACCCACCATGCACACCTCATCCGCGTCGAAGTTTTCGGCGAGAATCGCTTGCAGCAGCTGCCCTGTTGCGGGGGCGAACTCTGAGGACTTGAGCATCACCCGGTTGCCTGCCGCCAGTGCGCCAATCAGCGGTGACAGGGCAAGGAAGATGGGGAAATTCCAGGGTACCACGATGCCGACCACGCCCAGCGGCTGAACATGGACCTCTACCTTTGCCGGCATCACGGTGAGCGGGGCGTGGCGGCGTTGTGGCTTCATTAGCCGTTTGAGTCGCTTGCGGTAGTAAGCGATGCCTTCCAGTAACGGCAGGATTTCCGCCAGTTCCGTTTCGGCTGTGGAGCGGCCGCTGAAATCCTGGCTGACGGCACTGGACAGAGCCTGACGATGTTCCAGCAAGGCATTATGTAACCGATTCAGGTTCTGGATCCGCTTCTCGCGTGTGGGGGCGGGGGAATCCATAAAGGCCTGTTTTTGTCGGGCAAGAAGGAGCGGTAATTCGCTGGCATTGGTGCTCGCGCTGGCCAGTGTGTCAAGGCAGGAAGCGGTCATGGTGTGACTCCTGTGTGCAATATCAGCGGGCTGGTCCGGCCGCGTCGTTCAAATTCAGTGTCGATTGGTGTTCCAGGTACTGTGCTGAGGTTTTCCCTTCAGCCAGCTGTTGCTGTTGCTGCGTATAACAGGCCAGAGATTGCGGCGTGCAGGCGGCCTCCATAAAACGTGGCTCACTGCGGGCCAGTGAAAGCGCCAGCGACGAGGATTCACTGTCGCGCAGGCAGGCTTTGATGGCCGACAGCGTCGTTGGGCTTTTTTGCACCAGTTGTTGCGCCAGCTGGTGAGCGGTTTGCTCAAGAGCGTCGGGGTCGGTGGCCCGGTATACCAGACCTGCCTGACAGGCCTGGTCTGCATCCAGCCGCATTCCGAGCAAACATAATTCTGCCGCCTTGGCGCTACCTGTGAGTTTGACCAGGTGGTGAATGCCGCCAGAGCCCGGGATCAGCCCGACCAGGGTTTCGATCTGCCCTAACCGGTAACGTCCTCTGGCCATCAATCGGAAATCGCAGGCCAGTGCCAGCTCCATGCCATAGCCTTGGGCATCTCCGTGGATGGCCGCAATGACCGGCAGGGGATAATGACGCAGGGTGCGGATCAGACGGTTGGCACGGGCATAGAGCAAGGCGCCTTCGACGGGGGTGCCACGCATCCAGCGATCAATGCGTCCTTCATGGGGGCGCTGGCGATCCCGGCGTATCCACTGTCGTGCCAAGGCCATGGTGGTACGAATAGCCAGTGGAAAGGCTCCCCGCAGCCAGGGCTTCAGGGCCAGTGTCGGGGCGGCAACGCGATGAATCTCGGCCAGTGAATAGTGCGTAATAAAGGAGCCGGGATGCTCCCCGGTAAGGATGACAGCGCGTACCCCGGGCTGACGTTGTAGTGAACGCAGGGTGTCGTACAGCGCGTTCACCACGGGCGCGGTCATGTAGCCGCCGTCATCAAGGCAGAGCCTGATGGTGGCAACCTGCTCATGGAAGTGCAGTGATATGTGCGGCGAGGCATTCATGGCGATCGCTCCCTTATCAGCCCTGGCTGCGGGCCAGCCAGCTGTCCTCTTCACCAGGTTCGGGAAGGATTTCCCCGCCTTCCATGGCCCAGCTGGCAGGGAAGCCCACCAGGGTGGCTTCTACCTTGTCCAAAACTATTCCGGCACTCACTGCGACGCCTTCGCGAATCTTCTGACGAAGGGTTTCGGTGAGTTCGGCGTTTCGGTTGCCGCCGCTGCGGACATTACAAATGACATTCAGGTCATGCCCTCCCTTGAGCGGATGGCCGTGCATGAAGATCACGTTGACAAATTCCGGTGGAGCGCCTGTCAGGCCGCAATGGATGTCGGCAATGGCGTCCGCGGTGCGGCGGCGCGCGTCATAGCTGAGGGGCTGGCGGCTGGCGATGTTATAGACCGGCATGGGGACCTCACAGATTCGGGTTAACAATGATGGGGATGCGCTTGAATTGAGCGTGAATCACTGTACGGATGACCTTTGCTACAAAGGCAATCCGTCCGCGCAGGGAAAGCCGTTTCTGGGTGCCCTGAAAGACGTCGGCAAACAGGTCTTCTTCTACCAGGGCCAGCATCAGCTCGTCCGGGTGTTGACCACTGATTTTTAGCCAGTCTTTCTCGATGGCTTTCAGTACTGCGATGCGCTGGTTTTGGGGAAAGCCGGGTGGGCATTCCATGGTCACCAGTGAAGAGCGCGAATCCTGGTAATTGGTAAAGGCCTGACCGGCGGGAATCCGGTTCCAGATCAGTAACAGGCGTTCGCGGCTGACATGGTGGCGGTAATGGTTGCGGATGATCTTTTCCAACAGCGCCACCTGGGTGTCGCTGAACTGGTTTTCCTGTATCAGGATGAGCGTCTTGCGCATGGGATGTCCTCCAGATGAGCCCTTAATTTAGGGGATCACGGAGGGTCTGTTGATGTGAGTGCAGGCCAGTTATTGATATTTATGGCCAAATGGTCATAAATGGCCGGATGGATACACTGGCCACTACCCGCTCCATTTCCAGCATTGATCTCATGGTTCGCCTGGGCCGTGAGAAAGGCCTCTCTGTGGCGCAGTGCCTGCAAGGCACCGGTATCTCTGCCCATCAGTTGGAGGACCCGGAGTGCCGGGTGACCGGGGCTCAGGAACTGCAGGTGATCGACAACCTGGTGACGTTATTACCGGAAGCGTCGGGGCTGGGGATCGAGGCAGGGATGCGTTATCAGCTCACCACTTTCGGGATTTGGGCCTTTGCGATTATCAGCAGCCCGACCGTTCGAGCGGCGATCGAGGTCGGGCTGCGTTTCACCCAGCTGTCGTTTGTGCTGGTGCGGTTCGCGTTTCGTGAAACGCCCGGTCGGGCAGAAATTCTCATGGATGTCTCACACATTCCTCCCCGGCTGCGTCAGTTCGTGCTGGAGCGCCACCTGGTGATTTTTCTGCTTCTCAGCCGGGAAATGATGGGCGACGAATTGATGGCACCAAAAGAGATTCACCTCACCCTGGATCACCTGCCGTTCAAGGTAATGCCGGCGGCGCTGACAAACTGTCGATTGGTATTGGGCAGCGAGGACAATCGCATTGTGCTGGACCCGAGCCAGCTGTCCCGTGCCATTCCCAAGGCCAACCCCGCCACGGCAGAGTTTTGTGTTCGTCAGTGTGAGGCCTTGCTGGACCGACAGCGGCGTCAGACAGGGTTTCCCAGTGAAGTGCGCAGCATGCTGATTGGGCGAGTCGCGGACATGCCCTCGTTAAACGAAGCCGCGTCACTTTTCAATATGAGCCCGCGTACCTTTCGCCGGCGCCTGGAAGAACAAGGCAGTGGTTACCGGGCGTTAATGGAAGAGATTCGTGAAGGGGTGGCCATTGAGTTGCTGGAGACCGCGGGGTTGAGTGTGGAGTCGGTGGCAGAGCGTCTGGGCTATGCAGAAACCGCCAGCTTTATTCATGCCTTTACCCGCTGGACGGGTATGTCGCCAGGCAAGTTTCGCCGGCGCTAGGGAGCCTCTGAATAACTCCTTGCGTACTCAGCGTGGCCTGGAGCGCCCAGCTGTTGTGTCTTGTCTCGATGGTCAGGGTGGCTCCCTTTCCGAGAGGCAAGACGCAGCAGATGGGCGCTCCAGGCCGCGCCCTCCGGGTCTTCCAGGCTGGCTCGCACTCGTTGTTGCACTTTCTCGACAGGCAACCAGCATGCCATCAAAAGTGCGCCTAGATTGCGAGCCAGCCTGAAAGACTGAGCATGCAAGGAGTTATTCAGAGGCTCCCTCGTCCTCCGGTAACACGCCAAGCGAGCGGGCCAGTTGTACGGCCTGCACTTTCTTCCCTTTTTTCAGGGCGTCTTCAATGGAATTGGCGGCGTCCTGTTTGCCCTCCCTGCGCAGATTCGCAAGCAGATCTTGCCAAGCTGGGGCGAGGGTTTTTCTTGCGTCCATGGTGAGCGTGTTTCCGCTTGTGGTGTATTGTTTTATTTACGCAGCAGTGACGTGCCGACCGGAACAAAATGCCTGGGAGAGGGCACCAGGGCACATCGTGATCAAAGGTTAAACTTTCCCTGATGCCTGTGCACCCTGATTCCCGGTGTCGGTATCTGCTTTGCCTGTCAATGCGTGCGGCCTCAACGTAAGCGGTAGCATGGTTACCGTGCGGGATGAATCGAGCACGAATTATCCGATGTGTGCGGGATGGTTTTTATCCGGCTGGATAATGCCGTGTTCGCGTTCGCCGAAGACCGCCTTCATGCGATAGATCTGCTGCTCCCGGCCCTTCTTCTCCAGCGTGCGTTTGTCTGCCCGGCTTGCCCGTTGATACACGCCGCGGGCAATCCGTAGCGGTGTGGTCATGGCCGGATACCAGGGCAACACCCATGCGGGCAGGCCCAATGCGCTCATCTGTTCGCGGGACAGGAACAGACGTGTCAGGCTCAGGTGCGAGTGGTATTCGTATTTCAGGTACAGCTTGTGTAAGCGCGGGAATGTATTTTTCCAGGGGTAGATGCGGTCAAAGGGTTCTTTGGACAACGCCTCGCCCAGTTCCTTGCTGGTCCAGTCGGGGCGGGACTGGGTGGCCTGGGTGTGACGCAGCAGGCGGAAGCCTTCCATCTCGGAATCCACCAGCCACTTTTCTTCCACACCCATCAGCCAGCCGGCGTATTTCCACAGGTGCATCACGGCACGGGACTCGTGTGGCGTGATGATGACACCACCCAGCCGCACGCCGAGTAGCAGCACGGAACCGAACGCCAGATAGGTGGCAACCATGTCAGTCTGGTTGGCCGGGATGCCCCACTCATTGTTGTCCCATTCCTTTCGGGTTTGCAGATGGCGGCGCACCATGGAATGCACCCAGCGCACATGCAGGGTATTGATAAAGCCTTCGCCGAAGCGTTCCATGCCGCCATGTTCGGTGCAGTCCATCCACCACTTGAGGGTTTCACCGGTACGCTGGGACGCCCCCTTGTTGAGTGCACCGGTAGCCACCAGGGCATGATTGAAACCGCTGAGCAGGTAGCCCACCATCAGCGCCTGGTCGCGCATGATGTAGAGACCAAACTCGCCCAGACTCTGCACGACGCCAACACCTTCTTCCAGTAACTCGCGGTCCAGCCAGTCAGGATCGCGGTCCACCAGAGCAAAGAAATCCTTGAGGGGCTGTGGGGCATTGTCCACGGCGTCGATGCCTTCCTTGACGGCCTTGTCATACATGCCGCGGCGCTCGCGGGCATTGCCTTCCATGATCCAGTCCAGCAGGGTATCCATGGGCTCGTCGCCTTGCCACAGGGCATCCACCAGCTGGTCGTAACGTTCCCGGGTGGGCGCCAGTTGTTTGCCAAACACCATCTTCTGCAAGCGTGGCAGTTTCTGGGTGATCTCAAAGGGGCGCACCCGGGTTGGTGCAGGTCTGGCGCCGGTGTGGTTGTTGGATGTGTTCATCACGGTTGGGGCCTTGGCCATGCAGGAAGTCCTCGCCTGAATTTCGGTATGGGAGTAAGCTAATTCAAGCAATTACTTGAATTCAACTTGCGTTTGAGGATGGCATGCGCCGACAGCCGAAACAGCGCCGTTCCCGGGAGATGGTGGACCGTATTCTCGAGGCGGCGGCTGCCACCCTGGTAGAGCGGGGCCTGGAATACACCACCACCAATCACATCGCCGATCAGGCGGGGGTCAACATTGCCTCGCTGTACCACTACTTCACCAACAAGGAAGAGATCGTTGCAGCGGTTCTGGAGTGGCAGGCGCGTAAACTGATGGAGGGATTCACCCGGCAGCAAGTCGAGCTGGATCTGGCGCGGTTGCCGTTACCGGTGCTGGTGCAGACGGCGTTGATGTTCACCCTGCAGACCCTGCGCGCCGATCCGGTGGTACGGGAACTGGCCAAGCACTGGAACCAGTTGTCCCCCCAGTACGCCATGTCTCTGCTGGAGCAGCAGTTGCTGGACATCGCCATGACCTGGTTCCGGGCCAATTATCGCGACTACCCGTTGGAGGATCTCCACGTGCGGCTGTTCGTGCTGATCAATTCGTCCATGGCCACGCTGGCGCGCTACCTGGCCACACCGCCGTCCATGGTGATGGTCAAGGATGCCCAGATCGTGGCGGTGATGACGGACATGATTGTGAAGACGCTAACGCCAGAGGGGGAGGGCTGAGGCAGGTGTGGCGAGAATGGTCGGAAGTCAGAAGTCACTGGTCGGACGTCAGACCAGTCCAGCCCCGCCCCTGCTCCCCAACGCAGAAACGCCCTCATCCCTTACCACCCTGCGATCTTTCATCCAGTCGTCGCTGAGTCAGATTGATGGCGCTATCGCCCACGGCGACCCAGAAATGCGCCACGTCTTCCACCAGTTCATCCAGCGACACCTCAAGGTTTCCGTCCAGCCAGCTCACCACGATCTCGATGGTGCCGCCGATCAGCATGGCGGAACCCACCTTGGCAATAACGTGGGGCTCGTCGGCCTGGTGATACTCGATACTGAAGGCCGACAAGGTCTGCGCCAGTGTCTTGATGACGTCCTGCCGGTGCTTCAACGCACCGGGATTATCGTTGGCCAGACTGAACAGAATGCGTGCCCGCCGAGGATCGTCCACGAGCCATCCGATACTGGCGCGTAACGCCTGGGTGGCCAGTGGCAATGTCTCCTTGCCTTCCTGCAAACCTGAAAACACCGCGCTCTGCCCCACCTGAACCAGCTGGCCGGTCAGGTCGTTGATCAAGGCCGCGGCGAGCGCATCGAGATCCTTGAAGCTCTCGTAGAAATAGCGCTTGTTCAGGCCCGCATCCTGGCAGAGCTGGTGGATGGACAGCCCCTTCCAGCCGCTCTCCGAGGCTTTTACGAAGGCGGTATCCAGCAGGGTCTGACGGCGATTCTGAACTCGGGTGGCGGCGGATTCGCCAAGAAAAGGGCGTTTGGGATGTGACATGGGGGTGGCCTGGCTCCGATGTGCTCATCTTATAAAGCGAACGTCTGGCCCTCAAGGCGGTGTTGACTCGCTGAAGCGCCTGAATCTAATATTGGTACAGGTCTGTACCAAAAAAAATTTTGCGCAACATCGTCATCGTGATGGAGAAAAGTATGAGCGTGGCAGTCACAACCCGGGCATCGAAAGTGCCGATATCGGATCAGGCATATGTGGACAGCCTGAGGAAGATGCATGTAACACAACCGTCCAAGGCAAAGGCGCTGGCCTGGGAACTGTTTCAGGAATTGCAGAAACCGGCCCAGCAATACCGTCTGGCCGGCGTGTTTGCAGAAGGCTCGGCGCCGGAGTCTCCGGACGGGGATTGTGAAGGAATCAACATGAACCTGTACGGCAACCCGGTGCTCAGAGGGCTGGATTATTTGATTCGACTCGGCCGGATGCTGGGCGGTATGGGTTGGGCGGGAAAAACCTTCAATACCGACGGCACGGGTTATAACCGCCTAACGGGCAGCACAAAAATAGCCGCCATGGCGGTGATGCCGCACTACAAGTTGCGCAAGATCAATGGTGAACTTATCGGGTTCGATTTTTACCACTGCATTGATAATTCTCCTGTGGCGCCCAACATTCCGGTGCGATCTCTCAACTACGCATCGCCCGAGCACAACAACCCGCTGATCCTGCCCAAAACCCGTGATGAAATCGTCGAGATTGTTCCGGATGTGTTTTTGGGGCGCGTGCTGATCCGCGATGACTTTGGCTGGAATCTGTCCGGCTACTTTGGTCTGCGCTACCCCGTGGGAGGTTGAGTCATGGCGATTAAACTGGACGGTGCGGTGGTGTGTGTCACCGGTGCGGCGCGGGGGATCGGCAAAGCAACGGCCAGCGCACTCGCCAAGCGTGGCGCCCGGGTGGTGCTGGGCGACATTGATGAGGTGGAAGTAAAAAAAGCGGCCAAGGCGATCGGTGGCGGTGCGCTTGGGGTAAAACTGGATGTGGCAGACCCCGCGTCTTTTTCCACCTTTCTGGCTGCGGCGAAAGACTTGGGGCCCATTGCCTTATTGGTGAATAACGCCGGCATCCAACGCACAGGACGCTTTATTGATCAGACCCTGGAGAGCCAGCACAGGGAAATCGCCATCAATCTGGGTGGCGTGATTAACGGCATGCGGCTGGTGCTGCCGGACATGCTGGCGTCGGATTACGGTCACATCGTCAATGTGGCGTCCATGTCTGCCAAAATGACGCTGCCAGGTGTGGCGGTCTACACCGCCAGCAAGTTTGGTGTGGCCAGCCTGTCCCGCTCTGTCCGTACCGAGATTGCGGATTCCCATGTCAGCATCACAACGGTGATGCCTTCGGCGGTACAGACGGAATTAACGGCAGGGTTGAATATTCGCGGTGTGCCCGCGGCCAAACCTGAGGCGGTGGCGGAAGAAATTGTGGCCTCTTGCGCCCATGGGAAATCGGAAATTACCGTGCCCCGCTGGTTGTCTCCGGTCTCTGCCATCGAAGAAGTGTTGCCAGAAAGCGTTGGTCGTTTTTTCAAAAAACTGGCCGGCGCGCAGAACCGCTTGCTCCATGATTCTGCTGCCTCCCGCGCGTATCAGGATCGGGTTTCGAAGAATTGATCCATTAGTGAAAAGGGCCGGGTAGTGCCACTGCTGTCCCACAGTGTCATGAAAGTCATGGGGAAGCGGAGGCGCTTTCTCTTGTGGGAGCTTGCTTGCAAGCGATGGAGACGGCGCGGAGGCCGAGGTTTATTCGCGTGCAAGCACGCTCCCACAGCCAGGCCTTGATGTTTTGGCGTCTCGCGTGCCGCATGTGATGCTATACACGTGAGGGAAAGAAATTGGTGGGCCCACCAGGACTTGAACCTGGGACCAATCGATTATGAGTCGACTGCTCTAACCAACTGAGCTATAGGCCCGGAGAAAACAGAGGGGCAATAAAATGCCGGCCGCCGATTATTCGGGGGCCGGCATTTTTTTGCAAGGCTTACAGGTCGCCGTCCAGGAAGCTGCGCAGGTGTTCGCTGCGGCTCGGGTGGCGAAGCTTGCGCAGGGCCTTGGCTTCGATCTGACGGATACGCTCACGGGTCACGTCGAACTGCTTGCCCACTTCCTCAAGGGTGTGGTCGGTGTTCATGTCGATACCGAAGCGCATGCGTAGGACCTTGGCTTCACGGGCGGTGAGGTTGGCCAGCACTTCGCGGGTGGCTTCTTCCAGGCCCAGCGAAGTGGCGGAGTCCACCGGGGATTCCATGTTGCCGTCTTCGATAAAGTCGCCGAGGCTGGAATCTTCATCGTCACCGATGGGGGTTTCCATGGAGATCGGCTCTTTGGCGATCTTCAGTACCTTGCGGACTTTGTCTTCCGGCATTTCCAGGCGCACGCCCAGTTCTTCCGGGGTCGGCTCGCGGCCCATTTCCTGCAGCATCTGACGCTGTACCCGGTTGATCTTGTTGATGGTCTCGATCATGTGTACCGGAATACGGATGGTGCGCGCCTGATCCGCGATGGAGCGGGTGATAGCCTGACGGATCCACCAGGTGGCGTAGGTAGAGAACTTGTAGCCACGACGGTATTCGAACTTGTCCACCGCTTTCATCAAGCCGATGTTGCCTTCCTGAATCAGGTCGAGGAACTGCAGGCCGCGGTTGGTGTATTTCTTGGCGATGGAAATTACCAGACGCAGGTTGGCTTCCACCATTTCTTTCTTGGCGCGGCGGGCTTTCGCTTCACCAATGGAGATGCGACGGTTGATTTCCTTGATGTCGCCAACCGGCAGACCAATCACTTCTTCAATGGTAATGATCTTGCGCTGGGCACGCTGAATGTCTTCTTTGACGACGCTCAGCTTGTCGGCAATGGCCTTGCCTTTTTTGGTCTTGAGCTGGGTGTCTACCCAGCCCATGTCGGTTTCATTGCCCGGGAACTGCTTGATGAAATCCTTGCGATCCATGCCGCCGCGGCGGATGGCGCTGCTCATGATCTGACGCTCGAACTTGCGCACCAGATCCAGGTTGTTACGTGCGCCGACCAGCATTTCGTCATAGATGCGTGGCACCAGCTTGAACAGGGTGAAGTGTTCAGCCAGGGCTTCGAGAGCCTTGGCGGAGCTGGCGTGGTCGCGGCCGTTGCGCTTCAGGGAACGCTCGGCTTTTTCGTGCAGTTTTTTCAGCAGCTCGAAACGCTCGGCAGCCAGTAGCGGATCGAGGCCGCCTTCATCTTCATCGGAATCATCGTCGTCGTTGCTGTCGTTGTCGTCAGCATCGTCGTCTTCTTCTTCCTTGTTCTTTTCCTGTTCCTTCTTGGCTTTTTCCGCGAAGGTAGGTTCCTTGTTGGCGTTGGTGGCAGCTGCCCCATCGTCATTGGGATCCAGGTAACCGGCAATGATGTCGGTCAGTTTGCGTTCTTCGTTTTCCACGCGGGCGTATTCGTCGATCAGCATGTCGACGGCACCGGGCCAGAAGGCCAGGGCGTGCATTACTTCACGGGTGCCTTCTTCGATGCGCTTGGCGATTTCAATTTCGCCTTCGCGGGTCAGCAGCTCCACGGTGCCCATTTCACGCATGTACATGCGCACGGGGTCGGTGGTGCGGCCGGGTTCGCTTTCTACGGAAGCGAGTACCGCGGCAGCTTCTTCAGCGGCAACCTCATCGGTGCTGTCGGCACTTTCATCGATCATCAACTGGTCGGCGTCGGAGGCCTTTTCGACCACGGTGATGCCCATGTCGTTGATCATCTGAATGATGTCTTCCACCTGGTCGGTGTCGGTAATGGACTCCGGCAGATGGTCATTCACTTCGGCGTAGGTCAGGTAACCCTGTTCCTTGCCGAGGGCAATCAACTGCTTCAGCTGGGATTGTTGCTGCTGCTTCTGACTTGTCATGCAATTAAGCCCGTCTCGTCGTGCTGAATGGCCCGCCGCTCCCTGCGGGGTGCCTCCAGCGTGATGGTGGCGTGGGAAAACGGCGTATTATACCGGGAGATGGGGGTTACGGCCAGTAATTGCAAGGGCTGGAGACAGTGAACCGTTAACAGTGAATAGTTAACAGTTGATTGAAAATCAAAGGCTTGTACTGCGGGAGGGGGCTCCGCGGTGCCGGGGAGAGGTTGGAAGGCGGTGATCCTGAGGGCCGGCCATGCTCCTTTCCTCCAAATTTGTGATTCACCCTTTTCAGGGCCGCTAGTGGAAGGGCTTGCGGGCGTGCTGGCGGGCTTCGGCCAGGGCTTTGTGCAGTTCCTGCCAGTGTGAGGCGTCGGGGATGCCGGCTTGTTCGACCTCTGCCAGCGCCGCTTCGAGTCGGGCCACTTCCAGCTGAGAGAGGGCGTCCTGCCACAATCGGGTCGCCATGGCTTCTTCCATGGGCGGTTTGAGGCTGGCCTTGAGCAACCTTGCCATGGTTTCGCCCTGTTCCAGGGCCATGAGTGCGCCCAGCAAGGCCGCAGGGCGATGGTTCTGGCGGCACAGACCCGCGACCTGGATCAGCAAATCAATGTGCGGGATGGGGAGTTGCTCAACCCCGTCGGGCAGCGGCTGTGCTTCGATGAGTTGCGGGTAGTCCAGCAGTACCAGCACCAGGCGTTCCACCATGGTCAGCGGTCCCTTGCGGCGGCTGCTGGTGTGACGAGGTGAGTGCCCCAGATCCTCCATGGGAGGCAGGTCATCTGCAGGGTAGAACGCGTCTTGCTCTGGTGGCGGAATGGCATCGCCCCACTCGGCGGGAGGGGGTTCCTCGCCCCAGCTCTGCTGGGTGGCTTGCGGGCGTGGCGTGGGGGCTGCCGGGGTCGGTTCCGGCTTGGCCGGTTTGAGCTGACTGAGCGATTCCTTGTCCAGCCGGGTGAGGCGGGCCAGTTCTTCTGTCAGCAGGGCGCGATAAACCGGGCCGGCCGGCTTGTCGAGATAGGGCAGGGCGAGCCGCGCCAGTCGTGCCCGGCCATCCACGGTATTCAGGTCCAGCCCTTCGGAGAGGTGGCGGAACAGGTAGGTGGAAAGGGTATCGGCCTGGTCGGTGAGTGCGCGCAAGGCTTCGGGGCCCTGGGCTCTGACCAGGGTGTCAGGATCTTCGCCGTCGGGAAGGAACAGGAAGCGGACCTGCTTGCCGTCGTCCAGGGCCGGGAGCAAGGATTCCAGCGCCCGCCAGGCGGCGCGTACCCCGGCCTTGTCGCCGTCGAAGCAGAGGATGACCTCGTTGACCTGTCGGAACAGTTTGCGGGCATGATCTTCGGTGGTGGCGGTGCCCAGGGTGGCTACCACATTGGGCACGCCGTGCTGGGTCAGGGCGATCACATCCATGTAGCCTTCCACCACATAGAGGCGATCGCTGCGGTCGCGGCTCTGGCGCCATTCCCACAGGCCGTAAAGCTCCTGGCCCTTGTGAAAGACCGGGGTTTCCGGGCTATTCAAATATTTGGGTTTGCCGTCGCCCAGCACCCGGCCACCGAAGCCGATGGTGCGGCCACGGCTGTCACGGATAGGGAAGATGATGCGGTCGCGAAATTTGTCGTACACCCGGCCGGTGTCTTCACGGCGAACCAGTAGTCCGGCGGTCAGGGCCTGCTCCAGTGCGGACTCGGTGAGCGACAGGCCATTGATCAGGTTGTCGTAACCGGGCGGGGCGAAGCCTATCGCGAATTTCTTAGCGATCTCGCCACTCAGGCCACGATTTTTCAGATAGCTGACGGCCTTTTGCTTTTCCGGGGCCTGGCGAAGCTGCTGGCTGTAAAAACGCTCGGCGCGGCTCAGCAGGTCGTAAAGGGACTGCAGGCGGTCCTTGCGTTGTTTGTCTGCTGCGGTTTCCGGCCGGCTTTCCGGCACTTCCATGCCCGCCCGGCTGGCCAGCTGCTTGACGGCCTCCGGGAAGTTCATGTGCTCGTATTCCATCAGAAAGCCCACCGCATTGCCGGACGCTCCGCAGCCAAAACAGTAGTAGAACTGTTTGTCCGGGGCGACGGTGAACGAGGGGGTTTTTTCCTGATGGAACGGGCAGCAGGCGCTGTAATTGCGTCCGGTTTTTTTCAATGGCACACGGGCATCGATCAGTTCTACCAGATCGGTGCGAGCGAGAAGATCCTGAACGAAATTTTCCGGGATGCGGGCCATGGGACGAGTTTGCGCCAAAAGACTGTGTATTCAACCAGAAAGTGTTACAAGGGGGTAGTCTGACAGGGAGGCGAGACCGTCTCCCTGCTTTTCCCCAAAGGGGGTAGAGAAACCGGATTCAGACGTGAATAATACCTTAAAATCAGTGATTCAAGGCAGGACGCCATGGCAGAGGGAAGTTCTCAGGCTGTACAGGCATATTTGCAGCTGAATGGTGTGGTCTGGAAACTGCTGGACGACGGTACGCTCTCGCTGTTGTTGGCCGGTGCCCTGTGCTCCTCGCCGCTGGTCGCTGCGGAGTCGTCCGCGTCCGGTCAGCAACAAGGGCTTCGCATTGCTGTCCATCAAGGTCTGCACGAGATCTACAAGGATGACCTGAAAAACATGACCTCGGTGCTCGTAGAGCAGCCTGCAGGAATGTTCATCAACGGTCATTCTGACGGAATTCTCACGTTGGAGTCCCTGGATGATCTTGGCATGGGGTATGTCAGTGAGAAGCAGGGCGGACGCCCCTTCGCGCTGGTGGTTGGCGTGTGGTTACCGGATGTGGCCTTGGACTCGGAAGACGACAAGGAAGAAGAGCGTGATCCGGAGAAAACCTATCTGGACGAGGAAACCGTACTGCGCCAGGCCTATTCTGGCCAGATCGCGGGCAGCCAGCAGGTGCGCCTGTACTTGCTTGATCGCCACCATCAGCGCGTCGCGCAAGATCGGTTGCTGGACGCCTTTATTGCCTACCCGCCGGAAGACGACGAGGATGCACAGGCCGTCAAGGCTGACACTGAAGAAAAGGCAGACGTGACCGCCATTGTGCGCCCAGCCGATGCCACCACGGAACAGAACCGTCCGGTGGAGATCCGTGAGTACGACAGCGGTTTGCTGGTGCTGCCGTCCCCCCAGATGATGCAGGCCAATGCGGTGACGCTGGGCGTAGCGGAGCCAGTATACGTTGGTGGCTATCGTTAACCGGTAATCGCGATGCGTACTTCTTGAAGGCGCAGGGTAAGGGGTGTGGTGATGGGCTGCACCCCTTTTTCGTGGGGTTCAGAGATCAGGTGATCATCGCCAGCAGGCTGGCTCCCACAGGGGGCTACCGGAACGGCGGGAGCGGGTTGTTGTGCAAGCGAATGGGGTGAGTCCGCGCACGGCAGATTGCCGGAGGGAAGTTAATAGTTAACAGTTAATAGTGAATAGTTAACAGCGTAAAACCATGCAGGGGGGTTGGTTTTTGGCTCTCCAGCTCGCGTCTCGCTGCTCGAGTCGTGTTGTCGAACAGGGAAATATCGGTGCAAGAAGGGGCAGGAACGCGTATGGCATACCGCAAGGTGGAATCCAGGTATCTATGCGGAATGTGGTTGGCTGCAGGGGCGGCGGTTTAGCTGTTCAGCTTGGCGCGAACTTTACCGCTGGCGGCGCCCATGTCGGCACGGCCTTGCAGTTGCGGCTTGAGAATGCCCATGACCTTGCCCATGTCCTGCATGCCGGCGGCACCGGTGCTGGCAATGGTTTCATCGATCAGGGTCTCGATTTCCGCATCGGTCAGCGGTTCGGGGAGGAATTCCTGGAGCACGGCCATTTCCGCTTCTTCCACTTCGGCCAGGTCGGCACGGTTGGCGTCACGGTATTGGGTGGCAGAGTCCTTGCGCTGTTTGATCAGCTTATCGAGCAGGGCCAGCACACGCTCGTCATCGGGCTCGATGCGCTCGTCCACTTCGATCTGCTTGATGGCTGCCAGCGCCATACGAAAAACGCCAAGACGTGCCTTATCTTTGGCACGCATGGCGTCTTTCATGGCTGCAGTGAGCTGCTCTTTGAGCGCACTCATCAGACGTCTCTACTCAGCGGTGCTTAGTAAAGGCGCTTGCGAGCGAGTTGCTCACGCTGCAGTTTTTTCAGGTGACGCTTGACGGCTGCGGCACGCTTACGCTTACGCTCTTGAGTGGGCTTCTCGTACTGCTCGCGACGACGCACTTCAGACAGGATGCCCGCTTTTTCACAGCCACGCTTGAAACGGCGCAGGGCCACGTCAAACGGTTCGCCTTCTTTCACCTTCACCTGAGGCATGAAGAATCACCTTCCTAGAAATTAGAGTTTATGGATTTGCTGCGGGCTCAGGTGGTCCCATATGCAGCGAGGGCGCGATTTTACCTGAGTGGGCGGGAAATGCAAATCTGGTGTGGTGGCGCTATCATGGCGGCGGATTTCAACGGACAGGCATCATGCGCGTATTGGGTATCGAATCAAGCTGTGACGAGACCGGGGTGGCGGTTTACGACACCCGTGAGGGGTTGCTGGGCCAGGCGCTGTTCAGCCAGGTGGACATGCATGCGCGCTACGGCGGCGTGGTGCCCGAACTGGCCAGTCGTGACCACGTGCAGCGGGTGCTGCCGCTGGTCAAGCAGGTGCTGGCCGAGGCCGATACCCGTGCCGATCAGCTTGATGGCGTGGCCTATACCGCTGGCCCCGGCTTGGCCGGGGCGCTGTTGGTGGGCGCCGGTGTGGCCCGTTCCCTGGCGTTTGGCTGGGGGATTCCCGCGGTGGAAGTGCACCATATGGAAGGCCATCTCCTGGCGCCCCTGCTGGAAGCGCGGGCGCCACAGTTCCCTTTTGTCGCCTTGCTGGTCAGCGGTGGTCACACCCTGTTGCTGGATGCCAAAGGACTGGGCGATTACGCGATTCTTGGCGAATCGGTGGATGATGCTGCCGGGGAGGCATTCGACAAGGCGGCGAAAATGATGGGGCTGGGCTATCCCGGTGGGCCGCGCATTGCCGCGTTGGCGGAAAAGGGCACTCCGGGGCGCTTCCGTTTCCCTCGCCCGATGACCGATCGCCCGGGGCTGGACATGAGTTTTTCCGGGCTGAAGACCTTTACCCTTAATACCATTCACGACCTGGGCGGGAAGGATGCCCTGAGCGAGCAGGATCGTGCGGACGTTGCGCTGGCGTTTGAAGAGGCCTCTGTCGATACCCTGATCATCAAGTGCCGCCGGGCCATGGAGCAAACCGGTTACACCCAGTTGGTTATGGCGGGAGGTGTCAGTGCCAACCGTTCCCTGCGGGCAAAGCTGGGTGAGCAGATGAAAAAGCGGGGGGTAGAGCTGTTCTACCCGGCCCCGCAATACTGCACGGATAACGGCGCCATGATCGCCTTTGCCGGGGCGCTTCGATTGCAGGCAGGAGAGTCTGCGGAGCTTCCCATCAAGGTGCGCGCCCGGTGGCCGCTGACGGAGCTGGCGGCGCTCTGACCGACCACCCTTGGCCCTGCCGCCGGAGCGCCGCCAGCGACGCTCCTGCTATTGAGGGCTAATCCTTCTTCTTGAATCCCAACTCTTCCCCGCGCAGGATTTTTTCCAGGTTACTGCGGTGGCGAACGATCATCACAACGGACATCAGCAGAATCGGCCAGAACGCCGGGTATAGCCAGGCGAAGATGCAGGCAGGGGCGACCACGAAAGCGCTGAGAGAGGCGATGGAGGAAATCCGGTTCAGGGCGAACACAGCGAGCCAGGTGGCGCCGGCCACCAGACCGCTGGGCCAGTGCAGGGCAAACAGCAGGCCGAAGGCAGTGGCGACGCCCTTGCCGCCTTCAAAACGGAAGAAGATCGGGTAGAGATGGCCGATAAAGGCGCTGGTGCCGGCCAGTGCGGCGACCAGAGGACCAAGTTCCAGCCAGCGGGCGATCAGTACGGGAATGACCCCTTTGAATACATCGCCCAGCAGTGTCAGGGCCGCGGCCGGCTTGCCACCGATACGCAGCACATTGGTGGCGCCGGGGTTGTTGGAGCCCTCAGTCCGTGGGTCCGGATAGCCGAACAGGCGGCAGACCAGAATGGCGCTGGAAATGGAGCCCATCAGGTAGCCAGCCACACATAATGCCAGCAGCCAAAACCACACGTCCTGTAATGTCCCTGCTTCCACCGGCTATAATCTCCATTCGTATCGCGGCATGCGGCCATATTGTACACATGGCAACCCGGTCGCCTGCGTTGCAAGCGTAACATCTGATTACCAGCAATGGGATGATGCCAATTCGGACGTCATGCTGTTGTCAGCGCCGAGAGGGCGAGTATGGACATCGTTTATATCAATGATTTGAAAGTGGATACGGTTATCGGCATTTTCGATTGGGAGCGCCGCATCCGTCAGACAGTTAGCCTGGATCTGGAAATGGCAGCGGACATCCGCAAAGGTGCCGCCAGCGATCACATTGACGATGCCCTGGATTACAAGGCAATCGGCAAGCGGGTGATTGCCTTTATCGAGGGCAGTGAATTCCAGTTGGTGGAAACACTGGCGGAAAAGGTGGCGCAACTGGTGCTGAGTGAATTTCAGGTGCCTTGGCTGAAATTGCGGCTTAGCAAGCCCGGCGCTTTGCGGGGATCGCGGGATGTCGGTGTCATCATTGAGCGGGGTGAACGTCCCCATGGGTAATTCCGCTGACACCCGGGTGTACCTGAGCCTGGGGTCCAATATTGATCGTGAGCATCATATCCGCTCCGGTCTGGATACGCTGGAAGCCGCCTTTGGTGAGCTGACCATCAGCCCTGTCTATGAAAGTGAAGCGGTCGGGTTTGATGGTGATGCGTTCTACAACCTGGTGGTGGGAATGACCACGGCCTTGCCGGTGGGGGCGTTGGAAACGCGGTTGAAGGCTATCGAAAAGGACCATGGCCGGGTGCGCGGCGAGAAAAAATTTTCCAGCCGGACTCTGGACATCGATATCCTCACTTACGGTGATGTGATCGGTTCGGTAGATGGCGTACAGCTGCCCCGCGATGAAATTCTCAAGCATGCCTTCGTATTGAAGCCGTTGGTCGATCTGGTGCCTGACGGACGGCACCCGGAAACCGGGCAGGCCTACCGGGATATTCTTGAGGGGAGCCACTTTGCTGCTCAGAAGCTGTGGGTGGTGCCATTCGAGCGATATTAGCTACGGGCTACGCTCGATTGGATAGAAAAATCCAGCCAGTTCCCGGGTTTTCAGAAAAACGGAAAAGCCTTCAGCCTCGCCAAGCTTGGCGATCTCAGATCGAGTACGGGCCATGCCTGGATGGCGAACCGAACCCATGCGAGGTATAGGCTCCAGGGCCTATACAGGACGCGGCTTGCATGGCACCTGGCAGAATCCGCGGCCCCTGCAACCCCAGCCTGAATATCAGACCTGATAGATGCCGCGTTCGATCAAAATACCTCGGGTTTCATGCCTTGCTGGGCCCAACGATAAAAATCATATTCCAGTCGTGACAAGCCCCCGGGATACAGGTGGGCAATACGCTGCAGGTCGGGGCGCTGATCACTCTTCTCCAGATCCTGAAGCAGGCGCCGCAGGGTGCTGCGCCCTACCGGTTTCGACATCAGGAAAGCGGTGGTTCCCCACGCGACAGTGTAGGGAATGGCATTGAGCTGGTGAGCTAGACGTCGCCATTGCTGGTCATCCATGGACAGATACTGGCGCATGGTGATCAGGTTGCCGTCGTCCAGCCATTGTCGAATCCGTGCCTGGGCAGAGGGCAGGGCGGTGACGACGGCTTGCCCGTTGTCTTGCACTTTCAGCATCTGAAAATACTGTGCCAGACCTTCATGCATCCACACCGGGGATGCCGGAGACAATTGATACAGCAGCACGTGGCTGGATTCATGGAGGATGGTCTGGGCAACCTTGTCGTCATCGGCATCCCAGCGCCACACCGCAACTTCATTGGTGCGGGGCAGAAAGACGCCAGCATAGTGCGGGTTACTCTGGCCGATGCGGGCCTCCATCCATTTCCGGAAGTCTGCCTGCGCAGTGAATAAATACAGGTTTACCTCGGCAGTCCCGTTCAGATCCAGACCGAAGTCTTGACGGTAGCGTTGATAAATCGTCTCAATGGCACGCAAAGTCTGGTCGTGAAGGCCCTCCGGGAGGGTGAAATCCTGGTGGTGAATGTGAATTTGCAGTGGTGTCCTGGCGCGGGTGACGCGCGGGGTGATCACGTCGACCGGTTGTTGCTCGGGTGGCCTGTCTCCGAAGTGAAGTTTCCCGTCTGCGTCGCGCCACTGATAAATTTCTGCCTGTGCGGGCAGGATCGGCAATAACGATGCCAGAGCGAGCAGGACCGGTATTATCCGCAATGTTCTTTAATCCACTTTTTCGTGTTGTCGATGTCTTCGCTGACTTCCTGTGCCGATGCGCTTCTTTCCGTGCCGTCATCATTTACATATACAAAGCGGCTATTCAAACGTTTGAGGCGATCATTGGCTTCCTTGCACGCTCCCGCCATGGCTGCCCGCTCCTTGTCTTCCGCTTCCTTTTGGGCGTTGCGTTCGGTTTGTTCTACGTCGCGAAGGCGAAGGGTGCGTTGATGAATTTCATTAACGCTGTCGCCCTGGCCCAGTAGCGCAGGAGGAGTAATCTGAACCTCTTCATGATTTTCTCCGGCCTGCGGAGCCCGGTCGCCAAACTGCCAGTTGCCATTCTCGTCTTTCCAGCGGTAAATCTCTGCACTGACCATCGGTGGCCAAAGCAGTACGATTCCCATTAGCAGGATAATTCGTGTCATGGTTGCCCCAATAAAATAAAACGTTTTTATGGCCTTGAAGTACGCAATGCGCTATCTGCAGGCGCTTTTGTTATCCCCCCTGGAATGCCAGTGATCGCCCGCCGTCCACGGCCAGGATTTGGCCAGTGACAAACCCGGCATCACGGGCAAGCCATGCCACGGCGCCTGCGATATCAGCCGGTTCTCCGCAGCGTTTAAGGGCGGTAGAGGCGGTGATCGCCTCTTGATTCATTTGTCCGGCTTCCGGCCACAGAATCGGACCCGGTGACACCCCGTTAACCCGAATATCCGGGCCCAGTTCTCTTGCCAGAGAGCGAGTCATCATTGCCAGTCCCGCCTTGGCCATGCAATACAGGGTATGCTTTTCGAGCGGTTTTTCTGCATACACGTCGACAATATTAATGATGGCACCCCGGTGTTTACGCAGTGAGGGCGACAAGGCCTGGCACAGCAAGTAGGGGGCACGCAGGTTGCTGTGCATCAACGCATCCCAGTCTGCATCGGTGGCCTCCTCAAGGGGGGTGGGATAAAAGCTGGAGGCATTGTTGACCAGCAAGTTCACTTGCCCAAACGCAGCCAGGGCATCACCACCTAACCGACGAACCTCGTCAGGTTTATCCAGGTCCGCCTGCAGAACTCGGGCGCTGTCAGGGCGAATACTATTGAGCTGGTTGGCCAGCGTGTTGGCCTGGGTATCACTGTTACGGTAATGAATGATCACCCGCATTCCTTGCTGGTGAAGGGTTCGGGTGATTTCAGCGCCGATACGTCGTGCGCTGCCGGTAATCAGGGCGACGGGGTCCATGATTGCTTGTACTCCATGATGGCGTGGATGCGCGCCTGGGTGATGGCCTCCCCAAGGGCCGGGCCTTGCAGTCCCTGCTGGCGCAGTGAGTCAATGTGGATATCGCGGGCGGCGTTCGCTGCGCCACGCAGATAATCCGCTTGGGGGTAATCTCTGTCTTCAAACCCCGTTCGGCCCCGGGCGTCTGCCTCACAAGCCCGCAGAAAGTCGTCCAGGCGTTCTGGACGTCGCAAGACGTCCAGTGCCTTGAACAGTTTCCATACGGTGGTGGGTTTGAGTTCCAGTGCCCGATGGCTGTGGGTGTGGAACTCCGCCACCAGCGCGGCCAATTGAGCGGTTTCCCGCGGCACTTTCAAGCGCTTGGAGACCTTGTTACTCAACCGGGCACTGCGAATTTCATGAGCAATGTGCCGTGGCCATTCTTCCTCGGGGGTTTTCCCCTTGCCGAGATCATGACACAGCAGTGCATAGCGGGCGTGAAGGCTGAGTCCCAGCCGGGCGCCCTGTTGAAGGCACAAATACTGGTGTACCAGTGTGTCGATTTCAGGATGGTGTTGTTCCGGTTGCGGTACGCCATCCAGTGCTGCCAGTTCCGGGAACAGTACGGCAAGCGCGCCGCAGGCATGGAGTACCTGAAAGAACACCTGCGGATCGCGTTCCATCAGCGCGCGGCTGGTTTCTTTCCAGACCCGTTCTGCCACCAGATAATCCAGCTCGCCGGAGGCGACCAGCTGTTTCATCAGCGTCAGGGTGTCCTCCGCCACACGGAAACCCAGCCAGTGGTAACGGGCGGCAAAGCGGGCCACGCGCAGTACCCGTAACGGGTCTTCTGCGAAGGCCGGGGAGACATGGCGAAGCAGGCGGGCTTTCAGGTCTGCCTTGCCATTGAACGGGTCGATGACCTCACCTCCCGAGGCGCGTGCCATGGCATTGATGGTGAGATCCCGTCGTACCAGATCCTCTTCCAGGGTTACATCGCTGGCGGCATAAAAGGTAAAGCCGCCATAGCCATGGCCGGACTTCCGCTCGGTGCGGGCGAGGGCGTATTCCTCTTTGGTTTTCGGATGCAGAAAGACAGGGAAATCCTGACCCACGGGCTGATAGCCCTGTGCCTGCATCTCGTCGGGGGTAGCGCCGACCACCACCCAGTCCTTTTCGGTGACGGGCAGGCCGAGCAATTGATCCCGGACCGCACCGCCAACCAGATACATTTTCATCTTGTGCGCCTTTGCATTCTTGAGCAGAATGTTCGCATGCTTTCTATCGTACTGAAACTCAACATGCTGGTCGTCGACCGCTGTGCACGCAAATGGCGTGCGCAGGGACGGCGGCTGTCTGACTGATTCGTTTCAGTTCTTCAAGAAGGCCGCAGCGTCCCCGACCTGCGGCCTTCTTTCGTTTTGGGGGTTTGCAGGTCGGTTTTAGTCGCGGGTAACGAGTTTCGAGTTGCGAAAACCTTTAAACCCTCGAGGTTTCAGATTTTCGTCACTCGCTCCTCGAAACTCGCGTCTCTCAAACCCAGGAGAACGAAATGCCAACCCTGGCAGCGTATTTGATCGTGGTAGCGGTGTGGGCAACCACGCCGTTGGGGATTAAATGGAGTGGTGACGCCATGGCGCCACTGGCGGCGGCCGGTGTGCGTATGGGGATTGCTGCGCTGCTGGGGCTGGTGTGGTTGTGGTGGAAGCGTCAGCCGTTGCCTCTGACTCCCCGTGCCAGGGCGAGCTATCTTGCTGCGTTACCGGGAATCTTTGGGGCCATGGGCTGCAGTTATATGGGGGCAACCTATCTGCCCTCGGGGCTGGTCTCGGTGATCTTTGGTCTGGCGCCGTTGTTGTCAGGGCTGATGATGCAGTGTCTGCCGGGCAGCGTGCGGTTGAATGCCTGGCACTGGGGGGCCTGCGTGCTCGGGCTGCTGGGGTTGATGCTGGTGTTTGATGAAAGCCTGGCACAGCTGTTGGCAGGGGGAGACATGGGAGACCGCGGCATTGGGCTGTTGTGGATGCTGACCGCGGTGACCCTGTTTGCCGGTAGCGGTATCGCTGTGCAGCGGGTTGGGGCCGGATTGCAGCCGATGCAGCAAACGGTGGGCGGGTTGCTGATATCGTTGCCATGCTATGCCCTTGCCATGGCGGTTACCGGTCAGGCGCCCGTGTGGAGTGGGGATGTCCGCGGACTCTCTGCCATTCTATACTTGGCGTTGTTTGGCTCATTGCTGGGTTTTTACAGCTACTTCCAGATCCTGTCACGGCTGCCGGCGGCGACGGTGGCGTTGGTGACCCTGATTACCCCGGTGTTAGCGCTATTGCTGGGCAACCTGTTCAACGGTGAAAGTCTGGGCGTGATGGTGCTGGCGGGCGCACTGATGATTGTGCTGGCCCTGTCGCTGTTTCTGCTGGGCGACCACAAGGTGCGTCGGGCAGTGAAACGCCTTGAAGCCAGCAGAGTGGCGGCATAGCAGTGGTGGGGCCCCTGGTTGGGGGCTCCGCCTCACATTACGGTAATGGGTTCGGTGACGGGGGGCATGGAGTAGCTTTCCGTCACGGTGCCGTTTTCCACACTTTCCAGGTGCACATCGAATTTCCACAGGCGATGCAGGTGGCGTAACACTTCCGTGGCGCTGTGTTCATCCAGGGGGCGGCCATCACTGCGCTGATGACGAAGGGTCAGGGCCCGGTCACCATGAAGGTTGGCGCTGACAATCTGGATGTTGGGTTCCTGAATGCTCAGATTGTATTGCTCTGCCAGTGCATCGCGGACTTTCTTGTAGCCGGTTTCGTTATGAATGGCAGAAACTTCCACGTAGTCATTGCGATCATCGTCCATGATCTGGAAGAACTTGAAGTGGCGAATCAGGCGCGGTGACAGGAACTGCTGGATAAAGCTTTCATCCTTGAAGCTTTCCATGGCGAATTTGACGGTTTGAAGCCAGTCGCTGCCGGCCATCTCCGGGAACCATTCCCGATCCTCATCGTCCGGATTTTCGCAGATGCGGCGAATATCCTGGAACATGTTGAAGCCCAAGGCATAAGGGTTCATGCCGCTGTAAAAGGAGGCCGAGAAAGGCGGCTGGTAGACCACCTGGCTATGGTTCTGCAGGAATTCCAGCATGAAGCCATCAGTTACCTTGCCTGCGTCGTACAGGTCATTGAGGAGCGTGTAGTGCCACAGGCAGGCCCAGCCCTCGTTCATTACCTTGGTCTGACGTTGCGGGTAAAAGTACTGCGCCATCTTGCGCACAATACGAATGATTTCTCTTTGCCAGGGTTGTAGAAGCGGGGCGTTCTTCTCCAGAAAATAAAGCAGGTTTTCCTGGGGCTCAGCCGGGAACCGGGTCGCGGCTTCACGGGTGCGGGCTGCCGGTTGCAGCTGGGGGAAGGTGCGCCACAGTTCTGATACCTGTTTTTGCAGAATATCCTCACGCTCGCGTTGGCGCTTGCGTTCTTCAACGGCGGAAATCGGCGAGGGACGCTTGTAGCGGTCGACGCCATAGTTCATCAGGGCATGGCAGGAGTCGAGGGTTTCTTCCACCGCAGTGACCCCGTGACGTTGCTCGCAATCGGCGATGTAGTTACGCGCGAACACCAGGTAGTCGATGATGGATGACGCATCCGTCCAGGTTTTGAACAGATAGTTGCCCTTGAAGAACGAATTATGTCCGTAGCAGGCGTGGGCAATGACCAGAGCCTGCATGGTGATACTGTTTTCTTCCATCAGGTAGGCGATACAGGGATCGGAATTGATGACGATCTCGTATGCCAGGCCCATCTGACCGCGACGATAGCGGCCCTCGACTTCAACGAACTGTTTCCCGAAAGACCAGTGGTTGTAGCCGACGGGCATGCCCACCGATGAGTAGGCATCCATCATTTGTTCAGAAGAAATGACTTCAATCTGATTCGGGTAGGTATCCAGCCCGTACTTGTTGTGGGCAATGTCGGCGATGGCTTTGTCGTAGTCTGCCAGCAGTTCAAAATTCCAGTCAGACCCTTCAGACAGATACGTCATGCTTCTTCCATCCTTTTCTTGAAGAGTTGCCGAAACACCGGATAAATCTCACCGGGCTCATCTATCTGTGCGATGGAAAAGGCGCCGGGATGTCGAGCCATAATGGTTTCGTAATGATCCCAAAGCGCCTGATGGGCCCGCGGCATGACTTCCACATAGGAGAAATACTGCATTTTGGGGAGCAGTTCTTCTTCAATCATTTTGGCGCAGGCGGGAGAGTCGTCATTCCAGTTGTCACCGTCTGAGGCCTGGGCGGCATAGATGTTCCACTGATCGACCGGGTAGCGCTCGTTGATGATGTCCCGCGTCAGTTTCAGGGCGCTGGAGACGATGGTGCCGCCGGTTTCCCGGGAGTAGAAAAACTCCTCTTCGGTAACTTCCTTGGCACTGGTGTGATGGCGGATGAACACCACCTCGATCTGGTCGTAGTTGCGTTCGAGAAACAGGTACAACAGCAGGAAGAAACGCTTGGCCAGGTCCTTCATGTCCTGATTCATGGAGCCGGAGACATCCATGATGCAGAACATCACCGCACGGCTAACCGGTACCGGCTCCTTGATATGGTGGTTGAAACGCAGGTCGACGGTGTCCAGGTAGGGGATGCGTTCCACGCGTCGCTCCAGCCGGGCAATCAGCTCGTCCAGCTCCTGAAGTCGTGCCTGGCGCTGCGGAGACTGATCCTGCTGTAGCAGTGTTTCGCGCTCTTCCTTCATGTCACGGATGCGGCGTCGAGTGGCGGCGGTCAATGCCCGGCGGCGCATGGAAGCCTGGCGCATGGACCGGACGATGTTGATCTTGGCGGGCATGCCCTGGCTGACAATGCCGCCGTGGCGGGTCTTGAAGACCTGGGCGCCTTCAAGGTGGCGTTTCACCAGGTTGGGCAGTTCCAGATCTTCAAACAGGAAATTGAGAAATTCCTGCTTGTCGATTTCAAAGGCAAATTCATCCTGACCTTCACCCTGATCACTGGCGTCACCTTCACCGCTTCCCTGGCCGCCTCCGCCTTCCGGGCGTTTGAAGCGATCGCCCTGATTGAACTCCTTGTTGCCCGGGTGAACGATGCTGCGCTGTCCGCCGGGGCCATGGTGAAAGATGGGCTCCGAGAGGTCCTTTTGCGGAATGCTGATGCGCTCACCTTGCTCCATGTCCTGAATGGAACGGCGGTTGACCGCATCGTTGACGGCCTCACGAATGTGCGAGCGATAGCGGCGCAAAAACCGTTGCCGGTTCACTGTACTTTTTCGCTTGTCATTGAGGCGGCGGTCAATGATGTAGCTCATTCGTTTCTCCCGACTTCGCCGACGGCGACGAAGGTGCCCCGCTTGAGGCGCACGTCGTCGCCGTCGGTTCGCGCCTCAAGCGGCGCGCTGCAGCGGCGTTACTGCGCCTTTCTCACACGCAGATACCATTCGGATAGCAGGCGAACCTGCTTCTCGGTATAACCGCGGGAGACCATTCGTTGCACAAAGTTGTTGTGCTTGCGCTGGTCGTCCTCACTGCCCTTGGCGTTGAATGAGATGACGGGCAACAGGTCTTCCGTGTTGGAGAACATCTTTTTCTCAATCACGTCTCTCAGTTTCTGGTAGCTCAACCAGCTTGGGTTCTTGCCGTGGTTGTTAGCGCGGGCTCGCAGTACAAAATTCACCACTTCGTTGCGGAAGTCCTTGGGGTTGGAAATGCCGGCGGGTTTTTCGATTTTTTCCAGGTCTTCGTTGAGCGCCTGACGATCGAAAATTTCGCCAGTATCCGGGTCACGGAATTCCTGATCCTGAATCCAGAAATCCGCATAGGTGACGTAACGGTCGAAGATGTTTTGCCCGTACTCGGAGTAAGACTCCAGGTAGGCGGTCTGAATTTCCTTGCCGATGAATTCCACATAGCGCGGCACCAGGTATTCCTTGATAAAGCGCCGATACTGCTCGGATTGTTCCTGAGGGTATTGCTCCTGTTCGATGCGTTGCTCCAGTACATGGATCAGATGTACCGGGTTGGCCGCCACTTCGGCGTGATCATAGTTGAACACCTTGGAAAGAATCTTGAAGGCAAAGCGGGTGGAAAGTCCGTTCATGCCCTCGTCTACGCCGGCCATGTCGCGATATTCCTGCATGGATTTGGCATGCGGGTCCACATCTTTCAGGTTCTCGCCGTCGTACACCCGCATCTTCGAATAGATACTGGAATTTTCCGGTTCTTTCAGGCGGGTGAGGATGGAGAACTGCGCCAGCATGTGCAGGGTGTCAGGGGCGCACTGGGCATCGCGCAGGCTGGAGTTTCTCAGCAGCTTGTCGTAGATCTGCACTTCTTCGGTGACGCGCAGGCAGTAGGGCACCTTGACGATATAGACGCGGTCGATAAAGGCTTCATTGTTCTTGTTGTTACGGAAGGTGTGCCATTCCGCCTCGTTGGAGTGCGCAAGAACAATGCCGTCATAGGGGATGGCGCCGAGGTGCTCGGTACCATTGTAGTTGCCTTCCTGGGTGGCAGTGAGCAAGGGGTGCAATACCTTGATTGGCGCCTTGAACATTTCCACAAATTCCAGGATGCCCTGGTTGGCCCGGCACAGGCCACCGGAGTAGGCATAGGCATCCGGGTCGTCCTGAGCGAAGTCTTCCAGTTTGCGGATGTCCACTTTGCCGACCAGTGCCGAGATGTCCTGGTTGTTCTCATCGCCGGGTTCGGTCTTGGCTACGGCCACCTGATCCAGAATGGAGGGGTAGCGTTTCACTACCCGAAACTGGCTGAGGTCGCCGCCAAATTCATTCAGGCGTTTTACTGCCCAGGGTGACATGATGGTGCGAATGTAACGGCGCGGGATGCCGTATTCTTCTTCCAGAATCGGCCCGTCCTCTTCCGGGTCGAACAGCGACAGGGGGGAGTCGTTTACCGGCGATCCCTTGATGGCGTAGAAGGGCACGCGCTGCATCAATGCCTTGAGCTTTTCGGCCAGTGAAGACTTGCCCCCGCCGACCGG
The DNA here is from genome assembly GCF_000475295.1 of Alcanivorax sp. P2S70. Lineage (NCBI taxonomy): Bacteria > Pseudomonadati > Pseudomonadota > Gammaproteobacteria > Oceanospirillales > Alcanivoracaceae > Alcanivorax > Alcanivorax sp. P2S70. The sequence goes on from NZ_AXBZ01000011.1 coordinate 28,417, forward strand.
GCCGAGCAGGTAAAGAATCTGTTTCTTCTCTTCCAGCCCCTGGGCTGCGTGGCGGAAATAGCTGACGATGTTTTCAATGACTTCTTCGAGGCCGTAGAACTCATCGAAGGCAGGGTAGCGGCGGATCACCTTGTTGGAAAAGATGCGTGACAGTCGGGGGTCCTGGGAGGTGTCGACCATTTCCGGTTCGCCAATGGCCATCAGCATACGCTCCGGGGCGGTGGCGTAGGCGCTGGGTTCGCGTTTGCACAGGTCCAGGTACTCCTCCAGCGACATTTCTTCTTGCTGGGTCGCTTCGAAACGGTCCTGGTAGTGGCGGATAATGCTCATGCCGGCTTCCTCCTGCGGAACCTAAATTGTCACAACGAAACTACATTCAGGGTGATTCCTTGTTGGTGAAAATAACGTGTAAATGAATGGGAAAACGATGTCGCTGAGCATCGCTGCCAGCGTCATCAGACAGCTTTAGGATGTAACCAAACCGCGCAGCAAGTCAAAGGGAAGCGAAAACATTTTCGTCAAAAAAAGGATGAAGTGTAGGGATGTCGGGCTGGGCGTCACGTGGCCTGCAGGCTGCGCGGGTTTTTGAAAAGATTTTTTGAAAATCAGCAGTGGCACTGGATTCGTGTGAGATCGTCCAGTCGTAATGCCGTCAGGCTGCCGCCCCAGACACAGCCGGTATCCAGCGCGTCTACCTTGGCGACCCCAGTATGGCCCTCGAGGGCGGCCCAGTGGCCAAACAGCAGGCGGGTGCCGGTGGCTTTGCGCTGTGGGTGCAGGAACCAGGGCAAAAAGCCGCTGGGGGGAGCGTCCGCTTCGCCCTTGGTGGTCAGATCCAGTTCTCCGGCGGTGTTCACGAAACGCATTCGGGTGAAGTGGTTGGTGATCACCCGCCAGCGGTCGGGGCCGGCAAGGCTGTCGTCCCAGCCTGCGGGCTGGTTTCCGTACATATGGGCGAAGAACTCACCGCAGCGATCGTCTTTCAGTACCGCCTCCACTTCTGCGGCGCGGCTGCGGGCTTCAGCCAGGGTCCACAGCGGTGGAATGCCGGCATGGGTGAGGGTGGCGTTGTGCTCGGGGAGATCGATCAGCAGCGGGTGCTGTTGCAGCCAGCCCAGTAATTCGACACGATCCGGGGCATTGAGGATCTCTGCAAGGGTGTCCTTGCGCTTGCTCTCGGTTGCGCCGTGGGCTACCGCCAGCAGATGCAGGTCGTGGTTGCCCAGCACGCTGTGCACATTGTCACGCAGCTGATATACCCGCCGCAGGGTGCCTAGCGAATCCGGGCCGCGGTTGATCAGATCCCCGGCCAGAAACAGCCGGTCACGATCCGGGTTGAAAGCGATTTTTTTCAGAAGACAATCAAAGGCTTCCAGACACCCCTGCAGATCCCCAATAGCGTAATCGCTCACCCGACCTCCCCGACTGCAGGCCTGTTGCGTGTTGCGTGTTGCGTGCTGGCGTTATCAATGCAGTGCATGCGGTACAGCAAGGGTGAAGGCCGGGATGTCTGCATCAAAATGAATGCCATCTTCGCCAATCATCTGGTAACTGCCACGCATACTGCCGACTTCGGTTTCCAGTACTGCGCCGCTGGTGTAGCGGAAGCTCTGGCCGGGTGCCAAGTGCGGTTGTTCGCCGATCACGCCTTCGCCGTGGACTTCCTGAACACGCTCTTCCCCATCGGTAATCACCCAATGACGGGTCAGCAGTCGGGCACTGACGGTGCCTTCATTGAGGATGGTGATGTGGTAGGCAAACACCCAGCGCTGGCTGGCCGCGTCGCTCTGGTCGGCAAGGTATTCGGTTTCCACGGTAACCCTGATCTGGTGGCGTGGGTCACTGGGGGGCCGGTGGCTGGCGGTCATGGGTGCTCTGTCTCCCGATGCTGGCGGTGATGGTGCGAAGAAATCAGCTCTGTGGCGGGCTGAGATTGGCCAGTGCCACATAGTCGGCCACGGACAGTTGATCCGGGCGCAGGCCAGCATCAATGCCTGCGGCCTCGAACTGCTCCAGGCTAACCAGGGATTTTAAACTATTGCGGATCGCCTTGCGTCGTTGTGTGAAGGCCTGAGCCACCAGGCGGCGCAAATGGTCTTCATCGTCGGCAGGGTGCGGCAGTGTCGGGTAGGGCAGCAGCCGTACCACGGCGGAATCCACCTTGGGGGGTGGGCTGAAGGCGCCCGGTGGGACAAAGAACAGGTAATCGGCCTGGCAGTAGTACTGCACCATGATCGACAGGCGCCCCCAGTCCCGGGTGCCCGGGCTGGCTGTGAGCCGGTCCACCACCTCCTTCTGCAGCATGAAGGTCATGTCGCTGATGGCATCGGACTGGCTGAGCAGGTGGAAGATCAAGGGGGTGGAGATGTTGTAGGGCAGATTGCCCACGACTCGCAGGGGCTTGTCCGCCGGCTTGAGGGTACGGAAATCGAACTTCAGGGCATCGCTCTCATGAATGCTCAGGCGGTCAGGGGTGTTTTCCTGGCGCAGCAGAGTAATCAGGTCGCGGTCCAGTTCCACCACGTGCAGGTGTGGCAAATCTTCCAGCAAGGGGTAAGTGAGGGCGCCACGCCCGGGGCCGATCTCCACCACGGTATCGTCCTGCTTCAGGTCCAGGGTGCGGACCATGCGGTCGACCAGATTGCGGTCGTGCAGGAAGTGCTGGCCGAAACGCTTGCGGGTGCGGTGTTCTGTCATGTCATGGATCCTGTGGAGTCGCCAGATTCAGCGCCAGGCGGGTGGCAGCGACCAGGCTGCCAACCTTGGCCTGGCCGGTACCTGCCAGCTCGAAGGCGGTGCCGTGGTCCACGGAGGTGCGGATAAACGGCAGCCCCAGGGTGATGTTGATAGCTTCGCCAAAACCGGCGTACTTGAGTACGGGCAGGCCCTGATCATGGTACATGGCGAGTACGGCATCGTGCTGGTTCAGCAATGCAGGCTGAAAGGCGGTATCAGCGGGCACCGGGCCAGTGAGGGTAAAGCCCTGCTGGCGCAAGTGCTCAAGTGTAGGGATGATCACGTCCAGTTCTTCGCGCCCCAGATGGCCGCCTTCCCCGGCATGGGGGTTGAGGCCCAGCACCAGAATGCGTGGCTGCGCAATGCGGTACTTGTTGACCAGATCATCGCGCAAAATGGTGAGAGTGCGGGTCAGGCTATCGGGGGTGATAGCGGCGGGGACTTCACTGAGCGGAAGATGGGTGCTGGCCAGCGCCACACGCAGGTCGCGGGCTGTCAGCATCATCACCACCCTGTCTACGGCGGCTTGCGCAGCCAGAAACTCGGTATGCCCGGTAAAGGCAGGGTCGGCACCCTCGCAGATCACGTTCTTGGCGACCGGAGCTGTCACCATGGCCGAAAAGGTGCCGTCCAGGCAGCCACGGGCGGCGCGGGTGAGCATATCCAGGGTGCCCTGGCCGGTGGCCGGGTTGGGTTGGCCTGCGGTCACCGGGGCGCCGGCGGGAGTGTGCCACACGCAGACAAAATCCGGGGTCAGCGGGTCACGAATGGCGGGGTCGCCGGGCTGCCAGTCACCCAGGGAGGGTGTCTTGCCAAGCAGGGCGGCCCGTTGGCTCAATACGGCTTTGTCACCAATCAGCACCAAGGGCTGCTCTGGAAACAGGGCGGGCAAGGCCAGAGCCAGATCCGGACCGATACCGGCCGGATCGCCGCAGGTAATGGCAATGGGACGTGCTGGTGTCAGACGTCCGGCGTCCGACGGCTGGCTCACAGGCGAATATCCACGTAGGACTCGCCGCGTTTTTCCTGAATCCAGGTTTCCAGTTCTTCTTCGAAACGGCGCTTCTGAAGCGCCTGGGTTGCCTGCATACGGCGGAATTCGTCGCTCATGTCCGTATCGCGAATGTCGTCGACGCGCAGGAAATGCCAGCCGTACTGGGTCTCAAAAACGGGCGACAGCTCACCCGTCGGGGTATTGAGCATCATGTCTTCGAATTCCGGCACCATTTCACCCCTGTTGACCCAACCCAGTTCGCCGCCATTACGGGCGCTGCCCGGGTCATCAGAATGCTCGGCTGCCACCGGGGCAAATTCACTTTGCCCGCTGGCGATCTGGTCGTGCAGGCGCTGGGCTTGCGCGTGGGCCTGTTCACTGTTGGTCAGGGCGTCGGTCTTGATCAGTACATGGCGCACCTGATACTGGGTCACTACCTTCTCGGCGCCGCCACGGCGGTCGATCATCTTGAGAATGTGAAAGCCGGCGCCAGAGCGAATGGGAGCTGAAATCTCGCCCTTTTGCAGTGAAAGGGCGGCTTCGGAGAACAGGCTTGGCCACTGGGCCGCCGGTCGCCAGCCCAGATCACCGCCTTCCAGGGCCTTGGGGCCATCTGAGACGGATACCGCCACTTGCTGGAAATCTTCACCGCCGGCAAGGCGGTTCTCAACGTCCTGGGCCTTGGACTGGGCAGCCTGGACGTCTTCCGGCGATGCGCCACCGGGTACGCGAATCAGGATATGGCCGAGGCGAAAATCTTCCTCGAACATCTGCTTACCCATCTCGGAGCCCAGAAAACGGTCCACTTCACGGTCTGTGATGCGGATACGGGAGGCGACACTGCGTTGCTGCAGGCGGGAGATGATCATGTCTTCGCGGATCTGCTCGCGGAACTGGTTCCAGTCGTAACCGTCTTCACGCATGGCGGCGGCGAAGTCTTCCAGGGTCATGCCGTTCTGGCGAGCGATGCCCGACATGGCCTGGTTGAGGCTGGCATCGTCCACCTTGATGCCTGCGCGCTCTGCCAGTTGAAGTTGCACCCGCTCGGTGATCATGCGGTCCAGCACCTGTTCGCGCATGATGGCGGGAGGGGGCAGTTGCTGGCCCTTGTCCTGGAACTGCAGGGCGATCACGTTGATGCGCTCATCCAGTTCGCTGGCCATGATGGCGCCATCATTCACGACAGCCACAATGCGATCCAGCATCTGAACTTTAGCCTGGCCCAGTACCGGAAGGGACAAGGCCATGGCCAGCATCAACCAGCGCAGGGCGCTGGTGGGGTGAATGCTGCGTGCAGCGTGCAGCGTCTGGTTATTCATACTCTCTCCTGTATCCCGGAATACTGCGTTCCAGCAAGGAATCCACCTGGCCACCAAAGCCGCCCAGGCCGATCATCTGAATCTGGAACCAGACGGTGCTGTCGGCTTCCAGATCGCCGTCGCCATCGTCATCAGTGAGCTCACGCTGACTGAGCAAGCGCAGTTTCCAGCAGCAATTACGATATTCTGCCCCGGCCATGGTCTCCAGGGTGCGTTCATTGTCCAGGTCGTACATCCAGCGTCCGACAATGCGCCAATGGCGATGTACGGGCAGGATGGCACTTATTTCCGATTGCTGGATATCGTCGGCGGGGCGGTCGTGGAAGCCCATGTTGAAAATACGCCGTTCGCGGTCGTTGTAACCGATCTGGAAGTTGGAGCGTTCCCGCTCATTAGCCTCCAGATCCCATTGTGCCTCAGTGTAGAGGTACCAATCGTTGGCAAAGTTCCACCGCAGATCACCGACCAGAGGGGTCTGGTCGTCGGTGGGGTCTTCCAGGGAATCCTCGGTGAAGACCTTGCGATCATCGAAGTAGAACCCCTGGGCGGCCCGCAGACGCAGTTGTTCCCTGCCGCTGGCATCGTGGAGGAAACGACTGGTCAGGCCCACGGCCAGCTTTTCTTCATCGCCGATGCGGTCGTAGCCGATAAAGCGATTTTCCCGGAACAGGGAATTGTAGGAAAAGGTCACTTCACGGGTGTCGAAGTTGGGCAGGCTGTCCTGTTCTTCGAAGGCGACCTTGTTGACGAACAGGCGAGGTTCCAGGGTTTGTGTGAAGGCGCTGCCGAACCAGTTGGTCGGACGTTCGAACACCAGCCCGGAGTCCAGGCTGGCACCCCAGGTGGTCATGTCCGGGTTGTCTTCCTCGGTGGCATCCACGCTGTCGAGCTTGTACTGGGTGTGATACAGCCGCGCGCGGGGTTCGACGAACCACCAGCTGTCCTGCAGGCGCATGCTCAGGGCGGGAGCCACATGGCCACGCAGGCCAGAAGCTTTGCCGCTGTCGTCGGAGCTGCTGCGTTCGAAGGCGGTCATGTCCGATAGCCATAGCCCCTTTACCGGGCCCACCAGCGTCGGGTCGCCGGTGATTTGCAGCTGTGGCAAGCGGCGGTAGGGCAGGTCTTCATCGGCCAGCGTCGGGTCGATGGTTTGCCAGGACTGCATGCGCCCCAGTACCTGCCAGGTGCGACCGTAGTAGCGGGCTTCAGCCAGCCGCGGCAGGTGAGTCTGGGAGCTGATTTCGAGGCCGGTATCCAGATCCTTGAAGTAGAAGTCATCGGATACGTAGTTGAAATCGGTCTTCAGGTTCCAGCGCCCTACATTCCCCAGATGCGACCAGCGTGCCACCTGCCGGTTTTCATCATCGAACTTGCGGTCGTTGAAAAGAATGCCGTAGCTCACTTCCCCCTCACCGTAGGGGGTCAGGTAACGGAACTCCGTGTCCGCGCCACTGCCACGACCGTCGATATAACGCGGAGCAATAGTGGCGTCCATCTGAGGGTGAAGATTGATGTAGATCGGCTGCGAGATATCCAGTCCGTTGTCATCACCCAGTGCGATGGTGGGGAACAGCAGGCCGGTCTTGCGCCGGTCATCAATCGGGAAAGTGATCCAGGGTAGCCAGAATACCGGGGTGCTCTTTACTTTCAGTACGACGTCATTGGCTTCGCCCCAGCCCTTGTCCCGGTCAAGGAAAATGCGTTTGCCGTGCAGTGACCAACCATTGGAACCGGGTTGGCAGGTGGTATAGCTGCCGTTGGTAATGGTGGTGGTAGTGTCGGTCAGGAAGATGTAATCCGCACTGCCTCGGGAGGACAGGTCAAACAGGGAGTAACGCACCCCCTGCAAGCTGCCTTCCCGGCGGCTGGTTTGGCCGCTCATGCTGTCGGCAATAAAGGTCGCTTTATTGCTTTCAAGGCGCAGGCCGCTCTCCAGTTCGTATTTACCGGTAGACTGATCCAGCTGGGCGACATCTGTGGTGATACGGCGGCCGGGCTGTTCAATCAGAACGTCGCCGTCCAGTGAGATCAGGCCGTCCTGGGTCAGGGTGGAATGGTCGGCGGTGACTACCGTGTCGCTCCCTTCCACCGGGATCCCCACGGCCGGGTTATAGTAGATGCCGCCGCACCAGTCAGGGATCACGCGCTGCTGCACCGCAGGGAACGTGGCCATTTGTTCGCGGTCCACCCAGTTAAGGTCGTTATCCGCGTTGCTGGCCCCGGCGATGAATAGCAGGGCGGGTATCAGAATTCGTTGTGTGGGCAGTGGCATCGGCTGCTCAGAACAGGTAAAAAGGCCGTTTTGCACAGACGCGGCTGTGCGTCTGTAAAAGCGGCAGTGTAATGGAACAAGGAAGGCAATGCAGCCTGATAAAAGTAAATCTGACGTAACCCCTGACCCGCGCAAGGCGGATCTGGACCAGTGGGTAAGCGCTTACCTTGGTGCGCAGGTGGTGGGCGAGACCGCCTCTGCCGATGCCAGTTTTCGCCGCTATTTCCGTTATCAGCACGATGGCCGAAGCCTGGTGGCCATGGATGCGCCGCCCAGTCACGAGGACTGTCGGCCCTTTATTGATGTGGCCGGGCGGCTGGACGACGCCGGGGTGCATGTGCCGAAAATCGTCCATCAGGATCTGGCCCAGGGCTTTTTGCTGCTCACCGACATGGGCACCGAGACCTGGCTACATGCCCTCAACGAGGCCAATGCGGACCGCTGGTACAGCGCGGCCATCGATACCCTGATTACTCAACAGCAATATGCCGACGTGGCCGGGCTGCCGGTCTACGACGAGGCCCTGTTGCAGCGCGAGCTTGAGCTGTTCCCCCAGTGGTATCTGTTCCGCCACCGCGAGATGGTGGTCACCGGCGAGCTGCGTCAACGGCTGGACCGGGTATTTGACCGGCTCATCGATTCCGCCCTGGCTCAGCCCCGGGTGTTTGTGCACCGCGACTACATGCCCCGTAACCTGATGGTCTCCGAGCCCAATCCGGGTGTGATCGATTTCCAGGATGCGGTGGCCGGGCCGATTACCTACGACGTGATCAGCCTGTTCAAGGATGCTTTCCTGAGCTGGCCAGAAGCGCGGGTGTTGAACTGGCTGCGCGAGTATTTCGACAAGGCCACGGCGGCTGGCCTGCCGGTGCCGAAGGATTTTGACACTTTCCTGCGCGATTGCGATTTGATGGGCGCCCAGCGCCATATCAAGGTGATCGGCATCTTCGCGCGGATCTGTCACCGTGACGGCAAGCCCAAATATCTGGGCGATGTGCCGCGCTTCTTTGCCTATCTGCGCACGGTCATCGCCCGTCGCCCGGAATTGGCCGACCTGCAGTGGGTGCTGGACCAGCTTGAGGACAACCCGTGAAGGCCATGATACTGGCAGCGGGCTATGGCAAGCGCATGCGCCCACTCACCGATCACACCCCCAAGCCTTTGCTTCAGGCGGGGGGCAAGGCCCTGATCGAATACCACATCGAGGCCCTGCGGGATGCCGGCTTCGCGTCGTTGGTGATCAACAGTGGCTGGCTGGGCGACACCCTGGCCGAGGCGCTGGGGGACGGTAGCCGCTATGGCATTCCCATCGTCTGGTCTCACGAAGGCACCCCGCTGGAAACCGCCGGAGGCATCAAGCGTGCCTTGCCGCTGCTGGGCGACGCCCCGTTTGCCCTGATCAATGGCGATATCTGGACCGATTACGACGTGTCCCGGTTGCTCATCGAGTGCGATGATCCTGTGCATCTGGTGCTGGTGGACAACCCCCCGCACCACCCGCAAGGGGATTTTCATCTGACAGACACCGCCCGGTTGCGCGATAATACCGACCCGAGACTGACCTATGCCGGGATCGGCCGGTTTGACCCGGCCCTGTTCGCAGCGCTGCCGGAGGGCGAAGCCAAACTGGCCCCCGTGCTACGTCAGGCCATGGCCCGTGACGCGGCCAGCGGCGAGCATCATCGCGGCCAATGGTGGGACATCGGCACCCCGGAACGTCTCGACGAACTGGATCGATTGCTGACCCAACGCTGAGAACAACTTTTGTGGGAGTGGTCGTTCGACCGCGATTTCGTGCGCGGTGGAACCACCGCTCCCACAGTGACGATACTGCGCCAACTGCACTATTGAGGATTTATCATGCCCAAGCAGGATTACCTGATTGCCCCCTCCATTCTGGCTGCCAACTTCGCTCGCCTGGGCGAAGAATGCGATAACGTACTGGCCGCCGGGGCAGACGTGATCCACTTCGACGTGATGGACAACCACTACGTGCCCAACCTCACCATTGGCCCCATGGTGTGCAAGGCCCTGCGCGATCATGGAATTACCGCCCCCATCGACGTGCACCTGATGGTCAGCCCTGTGGATGACCTGATCGGCATGTTCGCCGAAGCCGGCGCCAGCTACATCACCTTCCACCCGGAAGCCAGTCAGCACGTGGACCGCTCCCTGCAGCTGATCAAGAGCCACGGCTGCAAAGCCGGTCTGGTACTCAACCCGGCCACCCGTCCGGACTGCCTGGAATACGTGATGGACAAGCTGGACATGATCCTGCTGATGAGCGTCAACCCCGGCTTCGGCGGCCAGAAATTCATCCCCAACACCCTGGATAAAGTCCGCAAGGTGCGCGAACTCATTGATGCCAGCGGCCATGACATTCGCCTGGAAGTGGACGGCGGCGTCTCCGAAAAGAACATCCGCGAAGTGGCCGCCGCCGGCGCCGACACCTTCGTGGCCGGCTCCGCCATCTTTGGCAAAGACGACTACGCCACCGTCATCCAGCAAATGCGAGAAGAGCTCGCCCAGGCCTAACAACAAAGCCCTGTCGGAGCGCCGCATGAGGCGCTCCTGCCTCAATGGTTAGTCTCTTGGAACCTTCCTGCTCTTTGGCTGCCTCACCCCCTAAGTCAGCCATCGCTTTCGCGCCATGCACCGCCATTTCAGTTTCTCCTTTTCGTTTCCCGCCGTCCTGCTGTTCGCCAGCCTGGCGTCCTGTTCCCTTGTCCCTCCGGAACGCCAAGCCCCGCCCCCTGAGATCGTTGATGCCCCACAGGATCTCCCGTCCCGGCAGACCCTCATCCTCGATAGCCTGCTCGCCCAAAAAGAAGACTGGCAAGGCGTTCCTTACCGCTACGGTGGCCTTAGCTCCAAAGGCGTTGACTGCTCCGGCTTCGTCTACCTCACCTTCCTCTCGCAACTGAACATGAAAGTCCCTCGCACCACCTCGGCACTCATGGAGGAAGGCGAACCTGTCGCCCGCAACGAACTGGAAATCGGCGACCTGGTGTTTTTCCGCACCGGCCCGGGCAACCGCCATGTGGGGATTTATATGGGTGGGGATGAATTTATGCATGCATCGGTAAGCAACGGCGTGATGCAGTCCTCGCTGAAAAACCCGTATTGGCGCGAGCGCTATTGGATGGCGAGACGGTTGGTGGAGCGGTAGCCCGCGCTCCGGTTTTCTTACGCTGGCAGTGTGTTTTGTAGAGGATGGCTTACATAAACAGGTAAGGGGTTGAGCTAAGGTTATCTCCCGAATTGGGGATTAGACTGAAGTTCACCGATGGGCACAGGTACCGCGCTCATGATGTCGTGTCGGGTGCTGGAGGGTTACTTCTTTAATGGCGGTGCTTGTCCGGCGCCCAAGAGTATCGAGGGGGCGCTCAAACGCAGACTTGAAATCCTTCATATCGCCAACGGCGAGCAGGATTCAAGGGTGCCTCCAGGAAACAGATCTGAGCACCTGAATGGAAAGTTGAAGCATTGGTGCTCAATTCGGGTCAACAAGCAATACCGCTTGGTGTTCACGTGGGATAAGGGTAAAGCGTTCGATGTATCTTGATCCCCATCAGTACAGGTGAAAGGTGACATCATGGTTGAAGCATTGAGGCTGCCAGCGCATCAGCCCACCAGCGTGGGAGCCATGCTCAAGGAAGAATTCCTTGAGCCCCTGAAGATTACTCAGGGGGAGCTGGCCAAGGCGATGGGCGTTAGTCGCAAGACTGTCAATGAGCTGTGCGGAAACCACCGCGGCGTCACGGCGGAAACCGCGTTTCTGTTGGCCAAGGTACTGGGCACAACCCCGGAGTTCTGGCTCAATCTTCAATACATGAATGACATGTGGTTGGCCATGCACAAGGAGTCCCTGGCCAAGAAGGTGGCTGCGGCCAAGTCGTTGGTTGCAGCTTGATTGGTGGCTGATCTTTCATCCAGCTGCAACATGAAAGACCTGACCTCTGTGTTCGAAGGATAGGTTCCGTTTTAGAGTTAACGCTTTATGCATCAGCTAGTGTTGTATTTTCTGGGTATCGTTTTCGCTTGGGGTCTTATGGAACTGCTGCTAAGACGTGGTTTCATGAAATCAACGAATGCGGCCTTGATGCTGTCTTTGTCGGCCATGATGGGTATTGTCCGTATTGTGGATTGGGAGATGAATTCTCCTGTCGTCAATGCAAGAACGGGCAAGCAGATCACCGCTGAAGACTTTTTTTTCATTTATGGGGGGGTGGTTTTATTTTGCTTTATTGCTTCGGTATTGCTTGAGATCAGGAAAAGGTCAAAGTCATAGGTGCGGGTTGGGGAGAAAGTCTTGCATCGTGTGTGGAAATGGAAAACCAACACGGGATGCCGGTTTTCTGAAATCGCGCCGTAAGCGTGTATTCAGGGACAGCGTTAGCGCCGCAGCTTCACAAGCGTACGGCTGAGGTTGTTTCTTGCCGGCAACTCCAGTTTCTCCCTCAGCGCCAGGGTGTGATAAATCACCTGCGAATCCAGAAAACCCTGCAACACCGCACGACGCCCTTCCCCAAACGCCTCCTCCGACACAAAGGCATACTCTTGCCGAATCCAGACTTCATAGCAGTCATACAGTTCTGCATCCGAGCCCAGAATACCTAGATCAATATCTTGCAGTAGCGCCATGTCCATATCGGTGGGTGGGTGCGGGTGAATGGTAGCGAGGATGAGGGTGTGGACGCGATTTTTCTGATCCTTTGTGAGGGTGCTACTCGCGAAATGCTCAGCGAACCAGTCGGCGCTGCGGGCTTCGTTGTCGCTGGCGCGGGGATCGTAGACTACGTCGTGAGCCCAGAGGGCCAATTCCACGGTCAGCGGATCGTCGGCCAGGTGGCGGTAGTGGTCCAGCCACTTCAGGCAGGCGGCTACGTGATCCAGGGTGTGGTAGTGGCGATGGGGTTCGCTGTAGAGGGTGGCCAGTTTTTGCCAGGTGGCATCGGGTTCGGGCAGCAGTGGGGCGACAGTGGTGTGCCATCGTTGTTGCAGTGCGGATACGGTGGTCATCCAGTTTCTCAAATCGTCTGGCGAGGCGATCTACTGTATCAGGAGAGTGAGGTTGGCGGGTTATTTAGCCAGCCCAGATCGGTATCGCGCAGCACCCCTTAGGGGACAGGCACGGTTATCGCTGCGATGACGGGGCAGGTAGTCGTGGAGCATTCAGGTGAGTGCCACCATCACCTCACATTCGCCATGCAAGCATGATTTATTCGCTTCGCTCACCCCTTCGGGGCCGCACTGCGTGCGTTACTCCGCTTCGCTCCGTTCCCACAAAAACCGTTAACTACTGTGTTCGGTGGTGATCGCGCCGCCAGCGACGCTCCTTCGGGGGCGTTGGGGAGTTAGCCCGCCTCCTCAAACGGCTTGCCGTTTTCATCCACAAACCGCACATCCCGCACCGTCAGCGGCTGCCCCTGCTGATTCTGGACGGTGACCGGGGCCAGTGGCTCGCCAGTCTGACGATCCACCAGCTTCATGCTGTCCTGTGCCCCATTCCAGCGTTCGCTCCACTGGCGCAAGGCGGTGACCACGGTGAACAGGTCACGGCCCTTGTCGGTGAGCCGGTATTCGTAGCGCTTGCCGTGTTCGCCCACATCCACGCGCACCATCACGCCGTTCTCGACCAGGCGGGAGAGGCGGTTGCAGAGGATGTTCTTGGCGATTCCCAGGCTGTTCTGGAAGTCCACATAGCGGCGGGTGCCCAGCATGGCCTGTTTCACGATCAGCAGGGACCACCAGTCGCCGACCTCGTTAAGGGCAGAGGCAACACAGCATCCCATTTCGTCAAAGCGTTTACGTGTCATGGCGCTAGTGTACGCCACAATGGTTGCAAAACGAAACCAAATAAGGTTTCATCGTGAAACCAAATTATGTGGCCGGGCGCTTCCCGGCGAACAGAAGCGCTGATTCTGTTGATTTTTTGAAGACGAAATTCGGGAGAGTACCTATGAGCGGTTCACTGGATAGCCTGTTGCGTCCTTTTGAGCATAAATCACTGAAGCTGCGAAACCGGGTGGCCATGGCCCCGATGACCCGCACCTTTTCCCCGGGCTATGTGCCCAATGAGGAAGTGGTGGGTTACTACCGCCGCCGCGCCGAAGGTGAGGTGGGGTTGATCATTACCGAGGGTACCTTTGTGGGCCACAAGGCCGCCAATGGCTACGAGCGGGTGCCGGCGATTTATGGCGATGAGGCCATGGCGGGCTGGAAGAAGGTGGTGGATGCCGTGCATGAAGCCGGTGGCCAGATCATTCCGCAGCTGTGGCATGTGGGCGCGGTGCGCAAGGCCGGCATCGGCCCCGACAAGGAAGTGCCCGGTTATTCCCCGTCCGGGCTGTTCAAGCCAGGAAAGGAAAATGGTCATGCCATGACCAAGGAAGACATCCAGGACGTGATCCAAGCCTTTGCGGACTCCGCCAAGGCCGCCAAAGCCGTGGGGTTTGATGGCGTGGAGATTCACGGAGCCCACGGTTACCTGCTGGACCAGTTTTTCTGGGAAGGCACCAACCAGCGTGACGACGAGTACGGTGGCTCCATCGAGAACCGGGCGCGCATCGGCGTGGAGATCGTCAAGGCGGTCCGTGAAGCAGTTGGCGAGGATTTTGTCATCGTGCTGCGCTTCTCGCAGTGGAAACAGCAGGATTACGAGGCCAAGCTGGCCCAGACCCCGGAAGAGCTGGAGCGCTTCCTGATGCCGTTCGTGGAGGCGGGCGTGGATATCTTCCATGCGTCGACCCGACGTTTCTGGCTGCCGGAGTTTGAGGGCTCTGATCTGAATCTGGCGGGCTGGACCAAGAACATTACCGGCAAGCCGGTGATTTCGGTTGGTAGCGTGGGCCTGGACGGCGACTTCCTCAACAGCCCGGAAGGCATGGGTGGCACCGCCAACCCGGCGGCGTTGGATGAGCTGACCCGACGCATGGACAACGACGAGTTTGACCTGATTGCGGTGGGCCGTGCCCTGCTGCAGGACCCCAACTGGCTAGTGAAGATGCGTGACGGCAAGGAAGACGAGATTGAGCCGTTTACCAAGAAAGCGTTGGGGAGTTTGAGCTGATAGCTATAAGTTTCAAGCTGCAAGCTACAGCGCAGGCTCGGGTCTGAAAGGAAGGAGGCCGCGTCCATAGGTTGGGTGCGGCCTTTTTCGTTGGTGTAAATGGGTTTGTGGGAGCGGCGGTTCCACCGCGAAAAACGCCGGGCCACGGCTATCGCGGTCGAACGACCGCTCCCACAGTGCGGCTTTCCCGGGTTCGCGTGTTGCATGTTGCGTGTAGCCTGATGCGGTCGCGAAGCAACCCCAAATGAAGAGGCCGCGCCTGGAATCCGGGCGCGGCCTCTCTGGTTTCAGCTGAACGACGGCGTCAGTCCGCGTTTCAACTTTGAACTTTACACTTTCAGCTCTCTTCGCCCTGATCTTCCAGCGACTGGTTGATGGCCAGGGCCAGCAGGGTGCAGATGACGCCGGAGAGCAGGTACACGGTTACCGACAGCAGCCCGAATTTGGCGGACAGGCCCAGAGCCACCAGCGGTGCAAATGCCGCGCCGAACAGCCAGGCGAAATCAGAGGTCAGGGCGGCGCCGGTGTAGCGGAAGCGCGGAGCGAAGTTGGCAGTCACGGTGCCGGAGGCTTGTCCATAGGACACCCCGAGAAGGGCAAAGCCCAACAGAATAAACGTGTCCTGCATGGCGGGACTGCCGCCCATCAACAATGGGGTGAGCAGGCTGAAAATGCCGATCATGGCGGCCAGGGCCCCCACGGTGGTGCGTTTACCAATGCGGGCGGCGATCCAGCCGGAGCCAATGGTCGCCATGATTCCCACAAAACCTCCCAGAATTTGCACGGTCAGCACTTCCGCAGTGGTCTGGCTGCCCTGAAAGGCAATCCACGACAGCGGGAAGATAGTCACCACATGAAACAGCGCGTAGCTGGCGAGGGCGGCGAATGAGCCAATAAAGATGTTGTAGCCCTCTTTGCGCACCATCTCGGTGGTGCGGATCGGCTCCAGCTCACTTTCTTCCATGGCTTCAGTGTACTCCTCGCCCAGCACCAGACGCAGACGGGCAAACAGGGCCACCACGTTGATGGCAAAGGCCACGAAGAACGGATAGCGCCAGCCCCAGCCCAGAAAATCTGCGGCGCTCAGGCTGTTGTACAGGTACAGGAACAGGGCGCTGGCGATCACAAAACCGATAGGCGCGCCCAGTTGGCCGATCATGGCATACCAGCTACGACTTTCTTTGGGAGCATTCAGTGCCAGCAGAGAGGGGAGACCATCCCAGGAGCCGCCAAACGCGATGCCCTGCATCACCCGAAACAGCGCGAGAAGGGCAATGGCGTAGCCGCCGAGCTTTTCGTAGCCGGGCAGGAACGCAATGCCGGCGGTGGCGGTGCCCAGCAGGAACAGAGCGGCGGTGAGCTTGATGCTTCGTCCCCACTGGCGCTGGATCCACATAAACAGCGCGGTGCCGAAGGGACGCGCCACAAACGCCAGGGCGAACAGCATGAAGGCGTAGAGCATGCCTTGCAGCTGACCGGTGAAGGGGAAAAAGAGCTGAGGGAAGATCAACACCGAGGCGATGCCGTACACGAAGAAGTCGAAGTACTCGGAGGTGCGGCCGATGACCACGCCCACAGCGATTTCGTTGGGAGCCACGGGGGCATGACTCTGGCCTTGAACAGGGGCCGGATAGGTATGGGACATGTTGTGCGCTCTTGCTCTACTGTTGTTATCGGTGCATTGATTTACGTCAATGCTCACCTAGGACTTTAAGCGCATGGGACAAAATGTCCAATACCCGCTTTGCAACCTGCTGGATAGAGTTCCCTCATCATAAACCAACCTGAAAAACGCCAATGCAATTAGTTAGATATTTGCGTGGAGCGTCGTTGACGTTGCTAGCGACCCTTCTGCTTTCCGGTTGTGACACCGTTGTGATGTCGCCTTCCGGTGATGTGGCCCTGCAACAGCGGGATCTGCTGGTCTGGGCCACCGTGTTGATGTTGCTGGTCATTGTGCCTGTGATCGTGCTGACCCTGTGGTTTGCCTGGCGCTACCGCGAGACCAATACCGAAGCGACCTACAAGCCGGAATGGACCCATTCCACGGTGCTGGAACTGGTGATCTGGTCTGTGCCGCTGATGATTATCATCGCGCTGGGGGCCATGACGTGGGTAAGTACCCACAAACTGGATCCCTACCGTCCGCTGGATCGCATTGATGCGCAGACCCCCGTGCCGGTGGGCCTGGAGCCACTCACCGTGGAAGTGGTGGCACTGGACTGGAAGTGGCTGTTTATCTACCCGGAGCAGGGTATCGCCACCGTCAATGAGCTGGCGGCGCCGGTGGATCACCCGATCCGCTTCAAGATCACTGCCTCCACCATGATGAATTCGTTCTTTATCCCGGCCATGGCTGGCCAGATCTATGCCATGGCGGGCATGGAGACCAAGCTCCATGGGGTGATTAACGAGCCGGGCGTCTACAAGGGCTTTTCCGCCAACTACAGCGGCGCCGGCTATTCCCAGATGAAGTTCGATTTCCACGGTCTCAGCGAGGCAGATTTTGATGCCTGGGTGGCCAAGGCCAAGGCCAGTGACAACGCGCTGGACCGGGAAACCTACCTGGAACTGGAAGCCCCGAGTATCGACGACCCGGTGACATTCTATGGTCAGGTGGACCCGACCCTGTATCACGCGATTTTCAACCGTTGCGTGGCACCGGGCCAGACCTGCATGGAAGACCTGATGTACCACAGTGGCATGGGCCAGCACGGCGGCCACCACGGTGAGGCAGACACCGGCCATGAGGGCCACGGGAAGCATGAAGGTCACGCTGGGCACGACCAGCATGGAGGCCATCATGACTAATACAGCATTCCTGATCGCTAACGCAGTAGGTGCCGCCCATGTTTGAGAACCTGGACCTGACCAAGCTGATCTTTGGTCGCCTTACCTGGGACGCGATTCCCTTTCATGATCCGATCATCCTCGGCACCTTCGCTGTGGTGGCGGTGGGCGGTATCGCGCTGCTTGCCGCGCTGACCCGCTACAAGCTGTGGGGCTACCTGTGGAACGAGTGGTTCACCACCATCGACCACAAGAAAATCGGCATCATGTACATCATTCTTGGCCTGGTGATGCTGCTGCGCGGCTTTGCCGATGCCATCATGATGCGTCTGCATCAGGCCATGGCCTTTGGGGATTCCACCGGCTACCTGCCGCCGCACCACTACGACCAGATCTTCACTGCCCACGGCGTGATCATGATCTTCTTCGTGGCCATGCCGCTGGTAACCGGGATCATGAACTACCTGATTCCGCTGCAAATTGGCACCCGCGATGTGGCCTTCCCGTTCCTGAACAACTTCAGCTTCTGGATGACCACCGGCGGTGCGGTACTGATGATGGTGTCGTTGTTCATTGGTGAATTCGCCAAGACCGGCTGGCTGGCCTACCCGCCATTATCGGGGATATTGCAGAGTCCCGGAGTCGGGGTGGATTACTACATCTGGGCGTTGCAGATCGCCGGGGTGGGTACGCTGCTGTCCGGGGTGAACCTGCTGGTGACCATCGTCAAGATGCGGGCGCCGGGCATGAGCCTGATGAAAATGCCGGTGTTCACCTGGACGTCCCTGTGCACCAACGTGCTGATCGTGGCCGCCTTCCCGGTGTTGACGGCGGTACTGGCCATGCTGTCCATGGACCGTTACCTGGATACCGCCTTCTTTACCAACGATCTGGGCGGCAACGCCATGATGTACGTGAACCTGATCTGGATCTGGGGACACCCGGAGGTGTACATCCTGATCCTGCCGGTGTTCGGTATTTTCTCCGAGATCGTGGCCACCTACAGCCGCAAGCCGCTGTTCGGTTACACCTCCATGGTGTACGCCACCGTGGTGATCACCGTGCTGTCCTACCTGGTGTGGCTGCACCACTTCTTCACCATGGGCTCGGGGGCCAGCGTGAACTCGTTCTTCGGGATCACCACGATGATTATCTCGATCCCCACGGGGGCGAAGATCTTCAACTGGCTGTTCACCATGTTCCGTGGCCGCATCAAGTTTGATGTGCCCATGCTGTGGACTGTGGGCTTCATGGTCACCTTCGTGATTGGGGGTATGACCGGGGTGTTGCTGGCGGTGCCGCCGGTGGACTTCGTGCTGCATAACAGCCTGTTCCTGATCGCGCACTTCCACAACGTGATCATTGGTGGCGTACTGTTCGGTCTGTTCGCCGGTATTACCTACTGGTTCCCGAAAGCCACCGGCTACAAGCTGGACGAGTTCTGGGGCAAGATGTCCTTCTGGTTCTGGCTGATCGGTTTCTACTTCGCCTTCATGCCGTTGTACGTGCTTGGTCTGATGGGCGTGACCCGTCGTGTCAGCCACTTCGAGGACCAGTCTCTGCAGATCTGGTTCCAGATCGCTGCCCTGGGGGCGTTCCTGATCGCCATTGGTATTGCCGCCTTTATCATCCAGTTGGTGGTGAGCTTCCTGCGCCGCGAGAGCCTGCAGGATGAAACCGGTGATCCCTGGGATGGCCGTACGCTGGAGTGGTCTACCTCCTCGCCGCCGCCGCCGTACAACTTTGCGTTCACCCCGCAGGTGCACGATCTGGATGCCTGGTGGCAGATGAAGCAACACGGCTTCCAGCGCCCTGAATCCGGCTTTATCCCGATTCACATGCCCAAGGGTACCTGGGCGGGTATCGTGCTCTCCGGTATCAGTGTGGTGGTCGGGTTTGCCCTGATCTGGCACATGTGGTTGCTGGCAGGGGTGTCTTTTGTGGCCCTGATAGGCACTGCGATCTACCACACCTTCGATTACGACCGTGACTACTACATTCCGGCGGAAGAAGTAGAGCGGATTGAAGCAGAACGTACACGGAAACTAGCCAATGTCTGATACCACGATGACTGCTGCTGCAACCGACAGCAGCCAGAACGGCCAGCTGGAGTTTCTTGTGAAGGGGGATCATCACCCCCAGAACGGCACCCTGCTGGGTTTCTGGATCTACCTGATGAGCGACTGTCTGATCTTCGCTTGTCTGTTCGCCACCTACGGTGTGCTCGGCCGCAGTTATGCGGGTGGGCCTACCGGGATGGAACTGTTCGATCTGAACCTGATCGCCATCAGCACCTCGTTGTTGTTGATCTCGTCCATTACCTACGGCTTTGCCATGCTGCAGATGCAGGCCAATCGGTTGAAGGGGACGATGTTCTGGCTGGCCGTGACCGGCTTGCTGGGCGCCGGCTTCCTGGGGCTGGAACTGTATGAGTTTCATCACCTGATTCACGTAGGTGCCGGTCCGCAGACCAGTGGCTTCTGGACGGCATTCTTCGCGCTGGTGGGGACTCACGGCCTGCACGTATTCTTCGGCATCGTGTGGCTGGTGACCCTGCTGCTCCAGCTGAAGAAGCGCGGCCTGATCCCGGAAAACAAGCGTCGGGTATTCTGCCTGTCCATGTTCTGGCATTTCCTGGACGTGGTCTGGATCGGTGTCTTCACTTACGTTTATCTGATGGGAGTGCTGCCATGAGCGAGCATACACACGATCATGATCATCACGATGCGGACATTCCCCACGTTTCCCTGAAGGAATACCTGACGGGCTTCGTGCTGGCGGTGATTCTCACCGTGATTCCATTCTGGTTAGTAATGGGCGATGTGTTCGAGAATTCTGCCACCACTGTCATGGTGATTCTGGGGTTTGCCCTGGTGCAGATTGTTGTGCACATGGTGTTCTTCCTGCACATGAACTTCCATTCGGAAGGCGGTTGGAACATGCTGGCCCTGATCTTCACGCTCATCCTGGTCTTCATTACCCTTGCCGGTTCCCTGTGGGTGATGCATAACCTGAACGTGAACATGATGCCGGGGATGATGGACTAGGGTTACGGTCATTCCCGCTGTGGGAGCTTGACTGCAAGCGATGCATGCCTCGCAAGTTAGGTAATCGCTTGCAGGCAAGCTCCCACAGGTTCTTAACCCTTCCTGCTTCCCCTTTCCCCACGTTTGAAGAGGCATGACCATGGCTCGTCGACGTCTTCTTGCTTTCCTGTTTCTGTTGCTGACAGCGTTGGCCTTTGTCGGCTTTATGTCGTTGGGAATCTGGCAGGTAAAACGGCTGGCCTGGAAGGAAGGCCTGATCACCAGGGTGGATGCCCGCGTGCATGCCGAGGCCGTTGAGGCCCCTGCCCGGAAGACCTGGGCAGAGGTATCCGAAGATCAGCATGAATACCTGCATGTGCAGATGAGTGGGCAGTATCGCGTGCAGGCCGTGGCACTGGTGGCTGCCGCTACGCAAGAAGGGCAAGGCTATTGGGTGATGGCGCCACTGCAGCGTACTGACGGCAGCTGGGTGTATGTAAATCAGGGTTTTGTGCCCCAGTCAGAGCGCAAGGCGGCCAGCCAGGGCTCCTATACCCCGACGGGGCCGGTCACCGTAAAGGGGTTGTTGCGCCTGAGTCACCCCGGTGGCGGCGTGCTACGCGACAATGTGCCGGCCGAAAACCGCTGGTATTCCCGCGATGTGGAGGCCATGGCGCAGCAGCAGGGGCTGTCCCCGGTGGCACCATATTTTGTGGATGCCGGACCTTCAGGTGTGGACTTGCCCGTAGGCGGGCTTACGGTGATTCAATTTCGCAATAATCATCGGGTTTATGCTCTGACCTGGTTTGCGCTGGCGCTGGGGATGCTGCTGGCGGCCTGGTTGGTGCTGCGGGATTCACGCCGAAAGCGGTAAACTGGGGTCATGGAAACCATGTCATCTGCTCATTCAACCTCGTCGGCGTCTGCGCCGGGTCCGCTGTTTTCGGCCATTCGCCGCAACAGCGATGACATCACCGGACGCAAGAACCTGCAATTGCTGATCCAGCTGCGCTGGATCGCCATGTTTGGCCAGCTTGCCACCATCCTGGTGGTCAATTACGGCTTTGGCATTCGTTTGCCGGTGGCGCAAATGCTGGTGGTACTGTTTGGCCTGTTGCTGCTCAATGCGGTCAGTCTGCTGCGCCTCAAGTTGCCAAAGAGCATCGGTAATACCGAGCTGTTTCTGTCACTGTTGATCGATGTGGCGACCCTTACCATGTTGCTTGCGCTTAGCGGCGGTGCCACCAACCCCTTTGTATTCCTCTATTTGCTGCAGGTGATTCTGGGGGCGGTGTTGCTGGAGGTGTGGTCCACCTGGGTAATCCTGGTCACCACGACGCTGTGTTTTGGATGGCTGGCCTGGTACGGGCATCCGCTGCCCATGCCGCTGGATCATTCCAAAGGGCTGTTCAGCCTCTACATCGAAGGGATGCTGATCTGCTTTGTGCTCAACGGTGTGCTGTTGGTGATTTTCATCAACCGTATTACCCGTAATCGCCGCCAGCGTGATGAACACCTGGCCGAGTTGCGCCAGCGAGCCGCAGAAGAAGAGCATATTGTGCGTATGGGCTTGCTGGCCTCCGGTGCGGCCCATGAACTGGGCACCCCATTGGCGACCCTGTCGGTGATTCTGGGGGACTGGAAGCATATGGAGCCTTTCAAATCCGATGGTGATATGGCCCAGGAAATTGCTGAAATGCAGACCCAGGTACTGCGCTGCAAGTCGATCGTCAGCGGCATCCTGTTGTCCGCGGGTGAGGCCCGCGGAGAGTCGTCGGAAGAAACCACCGTTCGGGAGTTTCTGGATGAGCTGGTGGAGGAATGGCGCGATACCCGCCCGGTGAAGGATTTTATTTACCTCAACGATTTCGGTACGGATTTGAGTATCGTTTCCGATTCGGCACTGAAACAGAGTATTCACAACGTTCTGGACAATGCTCTGGAAGCGTCGCCGAACTGGGTCCGGCTGGATGTTCATCGCGAAGAGGAAACCCTGCTGGTATCGGTGACCGATCGTGGGCCGGGTTTTCCCGCGGAGATGCTGGATAACCTGGGGCGCCCCTATCAGTCCAGCAAAGGGCGGCCGGGCAGTGGACTGGGGTTGTTCCTGGTGATGAATGTCTTGCGCACCCTCGGGGGCAACCTGCGGGCCCGCAATCTGGTCCAGGGTGGGGCGCTGGTGACCTTGTCACTGCCGCTATCGGTCGTGACACTGGAAGAGGAGTGAGACGTGTCTGACGCAGTGGAAGAACGTTTGCTGTTGATTGTCGAAGACGACGAGGCGTTTGCCCGAACCCTGAGCCGGTCGTTTGAGCGGCGCGGTTACCGGGTGCTCCATGCGGACAGCCTGGAAAGCGCACAGGGTCTGCTGGCGGATCACGACCCCGGCTATGCCGTGGTGGACCTGAAACTGAAGGGCGACTCTTCCGGGCTGGCCTGCGTGCAGGCCCTGCATCAGCACGATGAGCAGATGTTGATCGTGGTACTCACCGGCTATGCCAGCATTGCCACGGCGGTGGAAGCGGTGAAGCTGGGGGCCTGCCACTACCTTGCCAAGCCATCCAATACCGACGATATCGAAGATGCTTTCAATCGGGCCGAAGGCAATACCGAAGTGTCCCTGACCGCACGTGCCACTGATCTGAAAACCCTGGAATGGGAACGTATTCACGAAACCCTGGCAGAAACCGGGTTTAATATTTCAGAAACGGCTCGCCGCCTGGGGATGCACCGTCGCACGCTGGCTCGCAAGCTGGAAAAGCAGCGGGTCAAATAGGGCAATGAATAGTTAACAGTTAACAGTGAATAGCGAAATTCAAAGTCAAAATCTTTTGCGTCACATGAGTCCCCCGTAGGCACCCCGCCAGCGACGCTCCTACAAAAAGAGGGGGGGTCGAAAAGCGATCACGCCATTCGATTGGCTATGGAAAGCCCATTGTCTCAAGGAGGGAGACCATGACGGATGTTCGCGTTAACCCCTATCTGAATTTTCCCGGTAATTGTCGTGAGGCGTTTGCGCTGTATGCGCAGGTACTGGAGGCTGAGATCAGTTTTCTGATCACGATGGGGGAGTCGCCCATGGCCGATCAGGTGCCGCCGGAGAACCACGATCATATTTGTCACATCAGTCTTGAGGCCGAAGGTCTTGTTTTGATGGGGTCGGATTGCCCGCCGGATCAGTATGACAAACCCCAGGGCACCATTATCAATGTGCAGACGCAAACCGCCGCACGGGCAGAAGAGATCTTTACCGCATTAAGCGATGGGGGCGAGACCCGCATGCCTATGGAAGAGACCTTTTGGGCGGAACGTTTTGGCATGTGCATCGACCGCTTCGGGGTGCCATGGATGGTCAACTGCGACAAACCCATGCCCTGACAGGTGCTGGACAAGACAGGTGTCTGTGCCGGCATGAGTTCGTATACTGCTGACCATGAGCCAGACACCTGCTTCCGATAACGGCATTTTTTTATGGATGACCTACCAGGCCATGACCCGCGCCGGGCTGGACTGCGCGGCCATTTTTGCCAGTGTCGGCATGCCGGATGAGCCGCCGGACCAGTCCGAGCGACGGATCAATTCTCCTCAACAGCGTTTCTGGGCCGCGGCGCAACGGGTGAGTGGCGACCCGGATATCGGGCTGCATATTGGTGAGCTGATGCCACCGTTTCGTGGCCAGGTGCTGGAGTACCTGTTTCTGTCCAGCTCCACCTTTGGTGATGGGCTGCAGCGGGCATTGCGCTATAACCGGCTGCTGACAGATGCCCTGCAATTGCAACTGCGGATAGAGTCCGGGGTGGCCATTCTTGCCGGGCTGGAACACTCCGAGCGCCATTATCTCGAGTGCGCCACCACCCTGGTGCTGCGTTTTTTACAGCAGGTCAGCGATGGGGAGTTTCGTCCCGATCGGGTAACGTTCTCCCATAACCGGGGTGCCAGTGCCGAGGCGTATCAGCGTGTCTACGGTTGCCCGGTGGTGTTGGGGGCGGAAGAGGGGGCAATACATTTCGATGCTGCCCTGTTGGCGCGGTCGTCCCTGGCGGCGGAGCCGGAGCTGTTACGCGTGCATGAAACCCTGGCCGCCCGAAAGCTGGAGGATCTTGCGCGCCAGGATTTTCTGCATACGGTGGAGCAGGCGCTGGGTGGCTTGCTGGAGCAGGGGGGGGCGTCACTGGATGCGCTGGCGGAACGGCTGGGGCGGACACCGCGCAGCCTGCGCAGTGAGTTATCGGCGTTAGGAACCAGCTTCAAGGAGGTGCTGGCCGGTTACCGCGAGCGTTTGGCCCGGCGCCTGTTGGCTCGCACCCAGGAGCCGATTGACCAGATTATCTACCTGACCGGTTTTTCCGAACCGGCGGCCTTTACTCGGGCGTTCAAGCGCTGGACCGGCGAAACCCCCACCGCGTTTCGAAAACGCATGCACGCGGAACACCGCGATTTTTGATCCTGCTGACAGGGCGTTCTCCGCTGGCGATCAAAAGAGACACGGCCTGTGTACGGCATGATGGAGCCTCTGTCATTGTTATGAGGGTTTCCCATGCTTGGTTTTCCTGTCGCGTTGCTCACGGCCAATGCCTTTGAGTGGTATGCCCACAAGGTGTGGCTGCATGAGTATCCCCGCAAGCATCGCAACAGCCCTTTCTTCAGTCATATTCGCCATCACAAACGTGTGCGGCTGAACGGGTTCGAGGACGAGCATTACACGATGCCCATGTTCCAGGATCAGGAAATTTTCAACGAAAAGGTGGCCTTGATCGGGTTGTGTGCGGTGTTTACCCCGACGGTGGCAGTGGCGCCGTTTTTTACCGCGGGGATCTATTATTCCGCCTGGCAGTACTGGCACAAACACAGCAAGGCGCACCTGCAGCCTGAGTGGGCCCGTACCCAACTGCCGTGGCACTACGACCATCACATGAACACCCACCAGGATGCCAACTGGTGCGTTACCCGGCCCTGGTTTGATTACCTCATGGGCACCCGGGTGATTGGTGACGACAGTGTGGCGGAAACCAATCCGTTGGGTATGGCATTGCCCGGCTGGCTGGAACGGCCGGTGAATCGGGTGGCGCGTCGTTTGCTGCCGAAGGCGTTCCAGCGACTGGACGCCAATCGCCATAGTGAACACGGGCGTCGTCAGCGTGGCGAGGTGGAGGAGATCGCCGCCTAGACGAAGGGGCGCAACATCAGTGCAGCTGTTCTGGCGGCGGTGTGTAGCGGTGGGGCGGTAATTCGACTCGCTGCACGACGCCGCCCATGACGATGGTGTGGCCAGAATAGCGCTCGCCGCCGGTGACGGTGAACTCAAACCGGTAAATGCGGGTGATACGCAGTTTGTCATTGCCATCGCGTTGTAGAGTGAGCTTTTCCAGCCCTACCGTGTCATCCAGGAATTCCACCTGTTCCCGCTCGCAGTATTTTCGGGTGTAGATCAGAGCGCGTTCACGAATACCGTGGGCGCGCCAGAACAGCGCCGCAATGATCACCACGGTGGTCACCAGCAGGATGTCCGCCAGATCCAGATTCATCGGCGCGCTCCCGGCAGGCCGCCGAACAGGCTATGCCACTGGGCTTCACTCAGGTTATCCAGCGTGTCCATGTTGCGTTCGGGAATGGCCTCTGGGTCCGGGTAGCTGGCCAGCCCGGCCTCCAGGCTCTCTTCGCGTAGCAGGTGCAGTATCGGGTAGGGGGCCCGGTTGGTGTAGTTGCCCGGATCGTCGGCCTCGGTATCGGCAAACTGGTAGGCCGGATGAAAGGTCGCAATCTGGAAGGTGCCTACCCAGTCTTCCTGTTCCAGCAGCGCATCGGCCAGGTCCAGCATGTCGTTGTAGTCGTAGAAGTCGTCCAGCTGGTCGGGAATGATCAGCAGGGTGGTATCGACGGTAGATGCTGGCGTTGTGGCGAGCATTCGCAGCTCGTCAAAGAGATCCTGCATCAGTGTTTCCACATTACGGCTGTCGCTGACCGCGAAGCGCACTTGCCCTTTCTGGAAAGGCTTGCGGGCGAAGGGGCACAGGTTGAGGCCGATCACGACCTGTTCCAGCCACTGGCGGGTCTGGTTGATGTAGCGGGTTTTTTCTACGTCGTTCATGCAGTGAAGCACTCTAAAGATGTCGTAGGGTGGACATTCCCGAAGGGACTTTCCGCCCTACGGTCAGGTTGTATGCCCGCTCGTTGTGGGAGCGATGGTCATTGACGCATTGGCTATCGCGGTGAAAGACCGCGCCTACAGGAAACCTCAATCCGGTATTTCAATGGTGTCGCCCACTCTCACTACCCCGGTGGAGAGAATTTCACAACGCAGTCCGCCTCGCCCCATCAACGCCTTGATGATCTGGGTTGGGGTGAGCTCGCCGGCCAGCAGCTTGCCCACCACGGAGCAGGGCTCGCACAGTTCGATGCCGCGCACCCGTACCGTGCCGACCATGAACTCGCGTCCCTCCAGGGCGTTCAGGTCCACGCCCGTGGTGACAATGTTGCGGCGCAGCTGGTGAGGGTGTACCTCCTGACCGAACTCATGATTAAAGGCGTCCACGGCTTCGTGTCCGATCAGGGTGAGCTGTTCCTCAGGCTTGGTGTTCCGCTTGCAGTGGCGGTCGCCGACGATGCCACAGCCGGCACGCAGTTGTACCGCCTCGTGGCCTGTCATGGGCCCGCGGGATTCATCGGCAGTGTAAAGGGCGACAATGTTCATGGTTGGGAACGCTGGACGCCGTATGCCTGGCGCCAAACGCAAAAAGCATCCGGTTGAGGTTATGCGGTCTAGTCTACATGAGCGCAGCTTGTGTGGGAGCCTGCCTGCTGGCGAAATATCGCTTGCAGGCAAGCTTCCACAGCTGCAAGGCCGGCTCTCTGCCGGTGGGCGAATGTCTGGCGTCTGACGTTAACATTGACTACAATTTCGGCCATCGACCCCGTTTGAGAAAGGACGTCCCCCTTGGAGCGTGCCCTGATCAACAGCTTTGCTTTCCTGTCCGCACCCGCCAGCTGGCGATGGTGACGCTCCCCCCTGTGTCTGCCGTAATGCGCTGACACGCCCTTTTTGCTTCATTTTTCTCTACAATCGGCTTTCTCGACATCGGCCTGCCTGAAAAGGGTCGGATAAGGAAAAACCATGTCACCACAAGAACTGGATCGTTACGCCCAACAGGGCTTTACCCGCGTGCCCGTTGTACGCGAGGTGCTGGCGGACCTGGATACCCCGTTGACCGCCTATCGCAAACTGGCTCAGGGGCCCTACAGCTACCTGTTTGAATCTGTCCAGGGTGGCGAGCGCTGGGGGCAGTATTCCATCCTCGGGCTGCCTGCCACCGAGGTCATCCGCATTACCGGCAAGACAGTGTCGGTGAGCAATGACGACGGCACCCGCGAACAGCAAGTGGAAGATCCGATTGCCTGGATCGAACAGTATCGTCAGCACTATCAGGCTCCGGAAATTCCCGGTTTGCCCCGCTTTAATGGCGGGCTGGTGGGGTATTTTGGTTACGACAGCGTCCGCTACTTTGAACCGAAGTTGGGCCCGGCGCCGGGCAAGGATGTGCTGGGTGTGCCCGATATCCTGCTAATGCGCTCTGAAGAAGTGGTGGTGTTCGACAACCTGCGCGGGGCCCTGTACCTGATTGTCCATGTGGATCCGACGGCAGCAGGTGCCGCTGAACAGGCAGAGGCCCGCCTTGAGGCACTGGAGCAGCAGCTGCGGGCGCCACTGCCGGAGCCGGAGCATGTGGTGTACGGCGACCCGGTGGACGAGAGCGATTTCCAGAGCGAATTCCCCGAAGCCGAGTTCAAGGCCGGGGTCGAGAAAGTTCGCGACTATATTCTGGCCGGGGACGTGATGCAGGTGGTGCCGGCCCAACGGATGAGCTGTCCGTTCAAGGCCCCCGCGCTGGACCTGTACCGGGCCCTGCGTTATCTGAACCCGTCGCCGTACATGTTCTATCTGGACCTGGACGATTTTCATATCGCCGGTTCGTCACCGGAGATCCTGGCGCGGGCCGAGCAGGGCGCAGTGACGGTGCGCCCCATTGCCGGGACGCGCAAGCGCGGTGCCACGGTGGAAGAAGACAAGGCGCTGGAAGCGGACCTGCTGGCGGATCCCAAGGAAATCGCCGAGCACCTGATGCTGATTGATCTGGGCCGCAACGATGTGGGCCGTGTGGCCAAACCCGGCAAGGTGAGCCTGACAGACAAGATGGTGGTGGAACGCTATTCCCATGTGATGCATATCGTCTCCAATGTGGAAGGGGAATTGAAAGACGGCCAGGGGCCCCTGGACGTGCTCAGTGCCACGTTCCCGGCGGGTACCCTGAGTGGTGCCCCCAAGATCCGCGCCATGGAAATCATCGACGAGCTGGAACCCACCAAGCGGGGGGTCTACGGCGGGGCGGTCGGTTACATCGGGTTTAATGGTGATATGGACACGGCTATCGCCATCCGCACGGCGGTGGTGAAGGACGAGCGTCTCTACGTGCAGGCCGGTGCCGGCATCGTAGCGGACTCGGTGCCCCAGTCCGAATGGGACGAGACCATGAACAAGGCCCGGGCGGTATTCCGGGCGGTGAATCTGGCATTGGGTGGTCTCAACCTGGCAGACGGAGGGCAGCGGTAATGCGTGTCTTGATGATCGATAACTACGACAGTTTTACCTACAACCTGGTGCAGTACCTGCAGGAGCTGGGGGCCGAGGTGCTGGTACACCGCAATGACCAGATCACCATCGAGGACATCGAAGCGCTCAACCCGGACCGCCTGATGGTGTCTCCCGGGCCTTGTACGCCCAACGAAGCCGGCGTCTCCATCGCCGCCATCAAGCACTTTGCCGGCAAGCTGCCAATTCTGGGGGTGTGTCTGGGGCACCAGAGTATTGGCCAGGCCTTTGGTGGCAAGGTGGTGCGGGCCCGCCAGGTGATGCACGGCAAGACCTCGCCGATCCACCACAGCGGTGTGGGCATCTTCCGGGATCTGCCGTCACCCTATATCGCCACCCGGTACCATTCCCTGGTGGTGGAAAAAGACAGCCTGCCGGATTGTCTGGAGATTACCGCCTGGACCCAGAACGCTGACGGCAGCATGGACGAGATCATGGGTATGCGGCACAAGACCCTGCCCATTGAGGGGGTGCAGTATCACCCCGAGTCCATTCTGAGTGAGCACGGCCATGCCCTGCTCGAGAACTTTCTGAAAAACGCACAACAAGGGGACGCCGCATGAATATCCAGCAGGCGCTGGCCAAGGTGGTCGAGCAGATCGATCTCAGCGTGGACGAGATGCAAGAGGTCATGCGCCAGATCATGACCGGCGGCGCCACCGATGCACAGATTGGTGCTTTCATGGTGGCGCTGCGCATGAAGAGTGAATCGCTGGATGAAATCACCGGCGGTGTGCAGGTCATGCGCGAGCTGGTCACTGCGGTTCCGGTGCAAAACCGCCAGTATCTGGTGGATATCGTGGGCACCGGGGGGGACGGTGCCAACCTCTTTAATGTGTCGTCTGCCAGCGCCTTTGTGGCGGCCGCTGCCGGGGCCCGGGTGGCCAAGCATGGTGGCCGGTCGGTGAGCTCCAAAAGCGGTTCTGCCGATCTGCTGGAAACCGCCGGCATTGCGCTGGACCTGAGCCCGGAACAGATCGGCAGCTGCGTGGATAACGTGGGGGTGGGCTTCATGTTTGCCCCGAATCATCACAAGGCCATGAAATACGCGGTGGGGCCGCGCAAGGAACTGGGTATGCGCACCCTGTTCAACATCCTCGGGCCCATGACTAACCCTGCCGGGGTTCAGCGCCTGGTGCTGGGGGTGTTCAGTGAGAAGTTGTGTCGGCCGATGGCGGAAGTCATGGGACGTCTGGGGGCAGAGCATGTGATGGTGGTGCACAGCAAGGATGGCCTGGACGAGATCAGCCTGGCGACCCGCACCCATGTGGCCGAGTTCAAGAACGGTGAAGTCAGCGAATACACGATCACCCCGGAAGAGCTGGGGCTGGAGTCGGATTCGCTGGTAGGGCTCGATGTAACCGATTCCGCGGCGTCGTTGGCGCTGATTCGCGATGCGTTCGGCAAGCGCAGTAACGAGGCGGCCCGCAAGGCAGCCGACATGATCGCCCTCAATGCCGGGGCGGCCATTTATGTCAGCGGTGTTACCCGCTCTCACAAAGAGGGGGTACGCATGGCGGAAGACCTGATACACAATGGAGAGGCAGCGGAGCGCATGCGCGAGCTGGCCCAGTTCAGCACAGCCCTCACTGCAGCGGACTGACAAGGAGAACGGTTATGAGCACAGGCACCATTCTCGACAAGATTATTGCCCGCAAGCAGGAAGAAATCGCGGTGGGCAAGAACAACTACTCGCTTGGCGACCTGCAATCCATGGCGGAGAACCAGGGCAAGGCCCGTGGTTTTGCCAAGGCCCTGTTCCAGCGTATTCGCGACAAGCAGCCTGCGGTGATTGCCGAAATCAAGAAAGCGTCCCCCAGCAAAGGGGTGATCCGGGATGATTTCGACCCGGTGGCGATTGCCCGCAGTTACGAAGCCAATGGGGCAGCGTGCCTGTCGGTGCTCACCGACCAGGATTTTTTTCAGGGCCATGAAGACTATCTGCGTGCCGCCCGCAATGCGGTAAGCCTGCCGGTGATTCGCAAGGATTTCATGATCGACCCATGGCAGATTTTCGAATCCCGCGCCATGGGGGCCGATGCGGTATTGCTGATCGTGGCAGCGCTGTCCGATGACCAGCTGAACGAGCTTTATCACGCTGCCCAGCGCGCCGGCTGCGATGTGTTGGTGGAAGTGCATACCCAGCAAGAGCTGGAGCGGGCCGTGGCGCTGAATGCCGAGCTGATCGGCATCAATAACCGCAACCTGCACACCTTCGAGACCAGCCTCAGCACCACTCTGGCCCTGGCCGAGCAAGCCCCGGCGGACCGGTTGATCATCACCGAAAGTGGTATTCACACCGCCGATGATGTGAAGCTGATGCGCAGCAACAGCATCCACTCTTTCCTGGTAGGCGAAGCCTTTATGCGCGAAGAGGATCCGGGGAAGGCGTTGAAGGCGCTGTTTTTCAGTTAACAGTTAACAGTGAATAGTGAACAGTTAACCGCGTCGCGGGGTGCGAGGGTGTTAGCGTAAAGGTTCGAGGCCGCGTCCAAACTTTGGGTGCGGCCTCTATGCTTTCAGATCAGGATGGTGCCAATCCGCGACGCTGTTAGCTGTTCATGGTTAATTGTTAACTGCCTTTCAGCGCGTCCCGTAAACCACCATCGTCTTACCCTTAACCGACACCAGCCCCTGCTCCTCCAGGTTCTTGAGAACCCGGCCGACCATTTCGCGGGAACAGCCGACGATGCGGCCGATTTCCTGGCGGGTGACTTTGATCTGCATGCCATCCGGGTGGGTCATGGCGTCAGGTTGCTTGCACAGGTCCAGCAGTGTGCCAGCCACGCGACCGGTGACGTCCAGGAACGCCAGATCGCCCACTTTGCGGGTGGTGGCACGGAGGCGACCGGCAATCTGGGCGGAGACGGCGAACAGGATGTCAGCGTCTTCGCGGGCCAATTGCTTGAACTTGGAGTAGCTGACTTCCGCTACTTCACACTCGGTCTTGGCCTTTACCCACGCAGAGCGGGAAGGATCGTTTTCAAACAAGCCCATTTCACCGAAGAAGTCTCCTTCATTCAGGTAGGCCATAATCATCTCGCGACCGTCATCATCTTCGATCATCACGGTCACGGAGCCCTTCAGGATGTAATAAAGGGCATCCGATTCATCCCCCGCATAAATGATGGTGCTTTTCGCTGGGTACTTGCGTCGATGGCAGTTGGCCAGGAAATGGTCCAGATTTGGAATAATTTTATTGCCGTCAGTCATGGGCGCTCAGTCTTAAGCCAGAAAAATGTCTTAGCTAATAAGACTATGGATATTGCCTGTTTTTATCAGGCCTGCCAAGGGAACTGGCTCTCACTACCGATTATCCCGGCGTAGGCGGTCTCTGCAGGCCGATGACAGGAGGGGGCGGCGGGGGGAGGGGGCAGATTGTCGGCAGGAGCCCGAAAAGGGGTGGCGCAGGCCACCGGCTATGGTACTCTGCGCCCCCTTTCCGGGTGGCAAAAAGAGACGCTCATCCGGAGGCAAAATGCACCAGGAGAAAGCCATGAAAGCAGTGGTTCAATGGCAGGGCGAGGCCTGCTACGAGGGTCAGACCGAAAGCGGCCATCAGGTACTGATGGACGGCCCGCCTGATCATGGCGGCCAGAACCGTGGCCCACGTCCCATGGAGACGCTGCTGTTGGGTGTCGGGGGCTGTTCTTCCTTTGATGTGGTGCATATCCTCAAGAAATCTCGTCAGGATGTGACCGACTGCCGTTGCGAACTGACCGCCGAACGTGTCGATGATGTCCCTGCGGTATTCAGCAAGATTCATCTGCATTTCATCGTTAGCGGCAATAACCTGAAAGAAGCCCATGTAAAACGGGCAGTGGAGTTGTCCGCCGAGAAGTATTGCTCGGCCAGCATCATGCTGACCCGGGGTGGTGTCGAGATCACCCATAGCTATAGCATTGAGGCCTGACTCCGGTCAGGCTGGGAATTCCGGTGTCATGCCGGGGTGAGAGGTGGGGCGTTGTGTCGCCTCGCAGACAGGTAGCCGCATCAATGCGGTGGTGTGTTTTGTTCTAGTGTGGCGGTAAGCGCCCATGGGGTACGGCTGTGGTGAAAGATCCCAATCCCAAGATTACGGTTCATGGTTTCAACAACCTGACCAAATCCTTGAGCTTCAATATCTTCGATATTGCGTATGCAAAGACTGAGCAGCATCGTCAGGAGTACATCGAATATATTGATGAGCTGTATAACGCCGAGCGTCTCACCGAGATTCTCACCAATGTGACCAAGATTATTGGCGCCAATATTCTGAACGTGGCCCGTCAGGATTACGATCCGCAGGGTGCCAGCGTGACCATGCTGATTGCCGAGCATGAGACCCCTCCAGATGGGACTGACTGGGACGAGGAAGCCCCGGGTCCGCTGCCGGACACGGTGGTAGCGCATCTGGACAAGAGCCACGTGACGGTTCACACCTACCCGGAATCCCATCCGGATAACGGTATTTCCACGTTCCGTGTGGATGTGGATGTATCGACCTGTGGGGTGATTTCACCACTGCGTGCCCTGAATTACCTGATCCACAGTTTCGATTCCGATATCGTGACCGTGGACTACCGCGTGCGTGGTATGACCCGCGATCTGGATGGCACCAAGCACTACATTGATCATGACATCAATTCCATCCAGAACTTCCTCACGGAAGATACCCAGAACGCCTATCAGATGATCGACGTGAATGTGTATCAGGAGAACATCTTCCATACCAAGATGCTGCTGAAAGACTTCGATATCGACAACTATCTGTTTGGTGCCGGTAGCGACGAGTTTGACCAGGAAGAACTCGATTCGATTGAAGAACGTCTCAAGACCGAGATGCTGGAGATTTTTTACAGCCGGAATCTTGGTTGAGGAGCAGTGAATAGTTAACAGTTAACAGTGAATAGCTGCGCGATCAGCGCAGCGGCCAGCTGGAAATAAAGAGGCCGCGCCCATAACCTGGGTGCGGCCTCTTTGTTCTCAGTACCTGATGACGTTTGGCGCGACGCTGTTAACTGTTCACTATTCACTGTTAACTCATCAGATCCGATAAGTCGAAAACGTCATCACCTTGCTCATCAATGTCATGGCGTGGCGGATGGGCGGCGGCAGGTCGGCGCCGCCGGCGTCTTTGGCGGTGACGGCATGCTTGAGCTCGTCGGTACGCATTTGCTCAAGAATGGCTCGGGTGCGCAGGTCGCTTTCCGGCACCTGATAAAGGTGGGACTCCAGGTGCTTCACCACCTGGTTTTCAGTTTCCGAGACAAACCCCAGACTCCAGCGATCACCGATCAGGCCGGCGGTGGCACCCATGGCATAGCTCATGGCATAGAACAGCGGGTTCAGTTTGCTCGGTGCACCGCCCAGTTCGCGAATGCGCTCTTCACACCAGGCCAGATGGTCTTCTTCTTCTTTGGCGGCTTCCTCCATGGCGTGACGAATATGCGGCAGGCTGGCGGTGCTGGCCTGGCCCTGGTACAGCGCTTGGGCACATACTTCACCGGTATGGTTGATGCGCATCAAACCCATCACGTGGCGACGCTGATCGCTCGGCAGGCTGCCGGGCTGGGCAGTGCCGCCGGGGCTGTCCGGTGCGGCAGTCGGCGCACGTTCAGCTTGTATGGTGCCTGGCGTCAGCGTGCGCAGGGCGTTGTCTGCTCTGGCCAGCAATCGGTCCAGAGGAGAAAGGCGGCGTTCTGTCATGGGCTGTCCACAGCGGTGTTTTGAAAGATGATCATGTTAGCATACCGGCATCCTCGCCCTGTGAAGAATGATAACAATGAGTGATCTGAACGACCTGCGCATGCTGCTGGATTCCCGTTACCCGATTGTGGTGATCGAAACCTGGGAGGAATTACGGGCGCTGGATTTGATCCGGCGTCTGGGAATGAAAGAAGGGCGCCCGGTGTTTGCCTGGAATGCGGTGGATGGCCTGCGCAGGCTGGAGTTTGATGATGTGCCCAGCCAGAAGCACACCATTGAGCCGGATGCCATGCTTGGCCAGATTCGTGGTACCAGCCAGCCCGGGATTTATGCCCTGTGTGATATCCATCCGTTCCTGGACGGCGAGCCGAAGAATGTCCGGCTGATCAAGGAAATCGCGCTCCACCACGAGCGGTTACAGCATACGCTGGTGCTGATCAGTCACCAGTTCACGATTCCCGCTGAAGTGCGCCGATACTGCACCCGCTTCAGCCTGTCCATGCCGGATGAGAAACAGCTGGAGCATATTGTCCAGGACGAAGCCCGTCGATTTAAAAAGGAAAAGGGCGAGCGGGTTCGCGCCAACCGGGAATCACTGGACCGGTTGGTGCGTAACCTGCGCGGCATGAGCGCAGACGATGCCCGCAAGCTGGCCCGGGGCGCCATCATCCAGGATGGCGCCATCACCGAAGACGATCTGCCTGAGGTCAACAAGGCCAAGTTTGCCCTGATGGAGATGGATGGCGTGCTCAGCTACGAGTACGACACCGAAAGTTTTGCCCATGTTGGCGGCCTGGACGGCCTGAAGCAGTGGCTTGGCAAGCGAGAGAAGGCTTTCCACGGGGATGCAGGCATCGACAGCCCCCGTGGCGTGATGCTGGTGGGGGTACAGGGCGGCGGCAAGAGCCTTGCTGCCAAGTCGGTGGCAGGCCTGTGGGGGCTGCCGTTGTTGCGGCTCGATATGGGGGCGATCTACAACAAATTTTTCGGAGAATCCGAGCGCAATGTCCGTGAAGCCCTGGCCATGGCAGAAACCATGTCGCCCTGTGTGTTATGGATCGATGAAATCGAAAAAGGCATTTCGGTAGGGGACAACGATGGCGGGACGTCGCGCCGGGTGCTGGGTACCTTGCTGACCTGGATGGCCGAGAACACCAGCAAGGTGTTTATGGTGGCCACGGCCAACGACATCGAGCGTTTACCGCCGGAGCTGATTCGCAAAGGGCGCCTGGATGAAATTTTCTTTGTGGATCTTCCGTCGCCGTCTGTCCGCGAGGTTATCTTTCGGATTCATTTGCAAAAGCGGCATCAGGATGCAGAGCGTTTTGATCTTCCGACCCTGGCCGAACACAGTGACGGCTTTACCGGTGCTGAAATCGAACAGGCGGTGGTGGCGGGATTGTACAGCGCCAGTGCAGCGGGAACGGTACTGGATCAGACCATGCTGGAAGCCGAGCTGGCCGCCACGGTTCCCTTGTCGGTCACCATGGCAGAGCCCTTGGCGAGGCTGCGGCATTGGTGCCAGAGCCGGGCGGTGAGTGCTGGCTGATTCAGCTATCGGCTGTGTCTTCTCCCGGCTGGGTGTACCGAACTACGGTTTCTCGCAGGGTGTTCAACTCCACCGGTTTGGGTAAGTGGGCATTCATGCCTGCGGCAAAACTGCGATCACGGTGCTCTTTCAGGATATGGGCTGTGAGCGCCACAATCGGCGTAGCGGGCAGGCCGCTCCCCTGTTCCCACTCCCGGATTTTTCGGGTGGCTTCAAAGCCGTCCATCTCCGGCATTTCACAGTCCATCAACACCAGGTCATATCGGGTGTCACGGGCTTTCTCCAGAGCTTCCCGTCCATTGGATGCAATGTCGGCCTTGAGCCCCAGTTTGCCCAGCATTCCCCGGATAACCTTCTGGCTCAGATAATGGTCTTCGGCGACCAGGATGCGTAATCCAGGGTCAGGTTGATGCTCGGTTTGCTCGTGGGAGGCCGGACGCTCATTGCCGAGTTCCTCCGCTAGTACCTGACGAAGCCGGGGGGCGGAGACCGGCTTTGACAATACCCGGTGGATGCCCACATTGCGTGCCTGAGTCGCAGACGGGGCCTGGTTTACCCCGGTCAGCATGACCAGCACGGTAGGGTGGATGATCAGAGGATCTTCATGGATGCGGGCCGCTAGCTGCATGCCGTCCATGCCGGGCATCTGGTGGTCCAGTACCACGACGTCATAGGGTTCGTTGATATTGGCCTGGGTGCGCAAGGAGGCCAGCGCTTCACGGGGGTCGTGGCAGGCTGTGACCTTCATTCCCCATGAGAGGGCATGATGGCGCAGCACTCGGGTCACAGTGCTGGAATCGTCGACGACCAGAATGCTTCGGCCTTCCAGTCTGGCAGGATCGACTTTGACCGTCGGATGCAAACCGGAACTGTCCGCCGGCAACGGTAGAACAAACCAGAAATGGGCGCCACGATGATCCTGCAGTGTGCCCATGCGGCCTTCCAGCGCGTCGACCAGTTGTTCAGCGATTACCAGGCTCAGGTGGCTGCTTTCGCTCTGTCGCTGGCTGTCTTTCAAGCGCTGAACGGTATCGTCACTGAGGGCACTACCGGAAAAACCGAAGCGGATCCGGTCCGCCTGGCCGGTAGGCTCCATGGAGACATCCACCACCAGTTCTCCGGGGCTGCCATGACGAATCAGGGCGCCGATCAGGTTGGTCAGGATTTGACGAAGACGCCCCGCATCTCCCAGTACCCGGGCCGGAACGTTGGTATGCACGTGGGTGATCAACTCGATCTGTTTCTCTTCTGCCCGCTCCTTGAACAGATCGATGGCCTCCATGACCTGATCATGAATATCCAGTGAGGCACGGTTGATATCGGCCCCTTCTGCAGATAGCTGGGAGTGTTCAAGTACGTCGTTGATGATTCTCAGCAGGCTGTCACCGGCATGCTGGATAGCGCTGACACACTCGCGTTGATTGGGGGTAAGGGGGGTGTCGCCGAGGATCTCGGCCATGCCGAGAATACCGCTCAAGGGCGTGCGGACATCGTGACCAATCCGTGAGAGTGTTTCCCGACGGGTGCTGTCTACGGTGTCCGCAATGGCCTCGGATCGTTCGCTTTGCGTTTGTAGCCGATTCTGGTGGATGCGACGAATGCGAAGGCCAATGCCGAGGGTTATAGCTTCGATGGCGGCGGTGCCCATCAGCCATTGGGGTAATTCCGCGCTGGTTTGAAGAATACCAAGGTATGCAAGACACACCAGTAAGGCTGGTAAACTCACCAGCATGGCGGTCATGAAAAACATCCCTCCGCCCTGCGCTTCGCTATGCCACGATGTGTAACCCAGCACGATCAGGGTAACGGCTGCCAGCGCTACCAAAACAAAGCTGAGGTAGGCTGCAATGCCAAGCGGCAGGAACAGGTTGCTCACAGCGGCGA
Source organism: Alcanivorax sp. P2S70 (assembly GCF_000475295.1). Classification (NCBI taxonomy): domain Bacteria; kingdom Pseudomonadati; phylum Pseudomonadota; class Gammaproteobacteria; order Oceanospirillales; family Alcanivoracaceae; genus Alcanivorax; species Alcanivorax sp. P2S70. The sequence continues at coordinate 66,391 of NZ_AXBZ01000011.1, forward strand.
TCAGGGAGAGGGTCTGCAGTGCGCTAACCAGTGTTGCCAGGCGTGGGTGGTGCTGTTTTAGCCGCATGAATTTTGTTGTCACGCCGGCGGCAGCCCACAGCGCAACCAACATCAGAACGAAGAGCAACCGGGGTTGCAGTAACGCGCTATCCGGGACTATCAGGGGCAAGAAATCGGCAAGTAGCAGGCTGATGACAATGATGCTCAACAGGAAAGCCGCATGGTAATAGTAGGTAATACCGCCACCCATCATGCCTGCGATGAGGTTATAGATCACCAGTATCAGCAGCGCGCCGGTCAGTATCATGTAAACGGCATTGCTGAGTTGCTGGTCCGCGAGGTACTGGTTTGGTGTTGTCAGCGATAGCCCGTAAGTGAGGTAGCCTTGTGCCTGTAGACGCAAGTAAAAAAGTTCTGTTTGGCCGGTGGGCAGAAGGATGCGGATACCCGCGCCCCTGCCCGGTATGCGTTGGTCCGTCTCGGCCAGGGTGTATCCCGTTTGATCGGGCTGATAGAGGGTGGCATGAGGGCTGCCTAACACATGAAGGGTGTATTCTTGGGGTTGATCGAGTTCATTTTTGAGTGCGACCCTGATCCACCAGTGACCGCTCTGAACGCCAAGGCGTTCTATGAAGCGGGTGGCCGGCTGGAAATCACTGCCCGGGAGTGCGCTGATATCCTCGATTGTCAGCGCACCTTTCTCGTCGTGGAGGAATTCGGAATAAATGGTGATCCGGCTGTTATCCGGTTCGGTATGAATAACGAAAGGTGGTGGCGGTGCAGGTTCTGCCGCCGCTGTTTGCACCAGTAAAAGGGTGCAAAGCAGCAGTAGGCAAAAAGCGTTAAGCCTGTTCGGCCACGTTGTCAGCGTTGTCAGCATCCGTTGATTTTCCCCGATCGAGCACATAGGCGTTCAAGCCCGCTTCGGAGAGGATATAGGCTCCCAGCTCACTTCGTCGACTATCGCCAGACACCACATAGAAGAAATCCTTCTCCAGATTCTGTACCTCGCGGCGCAACTCACTTAACGGAATGTTGCGCGCACCAGGTGTGCGGTCGTGGCGAAACTCCATGGGCAGCCGCACATCCACCAGCACACAGGCAGTATCTGCTTCCAGTACCATGGTATCCAGCTCATCTTCGCTGAGATGACGAATCACGGAGTCCTGCAGGATCGCCTGGAAGTCTTGCTTGCCAAGGCACATGACCACGCCGTCGCTGGTCATGGTGATGGTGGCATTGCGCGGACTGTCACTGATCAGGGCATCCTCACCAAAGAAACGCCCGGCAGACAGGGCCGCCAGGGTTTCCTGTTTGGCGCCTTTGCTGCGCGTGACCATGGCTTTGCCTTGCTTGATCACAAAAAAGGTATCGCCATCGTCCCCTTCGGTGAGGATGGTCTCGCCCAGCTGGACTTCGCGTTCTTCAAACTTCATGAACAGGCTGTGCAACATGGCCGGGGGCACGGCAGCGAACAGTTCGGAGGACAGCAGGGCGTCCATCCAGTCCCGTTCACTTTCGTCATCGCCCTCATCCAGCAGAGATTCCGCGGCCTGGGTCCAGGTCATCAGCAAATCGAGTTTGTTGCGATCAATGGCGTAGAGGGTGGTGGCTTCCGCGCTGATGGCGTTGATGGTGTGCTCGGGATAGTTATCCAGAGCCAGATAGTTCTCGTCATCATCGGCGGTGAAGTGACGTACCTGAAAGCTTGCGTCGGTAAGATCCAGTGCGCCTTCCACCAGAAAGAAGGCCTTGTCTGTCTTTTGGCCCCGTTTGAACAACAGTCGGCCCGGGCCGAGTGTGATGACGTCGATCTGGCCCTGAATTTCCTGAAGATGGGATTCGCCCAGACAGTCGAAAGGTATGAAATTCTCAAGGCGAGACATGTCGGCCAGGACACTGCTCATGGTACCCCCAATACAATCGCTTATTGTTCGGGGTACTGGATGCGCAAAGCGGAAACGGGCGCTAACCCGTCTCCGTCAGAACAGAAATGCCAATAATGGTGCCGGAAAGCCCAACACAGCCACAGGGAGCGGGCTGCCCGCCTGTGACCTACCCCGTTATTCGTACTTATGGGGCTAGCTTATGCCTTTTCGCGGGCCACTGCACGGTAACCAATGTCTGTGCGGTATTGGGCATTGCGCCATGTGATCTGCTTCACACCTGCATAGGCGTTGGCCTGTGCATCGCTGACCGTGTCACCGACGCCGGTCACGCACAACACCCGACCGCCACTGGTGACGACCTGGCCGTCTTTCTCGGCGGTGCCGGCGTGGAAGACTTTTACGGTGTCCGAATCCGCCAGGTCCAGGCCTTCGATGGCATCGCCCTTGTCGTAGCTGTCCGGGTAGCCGCCAGCGGCCATGACTACACCCAGAGTGGGGCGCGGGTCCCACTGGATGTCGGTCTGGTCCAGCTTGCCGTCCAGGGCGGCCAGGCACAGGGTGGCCAGATCGGATTGCAGACGCATCATGATCGGCTGGGTTTCCGGGTCGCCAAAGCGGCAGTTGTATTCGATGACCTTGGGGGCCCCTTCCGGGCTGATCATCAGGCCGGCATACAGGAAACCGGTGTAAGGCATGCCCTCGGCGGCCATGCCTTCTACTGTCGGGGTAATGACTTCATCCATGATGCGCTGGTAGACCGCATCGGTGACCACCGGAGCCGGAGAATAGGCACCCATGCCGCCAGTGTTGGGGCCGGTGTCGCCGTTGCCGACGCGCTTGTGGTCCTGGCTGGTGGCCATGGGCAGCACATTCTTGCCGTCTACCATGACGATGAAGCTGGCTTCTTCGCCTTCGAGGAATTCTTCCACTACCACGCGGTGGCCGGCGTCGCCGAACTTGTTGCCGTCCAGCATGTCGCGCACCGCGTCTTCGGCTTCCTGCAGGGTCATGGCGACGATCACGCCTTTGCCAGCTGCCAGGCCGTCGGCCTTGATCACGATGGGCGCGCCCTGTTCACGGACGTAGGCCAGGGCTTCTTCCATGTCGGTGAAGTTGCCGTAGGCAGCAGTGGGGATGTTCTGGCGTGCCAGGAAGTCCTTGGTGAAGGCCTTGGAGCCCTCCAGCTGGGCGGCGGCCTTGCTGGGGCCGAAGCACTTCAGGCCGTTGTCCTGGAACGTATCCACCAGGCCTTCCACCAGTGGCGCTTCCGGGCCAACGATGGTCAGGTCAACCCCGTTGTCTTTGGCGAAGGCCAGCAGGGCCGGCTGATCCAGCACATCGATGGCCACGTTCTGCAGCTTGGCTTCGCGGGCGGTGCCTGCGTTGCCCGGGGCTACGAATACCTTTTCTACCGACTCGGCCTGGGCCACTTTCCATGCCAGCGCATGTTCGCGGCCACCGCCGCCGATGATCAAAACTTTCATGTCTACACCCCTTTCAGGTTCGCCGGAGGAGCGGTGCTTGAGCTGCGAATTGTTGTTGCAAGCCGCTTCGCGGTTCAAGCCGCTCCTTCAGAGAGATGCTGTTAGTGACGGAAATGACGCATGCCGGTGAAGACCATGGCCATGCCGGCTTCGTCGGCGGCGGCGATGACTTCTTCGTCGCGGATCGAGCCGCCCGGCTGGATTACGCAGCTGATGCCGACCTTGGCGGCATTATCGATGCCGTCGCGGAACGGGAAGAATGCATCGGATGCCATCACCGAACCTTCCACCTGCAGACCCGCATGTTCGGCCTTGATGGCGGCGATACGGGCAGAGTTGACGCGGCTCATCTGGCCGGCACCCACGCCCACGGTCTGGCGGTTTTTGGCGTAGACGATGGCGTTGGATTTGACGAATTTGGCCACTTTCCAGGCGAAGATCAGGTCGTGCATCTCGGCTTCGGTGGGGGCACGCTTGGTGACCACTTTCAGATCACCTTCAGTGATCATGCCGATGTCGCGATCCTGTACCAGCAAGCCGCCGTTAACGCGCTTGTAATCCAGCCCACCTTCGGTCGGCCCGGTGATCTCGCCGCAGACCAGTACGCGCACGTTTTTCTTGGCGGCGGTAATGGCGAGAGCCTCATCGGTGGCGCTGGGGGCGATGATCACTTCCACGAACTGGCGATCGACGATGGCCTGTGCGGTAGCCGCGTCCAACTCGCGGTTGAAGGCGATGATGCCACCAAAGGCAGATTCCGTGTCGGTTTCGAAGGCCAGATCGTAGGCTTTGCCGATGCCGTCCAGGCTTACCGCTACCCCACAGGGGTTGGCGTGCTTGACGATCACACAGGCGGGCTTGGTAAAGGCTTTTACGCACTCCAGCGCCGCGTCGGTATCGGCGATGTTGTTGTAGCTGAGTTCCTTGCCCTGCAGCTGCTTGGCGGTGGCGATGGATGCCGGGGCAGGGCTGCGTTCGGTGTAGAAGGCCGCTTTCTGGTGCGGGTTCTCGCCGTAACGCATGTTCTGGGTTTTTTCGAAGTTCAGGTTGATGGTGCGCGGGAAGTCTTCATTGTTCTCGCCCACCATCTTGCCAAAGTAGTTGGCAATGGCGCTGTCGTAGGCGGCAGTGTGCTCGAACGCCTTGATGGCCAGATCGAAACGCAGGGTGTTGGACAGGGCGCCGCCGTTGGCGTCCATGTCGTCCAGCACGCGCTGGTAGTCAGACGCATTGGTAACGATGCCCACGTGGGCATTGTTCTTGGCGGCAGAGCGCACCATGGTCGGGCCGCCGATATCGATGTTTTCGATGGCGTCTTCCAGGGAGCAATCCGGGTTGGCCACGGTGGCTTCGAACGGGTACAGGTTCACGACCACCAGGTCGATGCGGCTGATGTCGTTATCGGCCATCACCTGATCGTCCTGGCCGCGACGGCCGAGAATGCCGCCGTGCACTTTCGGGTGCAGGGTTTTCACCCGGCCATCCATCATTTCCGGGAAACCGGTGTAGTCGGAGACTTCGCGCACCGCGATGCCGGCCTCCTGCAGTTTCTTGTAGGTACCGCCTGTGGACAGTAGCTCCACGCCCTTGCCGGCCAGGGCCTGGGCAAATTCAACGATACCAGTCTTGTCGGAAACACTGATCAGTGCACGTTCAACGGCTTTGCTCATGGGATTTCACCAAGTTGCGTAGTCTTAATTAATACGAGGGCCAGAAACAAAAAAAGGGCAGTGTGGTCACTGCCCTTGATATAGCAGGTCTGTTTTACAACAGACCGTACTGCTTGAGTTTCTTGCGCAGGGTGCCGCGGTTCAGGCCCAGCAGCTCGGCTGCCTTGGTCTGGTTTCCACGGGTGTATTCCAGCACCTTCTCAAGCAGCGGGATTTCCATCTCCGCCAGTACCATCTGGTACAGCTCGCTCACAGGCTCGCCATCCAGCTGGTTGAAATAATCGTTTAACGAACGACGCACACAATTGCGGAGCGTATCGTGGGTTTCACTGCGCGCAATGGTCAGATGCGGCTGCTTGCGTGCTTCAGCGGTGTTCATTTCAGTAAGTGTCCGTGCAGCGGCTGTGTTAACTGAAGAGAGGGTCATGCGGCCAGGGCTCCGTTTTTCTTCCGGGCAGACACTTCGCCATACCGACCAAAGCGAACCCGGTCGGTTGTGACGTTGATCTGTTGGAAAAACTGCTCGATTGCCACCTGTTGGTCGGTGGCATTTTCCAGTGTGTTAAATCCACGCCGGAAGTCTTCCCCTCCGGGCAGGTTCTGTGTGTACCAACCCAGGTGCTTGCGTGCGATACGAACCCCCATGAACTCACCATAGAATTGGTGAAGTTCGGCCAGGTGCTGTTGCACGCAATCATGGACTTCCGCTACTAACGGCGCTGCGGGCAGCGAGCCGTGCTCGAGGTAATGCAGGGTGTCCCGGAAGATCCATGGGTTACCCTGAGCAGCGCGGCCGATCATGATACCACCGGCTCCCGTGGATTCCAGTACCCGTTTAGCTTTTTCCGGGCTATCCACGTCACCGTTAGCCATGATTGGAATATTTACCGCCTTTACCACGTCGGCAATGGTGGCGTATTCCGCCTCTCCATTGAATTTGTCGGCCCGGGTGCGGCCGTGGATGGCCAGCGCCTGGATACCCGCTGCTTCGGCGATGCGGGCGATCTCGATGGCGTTGCGGTGGGCGCGGTCAGGCCCGGTGCGGATCTTCAGCGTCACGGGGACATCCACCGCCGCAACAACCGCATCCAGAATACGGGCCACCAGATCCGGATCGGCCAGCAGGGCAGAGCCCGCGGCGCGTTTGCACACCTTTTTGGCGGGGCATCCCATGTTGATGTCGATAATCTGGGCGCCGTGATCCACATTGGCGCGGGCCGCATCCGCCAGCATCGCCGGTTCACCACCGGCAATCTGTACTGAAATCGGGCCCGGCTCACCGCTATGGTCGAGCCGTTGGCGGGATTTTCGAGAGTTCCACAGACGAGTGTCCGAGGTGACCATCTCCGACACCAGCAGGCCGGCACCCAAATCCCTGCATAATCGCCGAAACGGGCGATCCGTGACGCCGGCCATGGGGGCCAGAATCAGGGGGTTGGGCAGGGTGTAGGGGCCAATCTGCATGGAGTTGGGTGGTCGGTTGGTTAAAAAGGGAGCTAATGATAGAGATCAGCGACCCACGATGAAAGGCCGCTGAGTAAAAAATGCACGGATTTGTTCCGGAAGCGGAATCAGGCATCGGTAATGGTTTGCCCCGACACGGCTGCTATGGCACGTGTCGGAGCGAGCGAGGGTCAGGCTGTCGACGGCCGGAGTGTCATGCGTCGGGGCGGCCTGCGGACTCTGGGCTGGCGAGTAATCGCAAGTTGTAGTTAACCGCCTGATCTCCCGGATCGACGATTTCCAGGGAAACATGCAGAGGGGTATGAGTGGGCATGGTGTCCATGCCGGCTAGATCACCATGCAGGTATTCATCCGGTTTGAAGCGGCGGCCAGCGATGGCTTTGCCGTTGAGTGAACTGAAGGTGAGCTCCAGGTCCGGGAAGGGTTGCGGGTAGCGAGCTTCATTAAACAGGATGGCATCGACGACCAGGGAATTGCTGAACTGCGGATGGCTGCGAACCACCAGGTTGGCACCCCGCATTTTGCTCAAGTCACTGCGGTTGGGAAGTTGGCAGCCTAGCACACTGCACAACTGTTGATAGGCAGGGCGCCATTGCGGGGTGCGGGCCAACTGATCGAAATTAAAGTAGCTGTACTGAGATGCCAGCAGAACCATCGCCAGTGCGGAGAGCGCTCCCCACTTGGCCAGCCCGGACCAGTCACGCTGGCGCCGGAAATGGGCTTCCCGCTCGCGCAGGGGGGCCGCTGTTTTGATGGTAACGGGCGTTTCAGGCAGTTCATCGCCAAAAAGATCGAGGCCACCAAAAAGAGAGTCGTCGTCGCGGGAAGATGCTTGGGCGGCTTTCGGTTTGGGCGGTGTTTTTTCCTTTGTCGGTGAAGCTGATGGCGCAGGGCGTTTGCTGCCTGGATCATCCAGTGGGGCAAAAACCGCTTTGCCGGGCGTGTTGTCTTCTGGGCGAACCGGATCGGGTTCGTCTTCCAGTTCCTGGAGGAGGGCCTCTGCCCAGGCTTCGTCGGCGCCCTCATTGTGGCTTGCGCGGCCTGCACCGTGCATGTCGGCGAAATCTTCCCCCAGGCCTTCTTCGCCATCTTCGCCCAGATTCATGAAAGAATCGCTGAGCTCCATGCCTTCAATGCTTAAACCGCTGTCGGCATGGCCTTCATGGTCATCCTGGTCTTCGAATTCCGGATCGAGATCCAGGGAGCCACTGCTGAATGCAGAGGGGGGGTCTTGTTGGGGGTTGCCGTCCAGAGCGCCCGCCCAGCGGTCTTTCTGGTCTGCCGGCTGTTCAGGTGGGTTCACCAGGTAGTCCGTCGCCTGAAACACCTGGAGACACGATCCGCATCGTACGGCACCGCGAGCTTGTTTGAGGTGCTCGTCAGTGATCTTGAACTGGGCTGCGCAGTGTGGGCAGCGGGTCTTGTACTGGGTGGACATGGACATGCCTGATTGTTATTGGTTGGCGGCGGCGCCTGCGACATGCTGCTCATGCGGCTGGCGTAAACTCTTTTTACCGAATAAACCTTATGGCCCGCAAGGACCTGCGCCTCAGTTTAGGTCGGTTTCCGGCCATGCAAGAGGCGCCGGCGCGGATCGGGACTTGCTCTGCGGTTGTGCTCAGGCGCTTTTGCGCACTCCGTCAATGCGTACCCAGTCCCCTTTTTGTGTGGTTGGTGTCAGGTCGAACCAGCGTGAGTAGGCATCGCGTACGTCGTTTGCCTGTTCGGCGAGGATCCCCGAAAGGGCCAGGCCAGCACCCGGTTTGCAGTACCCAGCCAGCAGTTCGGCCAGCTCGACCAGTGGGCCGGCCAGGATGTTGGCCACCAGCACGTCGCAGCGGTATTCGGCCGGCATCTGTTCCGGAAGAAACAGGTCGAGTCGGTCAGCTACGCCATTGTTTCGGGCGTTTTCTTCACTGGCAATCAGAGCCTGGGGATCAATGTCGGTGCCAGTGGTCTGGCCGGCTCCCAGTAGCAGGGCAGCAATGGCCAGCACACCAGAGCCGCAGCCGAAGTCCAATACCGTCTTGCCGTTCAGGGCGTGCCCGTCCAGCCATTCGAGACAGAGCGCGGTGGTCTCATGAGTACCGGTGCCGAATGCCAGGCCGGGATCCAGTTTCAGGTTGACTCCGTTTGGGTCTGGCGCATCAGTCCAGCTCGGCACAATCCATAGCCGTTCACCAAATCGCATGGGGGAGAAGTCATCCATCCACGCCCGTTCCCACACCTGGTCTTCCAGGGTTTCATGATGATGCGCATCAGCCTGCAGTCCTTGCTGCTGCAGGGCGCTCAGGATCAGTTCCAGCTCTGCGTCGGCCTCGAACAAGGCGCTGACAACGGTGTTCTGCCATAGCGGTCGGGTGCCTGGCGGTGGTTCGAACACGGGTTGGTCTGCTCCGTCGGTGAGGGTTACGGCGCAGGCGCCCAGATTTTCCAGCGCGGCCTGAAAGGCATCGGCGTGTTTTTCCGTCGTGGCAAGGTGGAGCTGGAGCCAGGCCATTTTCGCTTCGCTCTAGTGAATAGTTAACAGTGAAAAGTGAACAGCTGCGTGGGGCGTTCGCCCCAACGTGGGGGATGATAGCAGTTAAGGTCGCGGCGAATCACTCCGGATTAGGTCTTGTTGTGGGAGCTTGCTTGCAAGCGAATCTCCCGCGTTTAAGCGGAACAGACAGAGCCGTTGGTTGTCCGCGGCGCATACCCCGGTCTTAACAGGCCTAAGATTGTGTGGGGTGTGGGTTCCAGCCAGGGGGTGTTTTGCCGCTGGCGATGGCCAGGGCGTCGGGAAGGGAGGCCGGGAGCATGGCGCCGTGGCTCAGGCCGGGGAAGGGTTTCCAGTGCACTTGCAATGGCGGGTGTTGTGCCAGGGTTTGCACTGTGGTCATGAAGGCGTCGCTGCCTTGCTGTGTCAGGCGTGCAATGGCGGCATCGTCCATATCCGGGGTCGCACGGACTTCATCAGTACCTCGTGCCAGCCATACCTGTGCCCGGGACGGCCTGTCTTTCAGGTAGTGATCGATCGCGTGGTTGTGCCAGTAGGTTGCCGGGCTGACCGGGATATAGCGAGTAAAGGTGCTGGAAGGTGATGCCAGCGCGTAGAGCGCAAACAGGCCACCAAACGAATGCCCCCACAGGGATTGTTGTGCCAGGTTGAGGCGGGCGCGCTTTTGCACTTCGGGTTTGATGCGGGTTTCCAGCAGGGCCAGGAAGGCGTCGGCGCCGCCGCCAAGGCGTTCCGGTCGGCGGGGATCAGGGATCAGGCCTTCACCGGGGAGTGCCGGCGTGTAGTCCCGTTGGCGAGCCACCACATCAAACAGCAGATCGGTGTCGTAACCCACCATGATCAGTACCGGCAGAGTGTTTTCCGGCAACGGTGCAAGCCAGTCTTCCTGAAGATGGTGCAGCACGGCATTGCCGTCGAGAAGGGTCAGTGACGAATAGCCTTGCTCCGGCGGTGGGGAGTGCGGGATGGCCAACCATACCCGGTAGCGGCGCTAGCCATCTTCGGATGTGACGCGAAAATTCTCAAAGCGGTAGAACGAAGACCCTCGGTCCGCGAGGGTGGAGCCCATGGTTCGGGTTAGATCCGGTCGAGAGAATGCCGTTGCAGGGAGCAAGGAAGCAAAAAAAAGACGGGCGAGAAATTGACGACGCTGCAGTGGCATAGGGCTTCGCCTGAACATGACATGATCTGAACTTTACCGTGAATTTTTGCCAACACCATCCCTGAGTGGCAGATAAAGTGCACATTTTTTTGGGTCGTTCGTCATTATTATAGGGGCAGGGAGAAAACGGCACTGCCCACGTCGGGCTGACCGAGATATTGCATGGAGCACAATAATGAAAGCAGAGAATCAGGCCCTGCAAAGCGCGGGTCTGCGGGCGACGTTGCCTCGCGTACGTATCCTTCAAATGCTCGAGTCCATCGATGAAGAGCGCCATCATCTCACTGCGGAAGATCTCTACCGGCATCTGCATCAGGCTGGGGAGGACATTGGTCTGTCCACGGTTTACCGGGTGCTGACCCAGTTTGAGCAAGCCGGGCTTGTTGCCCGCCATAACTTCGATAACGGTCATTCAGTGTTTGAGCTTTCTTCTGGCGAAGAGCATGACCATATGGTGTGTGTGGACACGAATGAAATTGTTGAATTTCGCGACCCGGTGATTGAGCGTCGCCAGCATGAAATAGCTGCGGCGCACGGTTATGACATCGTGGGGCGGGCGCTGGTACTGCGGGTGCGAAAGCGGCCCTGATGTGTACTGAAGTGAGCGGTTCGTGGCTGCGTTAAGCGCGTTCCAGTCAACGAAAAGGCCGCGATCAGATACTGATCGCGGCCTTTTTACGGCGGTTGTGATACCGCCGGGCCTAACGTTTGTGGCCGCTATTCGCTGCCCAGTTTCTTCTCAAGGTGGTGAATATCCACGCCGCCCTCAATGAACGCCTTGTCCTTGAAGATTTTTTCGCGGTGCAGATCCACGTTGGTCTTGATGCCTTCCACCACGATCTCGTCCAGGGCGTTGCGCATGCGCGCGAACGCAATGTTGCGATCTTCGCCCCAGGTGATCAGCTTGCCGATCAGGGAGTCGTAGTAGGGCGGTACGGTGTAGCCACTATAGATGTGCGAGTCGACACGCACGCCGTTGCCACCAGGGGCGTGGAAGTAGCTGATCTTGCCCGGTGACGGGGTAAAACGAACGGGGTCTTCCGCGTTGACCCGGACTTCGATGGCATGGCCCTGGAATTTGATGTCGGACTGCTGCAGTTGCAACCCCTCACCACCGGCGATGCGCAGCTGTTCCTTGACGATGTCGACGCCGGTCACCATTTCGGTTACCGGGTGCTCAACCTGTACGCGGGTGTTCATTTCGATGAAGTAGAAGCGCTCATCTTCATACAGGAACTCGAAGGTGCCTGCGCCGCGATAGTTAATGGTCTTGCAGGCATCGACACAGCGTTGTGCCACTTCGTCTTTCAGATGCTGGGGGATGTGCGGCGCGGGCGCCTCTTCCACTACTTTCTGGTGACGGCGCTGCAGGGAGCAGTCACGGTCGCCCAGGTGGATAGCATGGCCGGCACCGTCAGCGAGGACCTGCACTTCCACATGACGCGGTTTTTGCAGGAACTTTTCCATATATACGGTGGCATCGCCGAAGGCGTTCTTGGCTTCGGAACGGGTCAGGGTGATGGCGTTGAGCAGCAGGCGCTCTTCTTCCACCACGCGCATGCCTCGTCCGCCACCGCCGGCTGCCGCCTTGATGATGACCGGGTAGCCGATGTCGCGGGCCATCTGCAGGGCGCCTTCGTCGTCGTCACCCACCGGGCCGTTGGAGCCTGGAACTGTGGGGACGCCGGCCTTTTTCATGGCGTCGATGGCGGCAACCTTGTTGCCCATCAGGCGGATGGTATCGGCCTTGGGGCCGATGAAGGTGAAGCCGGAGCGCTCCACGCTTTCCGCGAAGTCCGCGTTCTCGGCCAGAAAGCCGTAGCCCGGGTGGATACCGTCGGCATCGGTGATTTCGGCGGCACTGATGATGGCCGGAATATTCAGATAGGAGTCCACGGACGGTGCCGGACCGATGCACACGGCTTCGTCGGCAAGGCGCACGTGCATGAGGTCGCGGTCGGCCTTGGAGTAAACGGCCACGGTACGAATCCCCAGTTCCTTGCAGGCACGCAGGATACGCAGGGCAATTTCACCGCGGTTGGCAATGACAACCTTTTCCAGCATGAGAGCTCTCCTTAAACGATGGAGAACAGAGGCTGATCAAACTCAACCGGTTCGCCGTCTTCTACCAGGATGGCATCAATGGTGCCGGACTTGTCTGCTTCGATCTGGTTCATCATTTTCATGGCTTCGACGATGCACAGCACATCGCCGGCTTGAACCTTTTTGCCTACTTCGGCGAACATCGGCGCGCCTGGTGCCGGGGAGCGATAGAAGGTGCCCACCATGGGAGAGCGAACCAGGTGGCCGCTGGGGGTTTCTGCGGCCGGGGCCGCGGCCTCTGCTGCGGGTGCCGGAGCAGCAGCCGGTGCGGCGGGGGCCGCTTGCGGGGCGGCGTAGTACTGGGCCGGTGCAGCAGCAACCTTGTTGCCACCACGGCTGATGCGAACGGACTCTTCGCCTTCGCAGATTTCCAGTTCTTCAATGCCAGACTCTTCCAGCAGCTCAATCAGTTTCTTGATCTTGCGAATATCCATGTCTCTAAACCATCCAGTTATGCGTTGGGGGCCAGTTGTTCAAGGGCAGCAGTAAGGGCGAGCTGGTAGCCGGTGGCTCCCAGGCCGCAGATCACGCCGCGAGCGATATCGGAAAAATAGGACTGATGGCGGAACGTTTCCCGGGCATGCACGTTGGACAGGTGCACTTCGATAAAGGGGATCGCTACGCCAAGCAGGGCATCACGCAACGCCACACTGGTGTGGGTGAATGCTGCCGGGTTGATAATGATGAAATCGATGCCTTCGGTACGGGCATCGTGAATACGCTCGATCAGCTCGTACTCCGCATTGCTCTGCAGGTGCTGCAGATGGTGGCCGGCGTCGCTGGCCTGCTGCTGAAGTTGCTGATTGATGTCGGCCAGGGTGGTATGGCCGTACTTTTCCGGCTCGCGGGTGCCAAGCAGGTTCAGGTTGGGGCCATGCAGGACCAGAATGGAAGCCAAATCGGGTCTCCCTGGAAACGTGTCGTTATTTGTTGTGAACGTGCGGGAAATTGGCTAGGAATCCTTCGCTTTCTCGCACCAATGCAATACTAGGGGGATTTCATGGCAGAAAAAAGGCTTTTACAACATTCGTTACAAGTTGACGGAAGATGCCGGGATATCGGTACTGTTTCACGATTTTTGTTTAGGGGGTGGAGGCGCTGGCTATCAGTTTTTAGCTACGAGGCGCGGGACGGGCTGTGTGGGCTGGCAGACAGTGCCCGCGGAGCAGAGTTGAAAATTCAAAGTTGAAAGGGAAAGACACACTGGGAGAGGGGAGCGATTGCGGTGGCGGGGTCAGAGAGAAGAGGCCGCGAGTGACGCGTTGCGAGTTTCAAAGGTAAAACCTGGCCATTCTGCACCGGTGTTGGGGGTTGGCCTTTCGCAACGCGTTACTCAAAACCCGTTTCTTTCTTGTTGCCGCCTTACAGGTGAGGCATCACCCTGGCGTTAAGGTGCTCAATAAAGCGTTCCGGTCCCATTTCACCCAGTACCCGGGATTTGGGGATTTCGTTGCTGGCAGGGGTGAAAAACACCAGGGCCGGCAAGCCGAGGATGTTGTATTGCGCCATGATGGCCTGGCTGTCGGCGTTGATCTCGGTAATATCCACCCGGTAGAGGTCAAAGCCTTGCATTTTGGTGAGCACGGCTTCGTTGCTGAGGGTGGTTTCCTCCAGCACCTTGCAGGCGACACACCATTCGGCGAAGAAATCCACCAACACGGGCTTGCCCGCCTGGCGGGACGCGGCCAGTGCCTGCTCCAGTGATGCCTTGCCGACAACCGTTTTCCATGGGCCGTGGTCCTGTGTGGCCGGGTTGGCTTGCTGCTGCACTGTTGCTGCCGGCTGGGTGAGCGGCTGCAAGGGTTGCAGCGGATCGCTGCCGCCACTGAGCGCGCCAACAATCATCACCGAGCCGTAGAGTGCCAGCACCAGCGCCACACCTCGCTTGAGGCGAGCCAGGCCTTCGCCGGCGGCATCCAGCGCGCCAAGCTGTACGCCATAGATGGCCAGCAGTAACCCGTACAGGCCGAGGGTGAGCGTGTCGCTGATGATACGATCCAGTAGCCAGATGGCCACGCCCAACATAACCACGCCGAAGAAGCGCTTGATCTCTTCCATCCACATTCCGGCTCGTGGCAGCAGGCTACCGCCGCCGGTACCAAAGATGATCAGTGGCACGCCCATGCCGATGGACAGGGCGAACAATGATGCTGCGCCGGTGGCGGCATCGCCGCTGGCCGCCACATAAATCAGCGCGCCAGCCAGAATCGGTGTCACACAGGGCGAAACCACCAGTGCTGAGATGGCCCCCATGATGCCCGCTCCGAGCAGACTGCCGCGTTTTTCCTGCCCGGGCTGATGTAGCTTGTCGCGCAGGAATTGAGGGAGCTGCAGTTCATAGAGGCCGAACATGGAAAGTGACAGGAGCACAAAGATCACCACGGAGGTGATGATCGCTGCGGGCTGCTGCAGAAGGAATTGCAGGTTCAGTCCTGCGCCAAACAGGGCAACCAGAAGCCCTGCCAACGTATAGGGTAATGCCACCCCCAGAACATAGGCACAGCTCAGGACAAATCCCCTTGTTGCGCTGGGGTTGTCCTGGCCGGCAATGATGCCTGACAAAATCGGCACCATCGGAAACACGCAGGGGGTAAATGCCAGTAACAGGCCGCCGACAAAGAACAGGCCTACGATCAGGCCAATGGACTGGTTTTCCATCCATTCATTGAAAGCATTGGCATCATCGGAATTCAGGGTGTCAAAGAAATCCGCGTCGTCAGAGGCGACCGGGCTGGTGGGCGACGCGGCGGGCGACTTTTTTTCTGGCTGGGGGCTGGCAAATTCAACGATCTTTTTGGTGGGGGGATAACACAGGGTGTCTTCGATACAGCCCTGGTAACGCACTTCCAGTCGGGTATCTACCAGCGGCACGGATTGCAGCGGCAAGGCCAGTGACAGGCGGTGAAAGTAGACTTCCACATCACCAAAGATCTCGTCGGTCTTGGCTTTGCCCTCCGGCAGGGTGAAATCGGAGAAGTCATCCAGCACGTTGCCGTTGGTATCGGTCAGGGTGAACTTGAACTGGTGCTGGTAAAGATAGAGGTTGTCGTACAGCTCAAAGTCGAGCAGCACTTGCTGGTTGTCCCAGTCGGCATCGGTGACCAGTACGATGGCTTCATCTACGGTGGGCAAACGATCCTGATCGCCAAACAGACTGTCAGCATTCGCATGGGCAGTCATAAAGACTGGTACCAGGGCAACCAGCAGCAAGCAGTGCCGCCAAATCAACATCATCATATTCTCCCGTCCGTCCCTCAGCCCGGATTCAGACCGCGAGACAGCGCCACGGTTCCTGAGGCCACAAGCGGGCTATTGTCGTCATCTGGGGCGGGCAAGGCAAAGGGCAATAGGCTGACCGCAACAACACGCTGACGAATGCAGGAGGGTTGGGTGTTGGGCTCATCCCTCATGTATAGTGAGTGACGGACTGATCTTGGGAGTGATCATGAGTAACGAGAAGTTCAGCGAAAAAATGGGGGATGCAATGCTGGACCCCCGCAACAACCGGATCTGGAAAGGATTGATGTGGTTGCTGGTACTGCTGCTGCTGGTCGATGTGTTGCTTGGCTGGTACTGGAGCCAGGAACCTGATCTGCGCACGGTGACCCCTGTGCCCGATGCGGTGCCGGGTGAAACCACCACCCGTGAGCTGATTTTTGTTGCCGATACCTTGCTGTCCAAGCCGGGTGGTTACCTGAGTAATGACATTCTGCCCCATCGTCTGTGGCTGGATAACATGCCCAGCTGGGAATATGGCGCGCTGGTACAGGTGCGGGATTTCACCCGGGTATTGCGCCGGGACATGAGCCGTTCCCAGTCCCAGAGCCAGGAAGACCGCGACCTGGCCATTGCCGAACCCCAGTTCAACTTTGACGCCAAAAGCTGGACCATGCCGGCCACCGAAAGTGAGTACCGCCGCGGGATCAGCGCCCTGCAGCGCTACCTGGACCGGTTGACTGACGCCAACGAAAACGACGGCAAGTTCTACGCTCGTGCAGATAACCTCAACTACTGGCTGAACGAAGTGCAGAACCGGTTGGGGTCCCTGAGTCTCAAACTCAGCCAGAGCGTCGGCCGTAGCCAGCTCAACGTGGACAAGGATGGTGCCCTGGCCATGGCCAAGGTGGATGCCGACGAGGAATTTGTGAAAACCCCGTGGCTGAAAATCGATGATGCGTTTTATGAGGCCCGTGGTGCCACCTGGGCGCTTGCGCAACTGATGCGCGCAGCGGAAGTGGATTTCGCCGAAGTGCTGCGCAAGAAAAACGCCACCGTCAGCTTCCGCCAGATGGTGCGCGAACTGGAAGCCACCCAGGAAACCGTGTGGAGCCCGATGATCCTCAACGGCGACGGTTTCGGCATGCTCGCCAACCACTCGCTGGTGATGGCCAACTATGTTTCGCGTGCCAACGCAGCGTTGATTGATTTGCGCAAGCTGTTGGTGGAAGGCTGAGACTTCAGTTAACAGTTAACAGTGAACAGTTAACAGTGAATAGTGAACAGCGTCGCGGGCCTGGTCTTTCAGGGTCTTCAACGCAAGAGGCCGCGCTCAAAGGTTGGGCGCGGCCTCTTGCGTTGAAAAATAGTAAAACGTTGCTCGCGCAACTATTCACTGTTAACTGTTCACTGCCATTTTCCTCCCCTTAGGCTCAGGCAGCGTCTTGCGCCATTCCTCGATCAGGGCGCTGTTGTCATCGTCCCAGGGGTGGAAACCGGGTTTCAGGTAGGAGAACCAGGCGGGGATGATGCTGCTGATCACGCCTTTGTAGCCGAAGCCTTTCCACAGACCTTTTGCCAGGGTCAGGGGCTTCTTGTGGACGTTGTCCCGTTTGAGCATTTGCCAGGTGAAATAACTGGAGAAACCGATCAGGTAGGCAGTACTGGAGAGGAACAGCCGTTGGCGTTCCAGGTAGTTGCCGTTGACGTCTTTGTACAGGTCGTAGGCCACCGCCTTGTGTTCGGTCTCTTCGATGGCGTGCCACACCCACAGGTTCCGTACTGCCGGGTCCATCTTGTTCATCAGGTCCGGGCGGCGAAGAATGGCGTCAGCCAGAATCGCGGTGAAATGCTCCAGGCCGGCGGTGGCCGCCAGTTGCTGGCGTTTACTCATGTGCTTGCGGGCACCGGCTAACAGTTTGTTGGTAACGGCCAGGGCCTTGCCGACGATGTCGTCGTACTTGCCATCAGCAATCAGGTCGTTGAAGGCCTGGTGCTCCAGTGAATGCATGGCCTCCTGGCCGATAAAACCGGAAATGTCCTTCTGGCGATCCTTGTCATCGACCTGGTCACGCAGGGCACGAACCGAATCCACAAAGAAACGCTCACCGTCAGGAAACGTCAGCGACAGGATGTTCAGCAGGTGTGTCAGTACCGGGTCGTTATCGAACCAGTAGTCATCGTGCTGTAGGCCTTCAAAAGAGAACCCCATGCGACGAGGGGTAATCGGGACCGAAGGGTGGGTGTGTTTTTTCACCAGAGACAAATTCATTTTACACTCCGGGCAATATGCCGTTGATGACATCGCTCAATGCGAGGAGCCTCTAAATGACTCCTTGTGTACTCAGCGTGACCTGAAGC
>NZ_AXBZ01000012.1:0-127879 GCF_000475295.1 Alcanivorax sp. P2S70
GCGCCCCTCTTTACCTTTTGACCCAGTAAGAGGGGCGAACCAGCCGGAAAGACTGAGCACGCAAGGCGTTATACCGAGGTTCCTTAGCCCAGTGCCTTGTTGATCATGGCCACCAGTTCGGCTTCCACCGGGGGTTTGACCACATAGCCAAAGGCGCCTTGGCGTTCGCCCCAGACCTTGTCGGTTTCCTGATCCTTGGTGGTCACCAGAATGACCGGGATGTTTTCGGTGCTGGGATCGCGGGTGATCTTCCGGGTGGCCTGGAAGCCGTTAAGCTCAGGCATGACCACATCCATCAGGATCAGGTCGGGTTTTTCCTGGCGGGCGATTTCGACCCCTTCCATACCGTTGCTGGCGGTGACGACTTCATGGCCCTGGCCCTGGACAATCTTGACCAGGTTGGTCAGTTGGGTCGGGGAGTCGTCCACCACAAGAATTTTTGCCATCTCTTGCTCTCCTCAATGCCGACGTATTTTACGGTCCGGGTCGGCCCAATTCTGTTTTTTTATGTGTGTAATTCTATCAATCCCGCATCATAGCAGTCATCGGGATAAAGGTAAGCTGTCGAATTCTGGCACTCAGGTGACGCAGAATGTCGCTCACGGGCCGTGGTTAGCGGGTCAGCGTGTGTGCGCTGCGCCGGGTCCAGAACAGCAGTGGCAGCAACACCAGGGCAATCCACAGTGTCGTTTTCGCCTGTCCCCAGAAGGCCAGCGCCAGACGGTTGCCTTCCGGTCCGGCCAGCGGTGCCACCATGGCCATCAGCAGG
Source organism: Alcanivorax sp. P2S70 (assembly GCF_000475295.1). Classification (NCBI taxonomy): domain Bacteria; kingdom Pseudomonadati; phylum Pseudomonadota; class Gammaproteobacteria; order Oceanospirillales; family Alcanivoracaceae; genus Alcanivorax; species Alcanivorax sp. P2S70. The sequence goes on from NZ_AXBZ01000012.1 coordinate 770, forward strand.
CCCCCTGCCACCACTGTGAGCAGCCAGCGTGCGGCGCTGTATGGTGCCTGTCTCTTGCGACGCAATAACTGCCACAGGAATATCGCCCCAAGACCGGTCATCAGCGCCCACAGGATCCCGACAGGAATGGCCAGCGCGAGAGGCCCGGATCTGGCGGTTTCCAGTAGCACCGGTAACTTGCCCAGTATCATCAATAACAGCAAGGGGGCGAAGATCATCACCCACCAGAGGTGCCCTCCAAGCCCTTGCGGACCGGGTTGCTGGCGGTAGTGAACCGGATCAAAACGCCACACCTGTTGGGCCAGATGCCCCCAGTTGGCCGGAGCCAGTCGTTGGCCCATGCCACGGAAATGATCCCGTTGTTCCTCGATGATCATCAGCATGGCGGGGACAACCAGAAGGATGAGGGCGGTGCCGAAAAACAGGCCGAAAACGATGCTCACGGCCATGGGTTTAAGAAATTGTGCCTGCAGGGAGGTCTCGAAGAGCATGGGGGTCAGGCCGGCAACGGTGGTAATGGAGGTCAGCAGGACTGCCCGCAAGCGCCTTACGCAGGCTTCCACGATTGCCTGGAAGCGCTCCATGCCCTCGGCGACCAGTTGTTGATAAAAGCTCACCAGAACGATGGAGTCGTTGACGATAATGCCCGACAGGCCGAACAGGCCCATGGCGGAAAACATGGAGAAATGAATGCCAAAGGGGGCGACGAAAAGGTGGCCAATCACTGCCCCGGTGAGCCCGAAGAAAATGGCCGTCATGATCGCCAGTGGCCACGAATAGGAGCTGAATACCCAGGCCAGCACGATGTAGATAATGGCCAGGCCAAGGAGTGCACCGGTCGCCATATCACGCAGGTTGTCGGCCTGTTCCTGCAGTTTGCCTTCGTAACCGATGCCGATACCGTATTTGGCCTGAAGCTCCGGCAGAATGCCGTTGTTGAGCGAGGCTATGATCTCATTGGCATTGCCCTGCTCCGGGTCCAGGTCAGCGTAAATCGTCACCGCCAGTTCGCCGTTCACCCGGCGCAGCAGGTCTACTCCCTGACGGGCTTCGAAGTGCACCACGTCGCGCAGGGGGATTGCTTCGCCCTGGGGGGTGATCACGGGCAGCCGCTCGATAGCACTGAAGTGACGGCGTTCGCTATCCGGCAGCATGACCCGGACCTCGATTTCATTGTCTTCTTCGTTATAAAGTTGCGCGAGGCTGCCATCAAAGGCCGCCCGTAACTGGCTGGCGACATCATTGAGAGTCAGTCCCAGTGCGCGCCCCTGGGGGGTGAGCTGGAACGTCAATTGTTCCTTGCCGTAGGGCAGGTCGTCGTCCACGTTGCTGACCCCGGAAAACGTCAGCAAACGTTCCTGTAGTTGCAGTGAGGCTTCCTTGAGAATGGGGGCGTCTGAGCCGGTCAGCTTGACCTCGATAGGCTTTCCGGGAGGGCCCGCTTCCGGTTGCGAAATGCTGAGTTGGTCCAGGCCAGGCGGCAGGGAGAGCTTGTCACGCCAGGTCTTGATCAGGGTCTCGTTGCTAATGTCACGGTCGGCACCGACATACACTTCCACGACCAGGGTGCCATATTCGTCGCCGAACTTGTCCTGCCTGCCCCCGGGGTTGGGGAAGCCCGCTGCAGCACCATGGTGGCTGATAACCGTCTGTACCAGATGTCCCCCCAGTTCTTCGTTGGCTTCATCCAGTTTCTGTTCCAGTTGTTTGAGGAACTGGTCGACCTGCTTGCGATCAGTGCCGGAGGAGAATTCCACCACGGCGCGCAATTGATCTCCGTCGACATTGGGGAAAAAGGTGAATTTGAGCCAGCCGGTGGATACCACGGTTAGAGCCAGCACAAACGCGCAGATCGCGGAAACGGTTACCAGATGACGGTTGCGGATGGCCCATTCCACCAGTGGGCGAAAGCGTTCTTCGCGTAACCGGTCGAAGCCGTCGTCGATGCGCTTGCGCATGCCGCTGGCCTTGATCTGTACGCCACGGAAGCTGTGGTGAAGATGGCCGGGCAGGACCAGAAAACATTCCAGCAACGAAGCCATAATGACGCAGATCATCACGAAGGGTACGTCAAAGGCGATCTTGCCCATGGCGCCGCTCATCATTCCCAGGGGCAGGAAGGCGGCGATGGTGGTGGTGCTGGAGGCGACTACGGGCCAGAACATGCGGCGGGCACCGCCCAGGGCGGCACGGGTGGCGGATTCGCCCTGCTGTAGGTGCGTCAGGGTATCCTCGCCTACCACAATGGCATCGTCGACAATGATCCCCAGGGCCAGGATCAGCCCGAACAGGCTGATCATGTTGATGGTGCCGCCAAACAGCCAGACCAGACCCAGCGTGGCCATGAACGAAACCGGAATACCCAGCATGACCCACCAGGCAACCCTGGCATTGAGGAAAAAATAGAGGGTGGCGACGACCAGTAACAGTCCCGAAATGCCGTTCCAGAGCAGGGTGGAAATCCGTTCTTCCACCAATTTCCATGCCTCGAAATAGAACGTCATCTTCACCCCTTCCGGGAGGGTGTGCTGGTACTGATCGCCCCACTCATGCACCTTTTCCGCCAAATCAAGCATGTCGCCGTCTTCGCCACGCATAACCTGCAGCTCGATGGCCGGATTGCCGCGATATGTCAGGGTTGCCTGGTCATCTCGCGGCCGACGCTCGATGATCGCCACGTCTCCCAAGGAGAGCTGCTGGCCATTTGCGGTGGTGAGCAGGGGTAGCCCGGCAAAGGTTTTTTCGTCTCGACGTTGGCCCAATGCCCGAAGCTGCTTGGCGGCATCATCCCGGCCAATGGTGCCGGCGGGAGTATCCTGGCTGAAATTGCGAACCCTGCTGCTGATGTCGCCCAGGGTCATGCGCAGATCGTGAAGGGTGCTGGCCGGTATCTGGATTGCCATTTCTTCTTCGGGCAGGCCGATGAACTCGACCTTTCCGATCCCCAGGGCCAGCAGTTCGTCTTCCATCTTGCGCACCAGTGGGCGCAATTCTTCGAGAGTGCCATTCTGGGTGGAGACCAGAATCGAGGTGACCAGTGAGTAGTTGGTTATTTTCTGGATGACGGGACGTTCAGCGTCCTGGGGCAGGTTGCGTACCGAGTCGATGCGTTGGCGGACATCATCCAGTGCCAGTCCAAGGTCTGTGCCATCCTCCAGCTCGATGAACAGCAGTGACATGCCTTGCTGGGAGCGGGCGATCAATTTCTTGGTGTTGGGCAGGGTGCGAATGGCCTGCTCAACCGGGATGGTGATGGAGCGTTGAATATCCTCCGGGCTGGCCCCTCGCCAGGGAATGGATACCGAGATGAAATCGAATTCGAAGTTCGGGAACAGCTGGGTATTCAGCCGCATCAATCCCAGGCCGCCGAGCAGCAGCATCAGTATCATCAACAGGTTGGCGGCAACCTTGTGTTCGGTGAAGCTGGCAATCAGACCGCGAGATTCGCTCACTGTCCTTCTCCTGCTGAGTCACTTTCTTCCGGAGCAAGAGAGGGGGTGTCGGCATTGCTGCCGGGGGCTGGCTGTGGCTCCACAGGCAGCCCCACAATGGCTTGGGGAAGCTGGGTGACCAACACGCGCTCTCCCCCCTGGAGTTCGGGCGCCTTGAGTAGCAACAAGGATGTCTCACCGTCCATGGCTTCACCGACAATGCTGGCCGGGGTGCGTTGCAGACGATTGTCGTTGTCGATGAGGTAAAGCCGGTTCAGCCCATAGAGCGCCGTCGCGGGCAGGGCCAGCAAATTCTCTCTGGCTGGCAGGGTGAGAGTAATGGTAATGGGTCTGCCCAGTGCCGCAGACGGGACGCCACCGGCAAATTCAAACAAGCCATCGATGCCGCCCCGGGCGTCAGCGGCGTCACCGGCGAGGCGCTTCAGGTTGAGTGGCAGGGTGCGGCCTTCCAGTATGGTGCTGGCGGTCAATACGCCCTGCAGCAACCCGTCGCGAACGGCGGGAAGGTGTCGCTCGGGAATCTGCGCGCGCACTTCCAGTTCGGTGTCGGCAAACAGGCTGATCAGGAGTTCTCCGGGGCGCACCCGCTCGCCGGGGGCCACGGCCACATTGGTAATCGTGCCGTCGAAGGGGGCCATCACGCGGGTGCGAGCGAGATCCATCTCGGCTTGTTTGAGTTGGGCTTCTGCACTGGCAAGGCGTGCTTCCATTCGGGCCAGTTCATTGCGGTAATCGCTGACGCTGAGTTGACGCTGGGCAAGGGACAGGTCCGCGCGGGCCTTGGCTTCTTCTGCTTCGTCCAGCTGGGTTTGGGAGACCAGTTTCTTGCCGCGCAGCGATTCCAGTCGCTCCAGATTGTTGGCAGCCAGTTGTGCCAGCTTTTGTTCCAGCGCCAGGTTCTCCTTGTCGCTATCGAAGCGTAATCGGGTGGTCTGCAATTGGGCTTTGGCCTCATCGCGGCTGGCTTTGGCTCGGTCGCGGGCGAGGGCGGTCTCGGTGTCGTCCAACTGGATCAGCAGCTCACCCTCGCTGACGCGATTGCCTGAGCGTACCGGGATGTCGGCAACATTGGCCGTTACCACGGCGGTCAGGCTGGCGGCACGCGGGGACTGGACGCGGCCAAACAGTTGTATCTGCGGGGAGCGAGAAGCGGGGTCTGCCAACACAAAACGCACCCGGTCGTAGTGCTGCGGGGTGTCACGGGTATCGGCTGCCGGTTTGAATACCGACAGAAGCAGGATGGTGACCAAAGTGCCAATGATGACACGGGGAACCGGTGGAATCTGTTTCAGGCGCTCGCGCAAGGTGAATCCCTTATCGATAATGATTCTCAGGTGGCGTACTGTAACGACTTCTTCGAGGGGCGCCTAGAGCGTGTCGCGCGGCTTGCCCATGATCCATCATCCCGCCACGGCAATGTTTTTATACAATCTGGTCAGGCCATTTTCTTGCACGTTCACTGCATAATGCGTAAATCAGACCCTGAATTTCCTGAAAATAGCTGATTTCAATGCCTGCGCCAGTATCGGCGGGGCAACCGGGAGGACCTGTGAGCGACCAACAAGACAAGATCCTCGTTGTGGATGACGATGCGCGCCTGCGCAGCCTGCTGCAACGGTTCCTTGAAGAAGCCGGTTATGCCGTCAAGGCAGTGGGCGATGCTGAACAAATGGATCGCGCCCTGTCCCGTGAAATCTATTCGTTGATGGTACTGGATTTGATGTTGCCGGGCGAAGACGGCTTGTCGATTTGTCGACGCCTTCGGGAGGCAGAGAACGCCATGCCCATCATCATGCTTACCGCCAAGGGGGATGATGCCGAGCGTATTGAAGGGCTCGATGCCGGGGCGGACGATTATCTCCCCAAGCCATTCAATCCGCGTGAGCTGGATGCGCGTATCCGTGCGGTGCTGCGTCGTCATATTCGTGAAGTGCCGGGGGCGCCGAGCAAGGAAGAGGGACGAGTGGCCTTCGGACCCTGGGAGCTGGATCTGGCTAACCGTACTCTCGCCCGGGAAGGTGACCCGCAGGGGCTGACTACCGGCGAATTCGCCGTGCTCAAGGCATTGGTACAGAATCCCCGCGAACCCCTTACCCGTGACAAGCTCATGAGCCTGGCGCGGGGGCGAGAATGGTCGGCCATGGAGCGCTCCATTGACGTTCAGGTTTCCCGTCTGCGTCGCCTGTTGGAGGACGATCCCTCCAAGCCCCGTTATATCCAGACCGTCTGGGGGGTGGGCTATGTGTTTGTCCCCGATTAATGTCCGCGAGCGTTGCTGCGAGAGATGATGACATTTTACCCCCGCACCGCCTTCGTCCGTTCTGCCATTGTGGTCGGACTGGTGATCGGTATCAGTCAGGCGCTCACATTGTGGTTCTTCGCCCGCAACGCCTACCTGCCCGGAATCCGTGAGTATGCCAGGCTAACGGTTCTGCAGGCTGAGCTGGCTTTCAGTGCCGACGGGCAGGACGACAATCGTCTGGCTGGTCGCCTGGCCAATGCCACCAGCATCGAAGTGGCAAAACCGAAGAACCTGCATGAGGGCACTATGCTGCTATCGCAGCCAGTGGTCAGCCGTTTTCGCGAAGAACTGGAAGAGCGCCTCAACGAAACGGTTACGGTCAGGCTGGAAGACAGTCGCCAGCCGGTGCTCTGGGTCAGCGCTCCTTCGTTTGAGGGGCGCTGGCTGCGGGTGCCGATGGAGTTCTTTCGCGACTATGATCGCTACCTGTTACTGGGCTGGGGGGTGACCGTGCCGCTGCTGGCCATCATTGGTGGCTTGCTGATCGCACGGGGGCTCAACCTGCCACTGCGGCGTCTCGCCCGCGTTGCATTGAAAGTGGGACGTGGAGAAGCTGTGCCGGTGCTCGATACCACCATTGGCCCGGAAGAAATCCAGACCGTGAATACGGCCTTCAACCGTATGGCCAGTGACCTGCAGCAGGCTCAACGTGATCGTGCCCTGCTGCTTGCGGGAGTCTCCCACGATTTGCGCACGCCTCTGACCCGTCTGCGTCTGTCGGCGGAATTCATGCAAGATGAGGAGTTGGCCAAAGGCATCATCGAAGATATCGAAGACATGGATGCCATTCTTGATCAGTTCATTTCCTTCATCCGTGATGGTGCCGATGAGCAACCGGATTTCGAAAATCTCAATGCCCTGATTCATGAGGTTGCCGGCAAGTACCCGGCGGAACAGATCCGTTTTGCCCTGGCTGATCTGCCCAGGTTGATGCTGAAACGTCTGACCGTGAAACGGATGCTGGCAAACCTGATTGGTAATGCGCTCAAGTATGGGGCGTCGCCAGTGGATATCCGGACAGCGGTTTCTGACAACGTGGTGGTGCTGTCAGTGCGTGACCACGGTAAAGGGGTGCGTGAGGAAGATATTCCCTTGCTGTTACAGCCTTTTTCCCGGGGAGAAAAAGCGCGCACCCTCAGTGGTAGTGGTCTGGGGTTGGCCATCGTGAAACGGATTGTGGATATGCACCATGGCGAGATTCGTCTCGCCAACCACGAGCATGGAGGATTGCTTGTAGAAATTCGCTTCCCGGTTACCGGCAAGTTTGTGCAGCCTGTGCCGCTGTCTGCTGGCGTGCGGTAACGGCATTTCGGTGGTTACAAAAAACTGCACTTTGTGCATCTGAGTGTGGACTGGTGCACAGTTTCATCCTGCTCCCGGGCGCATGCTGATTGGCAAATTGCACTCACGGCAAGGATGCCGGGTCTGCACGTAGGCGGCCTGAACGCAACGCGTGATGCACGACCAGGATTGTAATCAAGGCTCAGCCGGGATACATCGGCAGGCCCACTCAACAAAAGGAATTGGGAGAGCTCCAGCATGACCCCCTGCCCGTTGTCGGCACGCTATCGTTGTTAATTACCTGTCGCTGATTTTCTCAACAGTGAGAGCCTGTGCTGCCACTGGACTGAGATGCCGATAACCTGTTGCCAATGGATTTGGTGACAGGTCGTTGGGCCGCACTGACTGTGCGGCCCTTTTTTTGGTCTTCCTGCGGATGTTGCCGGTTACTCCGCAAAGCGGTTTTTGCCGTTGGACAGTGCGTTGCCGGAGAGTTCGCGCTGTTCCAGTGCTCGTCCTGCAAGGAAGATCAGCAATCCGCCAATGGCCAGTGCCGCTCCTACCAAGCCGGTGGTGGACCATTCGGCGCCACTCTTGATCGTGATGCCTGCCAGCCAGGCGCCGAGCGCGTTGGCCATGTTGAAGGCGGCATGATTCATGGACGCCGCCATGGTCTGTGCGTCTTCGGCCACATCCATCAATCGGGTTTGCAGCGCCGGCCCAAGCGCCATGCTGGTGCCGACCAGACCGACAAAGACGACCCCGGCCACCACATAGTCGGCCGCCATGAAGAAGCCCGCTTGTACCAGCGCACACCAGATCAGGATCAGCACTATGGCGCGCAACAGATTGCCGTCGGCGGCGCGCGCCCCGGCAAAGTTACCCACGATGGTACCAATGCCGAAGATCATCAGAACCAGCGGCCCCCAGCGTTCTGCCATGCCTGCCTGCTCGGTGAGGGTGGGCATCACATAGCTGAACACGGCAAACATGCCGCCGAAGCCAATACTGGCCACCCCCAGGGTGAAGAGCACCCGTTGCTTGACCAGGGCGGAGAGTTCTCTGGCCGGGCTGGCGTTGGGATCCGGGGCCTGCCAGGGCACCCACAGCCACACCAGCAGGGCGGTCAGCAGCGCAATGATTCCCACGCCCAGGAAGGCCACTTCCCATCCGAAATGGTTGCCGGCCCAGGTGGCCAGGGGAGCCCCAACCACAATCGCGATCGTCAATCCGCTCATGACGCGGGCGACCGCCCGGGCTCGCATGTGATAAGGGACGGCCGCCGCCGCGACGAGGGCGGCTACGCCGAAGTAGGCGCCGTGGGGCAAGCCGGCAAGAAATCGCAAAAAGACAAACGTCCAGAAATCCGAGGCCAGCGCGCTGGCCATGTTGCCTGCCGCAAATACCAGCATCAGCGAGATAAGCAGGGCGCGACGGGGAACGCGCGCGGCAAAAGCGGAAATCAGCGGAGCGCCCACGACTACGCCCAGCGCATAACTGCTGATGGCATAGCCCACATCGGGCACGGCCACCTGCAGGTCGGTGGCCACGCGGTTCATCAGCCCCATGATGACAAACTCGCCGCTGCCAATGCCAAACCCGCCCAGAGCGAGAGCAAGAGAAAGGCGAAGCATCTGGCCTTTACCAAGGGTCATGAGATCTCCAAATGGGGCAGCATTTTGAACGGGGTTCATTGTAGCGATGCTGGGCGCCGGGAGAAGGCTTTATCACTGGATAAGGCAAAAAAAAGGCCGTGATGGACGGCAAACAGTCCGTCCGGTGCCGGTGCTGGCCGTTTCGAAGGCCGCACCGGCACGCAGGAGGAGGCGGCCGGGGTGTCCGGCCTGGAAGGAGGGTTACAGGGCGCTGATCGGTACCAGCGGGATATTCACCCGCGATGGCATGGCCGGGGTGCTGTAAATCGTCATGGCGCCGAGCACGCTGGCGAGAAGGTCTGGTAGCGGGCTCAGACCATGGGGAAGGTCACTGGTGCCGACGCTGATGCGCAGCTTTTCCCCGGCCTGGATTACCGCACTGGTGGGGAACACTTCGACATCGGCCCGAAACGGTGTCAGCGGCGTCAGGGTTTTGCGGGATTCTGCGCTGAATGGGTGCCAGGGCTGAATCAATTTTCCATTCATGAAGCGAGAGCGGCTGGCCTCGAAGGCACTCATGGAGGCCATCTGGATGCCGTGGGTCAGCGGGCGGGCAATGCCGTTCTCGCCTACGACACTGACGCGTACCGTGACATTGCTATCCAGGGCGGTTGTGGAAGCCCAGATCTGACCGGTAATCGGACCGTTGATGGCCATATCTTCTTCCAGCGGCTCACTGGTGTAGACCGCTTCGAGCAGATTGGCGACGTTATCCTGACTGGCACAGGGCGGAAGAATCATGCCGAGTACGCCTGCGGTCCATTGGCTGGCACTGGCGGAGCAAAGGCCATTGAGCGGGGTCTGCAGCAGGCTGGTGCGGTTGTCGCGGGTGGGGGCTTGCTGGTCAAGGTGGCCAATGAGAGGGGCCGCAAACTGACCATGCAGGTAGAAGGTTTCGGCGCGTGCCTGCGGGTGTGGCCAGTCTTCCGCGGTAACATAGCGTTCGGCACCCGTGTAATACTGGGTGACCGGCGGAAACTGGTTGGCGCCGGTGTCGATGCCTTTCAGGTAATGGTCGAACCAGGCAAGCCGGATACTGCCAATGCCGGGCACGCCATCGGCAGGCAGCCCTTCAGCGGAGGAGCCCTGCAGGTGCTCCCAGGGGCCGATCAGCAGTTTGGCATCGGTGTGATCTTTCAGACCTTCATAAATCAGCGGCTCGCCACGCTGGAAAATATCGTTGAGGCCTCCGACCACAAAGGTGGGGGCGGTAATTCGGTCGATTTTCTCCAGCGGTGAACGGATGCGCCAGAATTCGGTGTCGTATTTGTTTTCGTCGCCGATCAGTGCACCGGCCACAACCGGCACCTGAAACTCGGTCAGGGCGCCTTGCAGGTGTTGTAGCAGGGTAGACAGGAAGTAGCCTGGTTCGCCGTTGTCCAGCCCTGCGGGGGTGGGAATGATGCCGAGCCCGGTCACCAGTGTGACCCACAGGGGGATGAACCCCGCGTTGACCTGGCCGCCACTGAACACGATATCCCGGTAGGCGTCCCCCATGGGGACGATGGCAAAGATAGCTTGCACCGCGGGGTCTTCCTGGGCCCCGGCCAGCAACCCGGTGATGCCCATGTAGGACGCACCATTCATGCCGATCTTGCCGTTACTCCAGGGCTGTTGCTTGATGTACTGGATCAACTCCGCGATGTCGTCATGGTCGGTCTGGCTGAACGCCTGCCAGCTGCCTTCAGAGGCGCCGGTGCCGCGAAGATCCACGGTGATGTAGGCATAGCCGCGACGGACCAGGGCATCATCGGCGAAGACGGCGGCTGTCAAAAACTGGTTGTAGCCGGTAAAGGTGGCGATGACCGGAAACGGACCCACGGCCGGATTGCCATTTTCGTCCGCAGGAAGGGTCACGGTTGCTGCCAGACGAATACCGTCACGCAGGGTTATGAGCTGTTGGGGCAGATTCGCTGTGCCGGGGTAGTCGGCATCACGTTGATAGGCTTGCGGCCATGTCAGGTTAACCTCATCAGACGGTGCCGCTGGCGTTGGCGGAGCATTGCCAGTGGGGGTGTCGGTGGGGGTGCCCTGCGCAGGGGCGCGGGCCGTGCTGGAGGAGCGATTGCTATCTTCCCCTCCACAGGCGGTCAGCTGCAGTGAAACGGCAAGACAGGTAGCCACGAGCCAGTGACTGGCTCGAAAAGACGAAACGTGCATGGTCCTTTCCTGTTCCGAATCTGAATCTGTCGATTCAGGTTGTTATATGAATGCTCGGATAACAGGGAACAGGATAGTTGGCACCTCAGTGCAACTCTGTTTGTCGCTGGTGCCTCTCAGTCACGGAACCCATGGGTTTTGTGACCGAGTGTTAAGGCCTGCTTCGCTGGGTCGACTCTCAGCAGTTTGCCGTTGTCGCTGTCGGTAAGCAGGTACAGGTAGCCGTCAGGACCCGCGCGAACGTCGCGAATGCGTTCGTTGCGGCCTTCCAGTACCCGCATTTCCCGGCGCGGTTGATTGCCGTCGAACTCGACCAGATTCAGGTGGGTGAGTTTCAGCGCTCCGCTGGCCACATTGCCCTGCCAGTGTGGATAGCGATCGCTGATGATGAATGCCATGCCCGCGGGCGCAATGGAGGGTGTCCAGTGCAGCAGCGGTTGTGCCATGCCGGTTTGCTCGGTTTTACCAATGCTGGGGCCGTAATATTCTCGCCCGTAGGTAATCACTGGCCAGCCGTAATTAACGCCGGGTTCCGGTGCGTTGATCTCATCACCGCCACGGGGCCCGTGTTCGTTTAACCAGGGTTTGCCGGTGCCGGGATGGAGCGCCAGCCCTTGTGGATTGCGGTGCCCCCAACTCCAGATTTCCGTGGCCTTGCCGTCTTGGCCTGCCAGCGGGTTGTCGGCAGGAATCCGGCCGTCGTCGTGCAGTCGCAGAAGACTGCCGGCGGGGTCATGGGTATCTTGTGCACGCTCGCGCTCACCACGATCACCGATGGTTAAAAACAGGTAGCCATCGTTATCAAACAGGATGCGGCCGCCAAAATGCTTGGCCGTATTGGTGCAGGACTTTTCTGCCACATAGATATCCTGAAACTCTTTCAGGGTGCCCGCGTCATAGATGCCGTAACCCACGGCGGTGGTGCCACCGCCATCGCCGCAGGGTTTGGCATAGCTCAGGTACAGGCGCTGGTTATCGGAAAAGTCCGGGTGCGGGAGCACATCGAACAGTCCGCCCTGGCCCACGGCGACCACCTCAGGCACGCCTTCTACGGGGGCGTCCTGCAAGGTGCCGGACAGCACCCGACGTAATGTGCCGCGCCGCTCGGTAATGAGCCACTCGCTCTCGGAGACAAAGCCAAGCGACCACGGATGATGGAGGCCATTGCTGATTTCGGTGGCGGTGACGCTATCGTCGCGTTGTGCTTCCAGAGTAGCGGCCGTGTCGGCGCAGGCTGTCACGGCCAGACTGGCCAGCAGGGTGGTGAGAAGCGGGGCGGGGGTGAGGCGCATGACAGACTCCGAATCGAATGTGATTCAAAGAATGCCATGCGTCTGTGACAGATAAAACCTCGGAAAGGCAGCCCTCACCACGCCTTGGCCCGTGATCATCATGCCGGGCAGGAGAGGCCTTGTCCGCTGGGGTTGCCTTATGTGTTTTCGTGGCCTCTCAGGGCAGGATACCAAGGTGAGTGAGCACATCCTGATCCGGAAAGCCGTCGGCAACCATGCCGTTGGCCTGCTGGTAGCGGGCCAGCGCCTTGCGTGTCCCAGGGCCAAGCAGACCGTCCACGTCGCCCGCGTCATGTCCCAATTGGTTGAGGGTTTCCTGTAGCTTGCTGACCTGCTCACGGTTCAGGCGTGGTGCTGGCACGGGTGCCTGGTGCAGGGCGCCGCCACCGGCGATACGGTCGGCCAGGCGGCCCACCGCAATCGCGTAGGATTCGGAACGGTTCCAGCCCATGATCACGCGAAAGTTTCCGTAGGCGAGAAAGGCCGGGCCGTTGTGCCCCGAGGGCACGATGACCGCAGCCTCAAGGTCGGCGACTGGCAAGGCGGCGCCGCCCGGCAAGGTGATACCCAGACGCGCCCATTCGCTCAGCGGCCGCTGGTTGGCAAAGCCGGTGAGCTGGAAGTCGAAATCGTCAGGCAGGGAGACCTCGCGGCCCCAGCGCTCTTCGCGCTGCCAGCCGAGCCCGCGCAGGAAGTTGGCGGCGGAGGCCAGCGCATCGCGCTCACTTTCCCACAGATTGCGGCGGCCATCGCCGTCGTCATCAAGGGCGTACTGGAGAAAGATCGCGGGCATGAACTGGGTCTGTCCCATGGCGCCGGCCCAGGAGCCCTTCATGATGTCCCGTTCCACATCGCCCGCTTGCAGGATACGCAGTGCATTGAACAGCTCTCCCTTGAAGTACTCTCCCCGCCGTCCTTCGCAGGCGAGGGTGGCAAGGGCATCCAGAGTGGGAATGTAACCCAGGTAGCCGCCGTAGTTGGTTTCCAGCCCCCAGAACGCCACCAGATAGTGGCCGGGGATACCGTATTCGCGGGTCAGCCGTTGCAACAGTGGCTGTAGTGCCTGGTACTTCTTGCGTCCGGTTTCAATGCGCGTGTCACTGACTCGCCGGGTGTAGTAATCGGCAAAGCTGCTGGTGAATTCCGGCTGGCTGCGATCCAGCTCAATAACTTTGGGGTTGAGTTGGATGTCCTTGAGATACTGGCTGATGGTCTGGGCAGGAATGTCTTGCTGGGTGGCCTCGGCACGCAGTTCGCCCAGGCAGAGTTGGAAGTCCTCTTCGCTGAGCGTTTTTGTGTCGGTTTGGCTGGTCGCCCAGGTTGTGCAGGGAAGCAGTAGCGGTGCGATAGCAAAGAGATTCAGCAGCGGTTTCATGATGAGGACGTTCGCTCCATGACTCGACATCGATGGGACAGGGGGGAGAAAGGATACCGCTCCTTGAGTCACGGGGCAGTAGTGGTGAAGTAAAATTTGAAAGGGAAGGGATTATTGAAGCCACTCCCGCTTGACCCGAATAGCGGTGCTGCGTGCCTTGACGTGATGCTGCCGTGCTTCGCAATGCGCCCGGGTCAGGGCCGCGCCAAACAGCAGGATCATTGAGGAGTAATAAACCCACATCAGTAGTACGACCAATGAGCCCGCAGCGCCGTAGGTGGAGGCGGTGGCGGTGTGTGCCAGGTATAACCCGATCAGGGCGCGCCCCACAGAGAACAACACTGCAGTGATCAGGGCCGCTGGCATCACATCCCGCCAACCCAGCATCACGTCGGGGAGCACCCGGAACATGGTGCCGAACAGCAAGGCAATAACCCCAAGAGATACCAGCATTTCCAGGGCCACCGCGAGGCCACCGTGAAAAGGCAGCCAATGCTCTGCATAGACCAGCAGGGATTGCACAACCACATTCAGCAATAGCGACACCAGCAGCACGAACCCCAATGACACCACCACGGTCAGTGACAGCAGGCGGCTTTTGATCAGTGCAATGATGGTGTTGCGGGAAGGCTTGGGCATGACCTCCCAAATGGAGTTCATGGAGCGTTGCATCTGGGCAAACACGGTAGTGGCTCCCACTACCATCACCAACAGGCTGAGTACCCCTGCCAGCATGCCCTGGCGGGGAGCCTGAGTGTTGGCGATGGCGTTGCGGACTTCTTCTGTGGCGGCGGGGCCGATGGTGCTTTCCAGCTGGGACAGGATCTCAGTCATGGCCGCGTCGCTGGTCATTACCAGTGAAATGACCTTGACGGCAAGAATGATGACCGGGGCAATGGAGAACAGGGTGAAAAAGGCCAGTGATCCGGCGTAACTGCCAGCATTGCCTTCCAGCCACAGGGTGACGCTGCGTTTGAGAATGCCGAACCAGTATAGAAGCGCGTCTATCATCGAACCACCGTCGCCCATGAACCCCGGGCAGTGTAGCGGGGGTGGGAGGTGGCTGCCAAGATTTCACCGCAGGAGCGCCGGTTATTCGCGCCGCCAGCGACGCTCCTGCGGCAGGGTGTGTTAGGCCGCAGGAGCGTGGGGGGGTTTAGTGCAGCTTGAGTCGCGGGCGTACCAGTTTGTTGAAGCGACCGGCGATCAGCAACATGATGGTGCGTGGCCAGCCGTAGAGCGCGGCCTGATGCATCCGGTACAGGCTGATGTACATCATCCGGGCCAGCCAGCCTTCCACAAAGAAGTTACCGCCTTTCAGGTTGCCCATCAGCATGCCCACCGAGCTGTAGTTGGACAGGGAGACCAGCGAGCCGTGATCCTTGTATTCGAACGGTCGGGGCTCGCGGTGCATCAGTAATTGCTGAAGGCTGCGCGCCACGTGTTGGGCCATTTGCTGGGCGGATTGGGCTCGCGGGGGGATCGGTCGCTCTGCCCCTTCCGGAATCAGGAAGGCCGCGTCGCCAATGATGAAGATGTTCTTGTGGCCCTTGGCTTGCAGCGTCGGTTCCACTTCCACCTGGTTGATACGATTGGTGGTCAGGCCCTCAATCTGCCCCAACCATTGTGGGCACTTTACCCCAGCCGCCCAGACCAGCAAGTCGGCCTTGATGGGGTCGCCAGCTTTGGGCACGAACGCCTCTTCCGTGGCTTCGGACACCATGACGCCGGTGCGCACTTTCACCCCCAGCGCTTCCAGCCGTTCAGTGGCGGTGGCAGAGACCCGTTCACTGAGGACCGGCAGGATGCGTGGGGCGGCTTCAATGATGTCGACCTGCAGGTGCTTGCGGTCCAGCTTCTCGTGACCATAGAAGTTGAGCATGGACACGGCATGGTGCAGCTCGGCGGCCAGTTCCACGCCGGTGGCGCCGCCACCGACAATGGCAACCGACACCGGCTTGCCTTCGTAGTTGGCGTGCAGGCAGGCGTTCAGGAAGCGCTCGCGAAAGCGCTCGGCCTGGGCGCGGCTGTCCATGAACAGGCAGTTGTCCCGTACCCCGGGGGTGCCAAAGTCGTTGCTCTGGCTCCCGGTGGCCAGCACCAGGTAGTCGTAGTCGAGAGTCCGCTCGGGCAGCACTTCCTTGCCGTGTTCATCAAACAGCGGCGCCAGGGTCAGCTGCTGACTGGCGGTATCCACCTGGGTCAGGGTGCCAGGTTCAAAGCGGTAATGATTAAGCTGGGCGTGGGCGCGGTAGTCCACCGCATCCAGGTCCGCGTCAATGGCGCCGGTGGCGACTTCATGAAAGCGCGGTTTCCAGACATGGATGCTGGAGGAATCCACCAGGGTGACGTCCGCTGTGCCGTTGTGGCCGAGCTTGCGGCCCAGTTTGGTGACCAGAGGCAGGCCGCCGGCACCGCCGCCAACGACAACAATTTTGGGTTTGCTCATTGAAGCTCCTGTCGGGCTCTCCGGTTAGCGTGGAGCAGCCAGTCAAATTCATGTGTCGTTTCTGAATTATTCTTCAAAGGCAGGCCCTTGTGGGGCGGCCGGCGCAGACCTTCCCTGTGCCGGAAATGCAAAGTCTGAGCCAGCGTGGTGCTTCGGTCCAGACCGGAAAATTCCCTATCTTCCCGTGCACACGGGTCTGTGTGCCGGGCGATAATGAAAAAGCCCGCCGGTGGCGGGCTTTTTCAGCGATTCACACCACTCAGGCCTTGGGGCCAGCGGCGCGGATCTCGTCGGACACATCCGCGTACTTGTCGGCAAAGTTCTTTTCGAACTGCTCGGCCAGGTCGCGGGCGCGTGCTTCGTAGTTTTCCGGGTTGGCCCAGGTGTTCTTGGGCTGCAGCAGGTTGCTGTCGACGCCGGGGACGACTTTGGGGACGTCCAGGTTGATGATGTCCAGGTGCTCGGTTTCGGCATTGTCCAGCTCGCCGGACAGGATGGCGTTGACCACACCACGGGTAGTGGGGATGCTGAAACGCTCGCCTTCACCGTAGGGGCCGCCGGTCCAGCCGGTGTTCACCAGGTAGACGGTAGAGCCGAATTCTTCCATGCGCTTAATCAGCAGCTCGGCGTATTCGCCGGCACGACGGGGGAAGAACGGTGCGCCGAAGCAGGTAGAGAAGGTGCTCTTGATGCCGCCACCAGAGCCCATTTCCGTGGAGCCCACCAGTGCGGTGTAGCCACTCAGGAAGTGGTAGGCCGCGGCTTCCTTGGACAGCTTGGAGACAGGCGGCAGAACACCAGTCAGGTCGCAGGTCAGGAAGATGATGTGCTTGGGCTCACCGGCACGGTTTTCGTCGACTTTCTTGTCGATGTTTTCCAGCGGGTAGGCCGCACGGGTGTTCTGGGTCAGGGAGACGTCTGCATAGTCGGCAGTGCGGGTTTCGTCATTGATGATGACGTTTTCCAGTACCGCGCCGAACTTGATGGCATCCCAGATAACCGGCTCGTTCTTCTGGCTCAGGTCGATACACTTGGCGTAGCAACCCCCTTCGATGTTGAAGACCACATCCTTGCCCCAGCCGTGCTCATCGTCGCCGATCAGATAACGGGCCGGGTCGGCGGACAGGGTGGTTTTACCGGTGCCGGACAGGCCGAAGAACAGGGCCACGTCGCCGTCTTCGCCCACGTTGGCAGAGCAGTGCATCGGCAGTACGTCTTTTTCCGGCAGCAGGAAGTTCTGCACGGAGAACATGGCTTTCTTCATTTCACCGGCGTAACGCATGCCGGCGATCAGGATCTTGCGCTGGGCGAAGTTGAGGATCACGCAGCCATCGGAATTGGTGCCATCACGCTCCGGCTCACACTGGAACTGCGGGGCGTGCAGGATCTGCCATTCTTCCTTGCTGCGCGGATTGTACTTCTCCGGGCGGATGAACATGGTATTGGCGAACAGATTGTGCCACGCGGTTTGCGCAGTCACTTTTACGGCCAGGTAATGATCCGCGTCGGCACCCACGTGCAGGTGGGAAACAAAGGTGTCGGTTTCCGCGGTGGCGGCGGCGACACGGTCCCACAGGGCGTCGAACTTGTCAGCGGGGAACGGGCGGTTAATGGCGCCCCAGTGGATGTGCTCGCTGGTGCTGGGCTCATCGACAATGTAACGGTCCATCGGGGAACGACCTGTGCGGTGGCCGGTTTCCACTACCAGGGCGCCGGTATCGGACAGGCGGCCTTCGTTGCGCTGGACAGCCAGCTCTACCAGCTGGGCCGGGCTGAGGTCGTTATAAACAATCGGGTCGGTCATGGTCATTCCTGGGCTCGTAGCCGTGGTGGGCGAGGTGTGCCACACCGGGTTCGCATTGCGGGTAACAGTGCCGGTCTCGTGCCCGTGACTGCCACCGGGCAAGACCAAAAGGGACTGATGGGACCCCACCAGTCAGCACAGGCGCGCGATTATGCCAGAAAAGAGAATTAGTGGCGATTCCCCTTCGGACTGATGGGTCACGCGCTAAAGGAAGTGAATAGTTAACAGTTAACAGTGAATAGTGCGCGGTTTTGGGCCGTTAGGCCCTGAAATGCCGGAGGCCGCGCCGATGAGTGGGCGCGGCCTCCGGAGGCTGGGAACCCCTGGACGAGGTTCGCGTCGCTTTTCACTGTTCACTATTAGCTGTTAACTGCTTTCCCGGATCATCTCCGCCAGATCCACCGCATCGAAAGTTTCCTGGTGGCGACAGAAGTCGCAGGTGAGGGTGACCTCGCCGTCTTCGTCCAGCAGGGTCTGCAGTTCCAGGTTGCCGAGGGACAGCAGGGCGTTACGGTTGCGTTCGCGGGTGCAGGTGCAACCGAATTGCAGGGCCTGGGCTTCCGGGAGCTGGGGCGGCGTGTCGTGGAACAGGCGATGGAGGATGGTCTGGTCGTCCAGATTGAGCAGTTCTTCCAGCGTCAGGGTGGTGGCCAGGGCCTCAAGGTGCTCCCACATCTGGGCGTTGGCATCGGTGCCGGCCAGCTGGTTGGGCAGGCGCTGCAGCAATAGTCCGGCGGCGCGATTGTTCCCGCTGGCCAGCCACAGCCGGGTGGGCAGCTGCTCGGATTGCCGGAAGTACGCTTCCAGGCACTGGGCCAGGGTGTCGCCGGTGAGCGGGACGATGCCCTGATATTGCTGGCCTTGCTCGGGAATGATGGTGATCACCATGTTGCCGTCGCCGATCAGGGTACGGATATCGCCCTGGCTCCAGTCCTGACCCTCGCTGTGGCGGGCCACGGCACGCAGCTCGCCCTCATTGGTGCATTCGGCCAGCAGCAGGGATACCGGGCCATGGCCCTGAGCCTGCAGGGCAAGGCGCCCCTTGAACTTGAGGGTGCTGGCCAGCAGGGCCACGGCGGCCACGGCTTCACCGATCAGCCCTTGCACGGGCAGTGGGTAGTTGTGCCCTTCAATAATCCGGCTGACGCTGCTTTCTACCTGTACCAGTTCTCCGCGGATGTCGGAGTCGGGGAAAAGAAAGCGCTGCTTGTGGTCTTGCATGTTGCTGTCCTGAGTCGGGTTTTCACGGGGGAGGCCGCCGCGAAAAGGTTATTCCAGATTGTCTCGTCGGAAGCGCTGGATATCCCGGCGCTCCTTCTTGCTGGGTTTATGGTCGGGGGCGGCTGCGGCTGCCCGGGCCAGTTTGCGCTGTTCGCTGTTCATTTCCCGTTTGGCCACACTCTCCGGGGTTTCCTCGTAGAGGGTCTGGGCCACTTTGGCCGGGCCGCGCTTGCTGCTCAGGTCGCGAACGATGACCTCGAAATGTTCAGTGCCCTTGGTAATGGTAACGGTCTGACCGGGCTGCACCGCCTTACTGGGCTTGGTGCGGCTGCCGTCGATATGAACCTTGCCGCCCTCAATGGCGGTTTTGGCCAGGGTGCGGGTCTTGAAGAAGCGGGCGGCCCACAGCCAGGAATCAATGCGTACGCTTTCCATCCGTCTCTCTGTCAGGCCGGTGTATTCAGGGAAGTACCGACGCAAAGTCATCAATGGCCACAAACGGGTCGGTGTGCTCGCGCCGTGGCAGGCTGGAATCCGGGTGCAAGATGCTGACCGGTTGCCCGATACCGTATAGCTGAGCGCTGTGCAGCACCGGCAGTGAGTCATCCACCAGCAGCGCTTTGGCCGGGTCGAACGGCAAGTGTCGCTGCAAATGCTGCCAGAACGACTGGGCTTCCTTGGGGTGGCCATAGTCGTGGCTGGATACCAGCTCATGGAAATAACGGTCGATGCCGGTTTGTTCCAGCTTCACGTCCAGGGCGTCGCGGTGGGCATTGGTCACCATGACGATCTGTTTGCCGGACTCCTGCAATCGCTGCAGAAAGGTTTCTGCTCCGGGTCGCACCGAGATGCGGTCACGGGCCTCTCTTTTCAAGCGGGCGATTTCCAGCCCGAGCTCAGCAGTCCAGAAATCCAGGCAGTACCAGTTGAGAGTGCCCTGATGGCTGGCAATCCAGTCGTGGATGATGCGGTCAGCTTCCTGCTGGGGCAGGCCCAGTTGGCGGGCATAGGCCTCGGGGACATGGCGTTGCCAGAACCAGTTGTCAAAGCTCAGGTCCAGCAGGGTGCCGTCCATATCCAGTAACACAGTGTCGACAGAATGCCAGTCAATCATGAATTTCCTGCGGGTTCGGGTTAGTCTTGCCGTCCGGAAGGCGTCGTCGTTCTGAGGTAATTATGGATGAGAAACCGGAGATTCTCGACACCCGGCTGGTGGCCAAGAGTCGTCTGTTCGGGATTGAGGAGCTGCATTTGCGCTTCCGCAACGGGGTGGAACGCACCTATGAACGGTTGCGTACGCCGCCAATCGCGGCGGTCATGATGGTTCCGCTGCTCGATGAGGAAACGGTGGTGTTGATCCGTGAATACGGTGCCGGTACTGAACGCTACGAGCTGACCTTGCCCAAGGGAGCTTATGAGCATGGTGAGGATTGGCGCGATGCAGCCAACCGGGAATTAAAGGAAGAGGCCGGTTACGGCGCCCGCAAGCTTACCCTGCTGAAAGAACTGACCCTGTCGCCGGGATACATGGGGCACCGTATCAAGGTGGTGCTGGCCGAGAACCTGTATGAGGAATCCCTGCCTGGCGACGAGCCTGAGGAATTGGAAGTGGTGCCCTGGAAGCTCTCTGAGCTGGATCGACTGATCGAGCGGGATGATGTGACCGAGGCGCGTGTGATCGCAGCGTTGCTGATGACCAGGCGGTTGTTGGAAACGCGTTGAATATTAAGCTGTAGACGCGGTGTCAGCCGCGCAAGGCTTGCCAAAATCTGAATGACAGGAAATCTGGAATGACCGACTTTACTGCCCTGCTGAACCCCCTTGCCGATATCGCCCGCGAGGCGGGACAAGCCATCCTTGAGGTCTACGAGCGGGATGACCTGGGCGTGGAAACCAAGGATGACAAGTCACCGATTACCGAGGCCGACAAGGCTGCCCATGAAATTATTGAGGCACGCCTGAAGGCGCTGACCCCGGATATCCCTGTTTACTCTGAGGAATCCGGTGATATCGCTTATGCCGAGCGTAAGGGCTGGCCGCAGTTCTGGTTGGTGGATCCGCTCGATGGCACCAAGGAATTCATCAAGCGCAATGGCGAATTCACGGTGAATATTGCGCTGGTTCGCGCCGACACTCCGGTGCTGGGGGTGGTGCATGTGCCGGTGACAGGCGTGACCTACCTGGGGGGGGAAGGCGTAGGCGCCTTCAAGGAAGATGCCGGTGAGCGTAAAACGATTGCCTGTCGTGCCCGAACAACGCCGGTGGTCATGGTGGCCAGCCGCAGCCATGGCGGTGAAGCGGTGGAAAAACTGGAAGCCTTCATTCGTGAAGAAGTGGGCGAGGTGGAGCGTGCTTCCATGGGTTCATCGCTGAAACTGTGCCTGGTGGCCGAAGGCAGCGCAGATATCTATCCGCGATTGGCGCCGACCAGTGAATGGGATACCGCTGCGGCCCATGCAGTGGTGACGGCTGCTGGCGGTGTGGTGGTGAATACCGCATTCGAACCTTTACAGTACAACAAGGAAGATATTCTTAACCCGTTCTTCCTGGTGCTGGGCCAGAGCGTAGAAGAATGGCGTTTTATCGCCCCTGCAATTGAAGGTTAAGAGGTTGTGCATCGCAGAGCTCACTGAAAGCACAGAGAAGAGCCCCTCGTTTTTCCTTTGCTCGGTGAACTCTGTGGCCTCTGTGGATAGCAGTGTTATCTGCCCTGAATATGGAGCAAGCCATGAGTGAAAAGCGTGAGCTGCGATTTGTCAGCGCGGGCCAGTCCTGTCGCGGTGATCTTTATCTTCCTTCCGGGAAGGGGCCCTTTCTGACGGTGGTCATGGGGCACGGGTTTGGCCTGACCAAGGCCTGTGGTCTGGATCCGTTTCGGGATGCGTTTGTTGAAGCCGGTTACGCGGTTTTTCTGTTTGATTACCGACATTTTGGTGAAAGTGAGGGCGTGCCTCGGCAGGTGCTGATACCCAACCGGGAGGTGGCAGATTGGCAGGCCGCGTTGGCCTGTGTGCGCAAGCAGCCAGAGGTGGATAACCAGCGTATTGTGCTCTGGGGGACTTCTTTCGGCGGTGGGCTGGTGACGGTTGTAGCGGGGCGAGAACCGGTCGCCGGCATTATAGCCCAGTGCCCGATGATGGACGGATTGGCATCGGTGTTGGAGGTGGTTCGCTATGCGGGCATCGGTCAGGCGTTGAAAATGAGCGGGGCGGGGCTCCTGGATGTGGCCCGCAGTGTGATTGGGATGGAGCCTTATCTGATTCCCTCTGCCGGGAAACCGGGGGAGCTGGCGGCCATGAGCAGCCATGATGCCTGGGAAGGGTATACCGCCCTGATGCCCGGTGAGGTGCCTAACGAGGTGGCTGCGCGCATTGCGTTGGTACTGCCGTTGTTCCGTCCGGTTATGCAGGCCAGCAAGGTAACTTGCCCGGCATTGGTACTGATCTGTGAGAAAGATACCGTAGCCCCGGCTTCGTCAGCAGAAAAGGCCGTGCTGGCTATGGCGCAACCCACGGTAAAACGTTATCCGGTGGGCCACTTTGATGTTTATCAAGGCGACCCGCGCACTGTCAGCCTGAAGGATCAGTTGGCGTTTCTGGCAGGGTTGTCCGGCGAGGCTTAGCCGGCAAGCAGAGACAAAAGGCTGCCGGTCAAGTTGTCAGAGGCGACCACCGCACTGGTGGCAATCATGCTCAGGTTGATGCAGGGCATGATCAGGCCGATGGCGATCAGGTTGATGGCAGCAGGTTGTCGAATACGGCCAAACCATAGCAGGATCGACAGTAGCAGGGAGAACGTCAGAGGGACGGTAAGCCAGGGGTGTTCAGTGAGCACCGTCCAGAGAGTGGCAAGTTCCATGATTCCTATCCCCTTCCTTTTATTGTTTTTGTCATGGCGGTCAGGACTCTCCCCCCAGAGAGTCCCGCGCAGTATGCAGGAGCTTTTCGGGGTGCCAGTGTGCCCCTGGTCACAATTTCATAAGGGGATTGCGAGATTGGATCTCACGTGCCACTTTCTTTATGAAAAAGAAAGAATAAAAAATATGAAAAAATAGACCTCCTTGTTAAGAGGGCAGCAAGGCGACCAGGGATTCGGCCAGTGATTCGTTGGCACTGAAAACCAGAATGCCCAGCAGCCCCAGCTGCATAGACGGCAAAATGAATGCGACGATGAGCACATTGGTGGTGCTTTGCGGGAGGCGGCCGAACCAGATCAGGATGCTCAACAGCAGGGCCAGAGAGAATGGGGCCACAAGCCAAGGGTGCAGAGTAGCAAAGTTTAACCAGTCACTGAGCGGCATGGGAGCTACCTGTAGGCGGTTGGGTATCTTTCGTTACAGAAAGTAACACTGGCTGCAGAGAACAGGCAATGCGTACTGGCTATCGAGGCAAGAGGCATTGCCTTTTATCAGGGAAGGAAGGCAGATGAAGCACAGATACAGGTGCGTGATCTTGTGTGTGTTATTGCCGGCGGTGGTGTTTGGGGGGCAGTTCCATTATTCGCTGGAGCAGTTTGCCTTGATATCCGGTTATGAGGGGTGCGTTCGTCAATTGGGCAGTAGTTTGAGTGCTGGGCAGCGAGATGCCCTGGCCGATAGCCTGCTTCGTCGACGGGGTCTCAGCTACCAGCCTCGTCGTGTGGAAAACGACCGGCGACTATGGGCTTATCCGGAGTATGACAACCAGCGTCGTTTGCTTGGCTACATGGCCGAAGCCTACCGACTGGAGTGCCTGGAGCAGAATCAGGGACGTTATTGAGTCTTGTCCGACAGCCGGCTGGCCTGATTTGACCGCCCGATTGCCCCTTCCAACCCCGGTAATTTCGCTGCCTGCCCCCGTTCACGGTCCGCAGCGGCACGGAATTCGGGCTCCACAGCCAATCGACTGTCCCGTTCGGGGCTTTTACCTACTGGCCGGTACGGCTATTCTGGATCCCTGTTAATTGTGACATTGACCAATGTCAATGTTTGCGCGGCTGAAACCAGGCAGCCTGTAGCCAGAGGTAAACGATATGTCCAACAACCATTTTGATGTCCTGATTATTGGTGCCGGCCTTTCCGGTATTGGTGCAGCGTGCCATCTGACCCGCAAGTGCCCGAATCATACCTATGCCATTATCGAGCGCCGCGAGCGCATTGGTGGCACCTGGGATCTATTCAAGTATCCCGGTATCCGGTCAGACTCCGATATGTTCACTCTTGGCTACAGCTTCCGTCCCTGGACGGAGTCCAAGGTGCTTGCTGACGGCGCATCCATCCGCAATTACGTGGAAGACACCGCAAAGGAATACGGGGTAACCCGCCATATCCGCTTCGGACGCAAAGTCATGACCGCCGATTGGTCCAGTGCCGACAAGCGCTGGACGGTGCAAACCACCCATGAAGATAGCGGTGAGTCCGAAACCTTTACCGCCAACTTCCTGTTCTCCTGTACCGGTTACTACAACTACGATCAGGGTTTCCGCCCGGATTTCCCGGGGGAAGACAGCTTCAAGGGGCAGATCATTCATCCGCAGCACTGGCCCGAGGATCTGCAATGTCAGGGCAAGAAGGTCGTGGTAATCGGTTCTGGTGCCACCGCGGTCACCCTTGTGCCGGCCATGGCCAAGCTTGGGGCGAAAGTCACCATGCTGCAGCGCTCGCCAACCTACGTAGCCACCGTGCCAGAGCTGGATCCCATTTCTGCCGGGCTACGCCGTTTCCTGCCGGAGATGGCGGTGTATCGTTTAGCGCGTGCACGCAATATTGGCCTTCAGCGGATGATATTCAAGCTGGCCAAGCAGCGTCCGAAGCTGGTGCGCCGTGCTCTGCTGGCGGCCGCCCGTCGTCAACTGGGTGATGATTTTGATATGACCCACTTCCGTCCCAGCTATAACCCGTGGGATGAGCGTCTGTGTGCAGTGCCCAATGGCGATTTGTTCAAGAGCCTGCGCAAGGGTGAGTCGGAAGTGGTCACCGACCATATCGACACCTTCACCGAGAAAGGCATCCTGCTGAAGTCCGGCAAAGAGCTGGAGGCGGACATTATCGTCACGGCCACTGGCCTCAACATCCAGATGCTGGGTGGTGTCCAGGGAACCGTTGATGGTCAGCCGGTGAATCCGCAGGACACCATGGTTTATAAAGGTGCCATGTTGAAGGATGTGCCGAACATGGCGCTGATCTTCGGGTATACCAACTCCTCCTGGACGTTGAAGGCGGATCTGGTGTGCGAATATGTCTGTCGCCTGCTCAATCACATGGACAAGACCGGAATCCAGGTGGCCACCCCGCGTGACAACGAAGGCTGTGAGACGGATAACAACTTCCTGGAAATGCAGTCAGGCTACATTCAGCGCGCCACCAACGAACTGCCACGCCAGGGCTCCCGCCAGCCGTGGCAGGTGGTGCAGAACTACTTCTACGATCTGCCGCGCTTGAAAGCCGGTGCCATCGAAGACGGCGTGTTGGAGTTTTCTGACCGTAAGCCGGCCAGGAAAAAAGGATTGGTGGCCTCCCTGCTGGGAGCCTGATCACCGATCCGGCAAGATCAAAAGGCCACCCTGGAAACAGGGTGGCCTTTTTTGGGTTCATCGCACTGTTGGCGTTCAGGATAGAGACTGGGATCTCGCTCAACTCGTTATGAGTTGCTCTCAAGTTGGCGGCTTTTGATTGCCAAATCCCTTCACCATTGGTAATTTCGCGCCACCTTTTCGGTGCCCGCCCTGAATACAGGGTGGGGTAAACGGGAAGTCGGTGATGCCATTTGGTGAAATCCGACGCTGCCCCCGCAACGGTGATTGAGTCAACGATAGTCGAAGTGCCACTGTGCGTGATGCATGGGAAGGCGATTGTCGAGAGGTGCTCCCTCGCTCATCAGCCCGGAGACCGGCCGAATTGGAACCAGGCGTTGCGGCGGGCGATGGCGGGGAATCGTGGCGTGTCTATCGCCAACCCCATGTTGTGTCTGCCGCGGCTGAATTCAGGCCGTGCGGGTGGGCACGGCAGAGGGGATCACTTCCATGACGTTTCGCTTTCTTGCTGCCGGTGCAGCCGTTTCCTTTTCCCTGTTGCCGCTGGCAGCACTCTCTCAATCGACGGATAGCCCGACCCGGGTTGCCATGCTGGATCCGGTGGTAGTCACACCCACTCTCGCCAGCCGAACGGCCGATGCGTCGTTGTCTTCGGTGACCGTGGTCGATGAAAAGACGCTACGCGAGCAGCAGCCCACAGACATGGCTGACCTGCTGCGAGGGCAGCCAGGTGTGGATACCACGGGCAATGGCTCCTTTGGCAAGAATGCCAGCGTGTTCATTCGCGGGACGTCAAGTGATGCCACATTGCTGCTGGTAGATGGAGTGCGTCTGCGTTCGGCGACCGCCGGGAGCCCGGCTTGGCAGTACCTGCCTCCGCAAATGATGCAGCGGGTAGAAATTGTGCGTGGGCCGCGGGGGAGTCTCTACGGTGCGGATGCCGTGGGAGGCGTAGTACAGATTTTTACCCGTGATGAAGGGACCTGGCTGAACATGGGCGGAGGCAGTTTCGACAGCTGGAATCTGGGCGCCGGCAGTTCTATCCGTCACGGCGGCACCACGGCCACCGTAGGCGCAAATTACTTTGATACCGATGGCACCGAGCTGCGAGAAAACAGTGACGACCGTGGTTATGACAATGCCTCTGGATTGCTCAAGCTCAGCCACCAGTTTGGCGACAAGGGGAGCGTGGGGGTGTTCGGTTTCCGTACCGAAGGCAATACCGAATACGAAGGCAGTACCCCGGAAGACCAGCGTGAGATCGATTACATGCTGCAGGTGGCCGGGGTGAAAGGGGACCTGTGGCTGAGCGACAGCTTGCAGGTCAAGGCCCTGATCAGCGAAGCGAAAGATGAAAGCGAAGATTTCGATGACGGTCTGAGCAATGGCATCTTCGATACCCGCACTCGTACCGCAAACCTGCAGACCGTTTTGGTGGCAGGTGACCACCAGTTCATAGTGGGAGGCGAATATCAGAGTGACGAAATCACCAGCTCCAACGATTACGATGAAACCCGTCGCGACAACAAAGCGGTCTTCGGGCAGGCGCTGTTGAATTTCGGTGCGCTGGATCTGCAGGGTAGCCTGCGTCATGACGACAACGATGCGTTTGGCAGCAAGGTGACTGGTGCGGCGGCGGTGGGCTACAAGCTGGATACCCATCACCGTCTCCGCGCCAGTTATGGCACTGCATTCAAGGCACCGACCTTCAATGACCTGTACTTCCCGGACTCACCGCCGTTCTACTACAGCAACCCGAACCTGAAACCGGAATCCTCCGAAACCGGTGAGCTGGGTGTGCGCGGCCAGTACAGTGTGTGGTACTGGGATGCGGCGCTGTATCGCACCAATATTGACGATCTGATCAGCTACGATGCCAGCCGCGGTTCGTCCTTCAATGTGGCCAAGGCTACCGTGGAAGGCGGCGAACTGGCCATGGGCCTGGAATGGCAGCAGTGGCGGGCACAGCTGGCGCTTTCTGCGCTCAAGCCGGAAGACGAAGAGACGGGCAACATCATCGCCCGCCGCGCCCAGCGTATGGGCCGTGTGGATGTGGATCGCCAGATCGGCCAGTTCTCCCTGGGGGGAACCGCCAGCTTCCAGGGTCACCGCTATAACGATGCGGCCAACACCCAGCGTCTGTCCGGCTTCGGTCTGCTGGATCTGCGTGCGGGCTGGGAATTTGCCGAGCACTGGACCGGGCGCGTGGTCGTCGAGAACGTACTCGACAAGGAATATGCCACCGCCCAGAACTTCAGCGGATGGAACTATCTCAACGCCGGGCGTTCCGTAATGGTAAGTGTCAGCTACGATACCCCATAACGAACTGAGCGGCGGAGACACCATATCTCTCCGCCTTTGACTGCAGGGTGATGATGACGTTTCGCAGAACGATGTTGATTGGCTTGGTGATACTGCTTGGCTTGCCGTTACCGGCGATGGCCCAGCTGTGTGTGCAGGACGATGCAAGTCAACAGGTCTGTCTGAAGCAGCCTGCGCGCCGCATCATTGCCCTGTCCCCCGGTGCCACCGAATTGCTGTTTGCCGCCGGGGCTGGTGAGCAACTGGCCGCCGCGGTGAGCTTCAGTGATTATCCGCCAGCGGCGCAGAAGTTGCCCCGGGTGGGGAGCTACCAGCGGTTGGATCTGGAGGCCATCGTGGCACTCAAACCGGACCTGATCGTGGCCTGGCGAAGCGGTAACCCCATGGGGGATGTGGCGCGACTTCAGGACATGGGATTTCCGGTCTACATCAGTGAGCCCCGGCAGTTCGAGGATGTGAGCGCCACGCTGGAACGGTTTGGGGTGCTGGCAGGTACCGAATTGGTCGCCCAGGGTGCCGCAAACGGGTTTCGAGCCGGCATTGCCGCCCTGCGGGAGCGTTATGCCGACGCGGCTCCGGTGACGGTGTTCTATCAGGTCTGGGACGACCCTTTGATGACAGTCAACGATAGCCACCTGATCAGTGAAGCCATTCGCATCTGTGGCGGCGTCAATGTCTTCGGGGGGCTCGGCGCCCTGGCCCCGCGTATCAGTCGTGAAGCCGTACTGGAAAAAAATCCCCAGGCCATCGTGGCGGGCGGAATGGGGGAAGATAACCCGGCCTGGCTGACTCCCTGGAAAGCCTTCCCGTCGTTGCTGGCGGTGCAGAAAGGCAACCTCTTCTTTGTGGCACCGTCCACCTTGCAGCGGCCCACCCCGCAGATGCTGGCGGGTACCCGCACCCTGTGCCGCCACCTGGAGAGTGCCCGTGCCCGCCACTAGTCGCCGGCCGCTGTCGGCGTTGGTGGCACTGGGGCTGGCCGGGTTACTGGCGTTGATGGTGGCGCTGTCGGTGGGCAGTGTCTCCATGTCGCTGCAAGAGCTGTGGGCAGTACTGCTGGGGCGCGGTAATGCCCTGCATGACACCCTGGTGTTTTCCCTGCGTGCTCCCCGTGCCCTGTCGGCGTTTGCCACCGGCGGCTTGCTGGCGTTGGCCGGGGCGCTGATGCAGGTGCTGTTACGCAATCCCCTGGCGGACCCATATGTGCTGGGGATTTCCGGCGGTGCCGCAGTGGGGGCGTTGCTGGCCATGCTGCTGGGGTTTGGGGCGGTGCTGGTATCGGGCTCGGCGTTTGCAGGAGCGTTGTTGTCCACGGTGCTGGTGTTTGGTCTGGCCCAGGGGCGAGGCAGCTGGACGCCCACCCGGTTGTTGCTGACCGGGGTAGTGATTGCTGCTGGTTGGGGGGCAGTCATTACCTTCATGCTGACACTGAGCCCCACGGAAAAACTGCCCGGCATGCTGTACTGGCTGATGGGCGACCTCAGTTATGCGGATTCGCCACAGGTGGCCTGGCTGGTGCTGGTGCCGGCGGTGTTGCTGACCCTGCCGCTGGGGCGCAGCCTGAACGTGCTTGCCCGCGGGCCGTTACAGGCGGCGGCGTTGGGCGTGGCGGTCAAGCCGCTGGAGTGGGGCGTGTATGGGCTGGCCAGCCTGCTCACGGCGGTGGCGGTGACCACCGCAGGCAGTGTCGGTTTTGTGGGGTTGATCGTTCCGCATATGCTGCGGCTGGTGCTGGGCAACGATCAGCGCATCATTCTGCCGGCCAGCGTGCTGGCGGGCGGCGCCCTGCTGACCTTTGCCGACACCCTGGCGCGCACCCTGATGGCCCCGGAGCAATTGCCGGTGGGCGTCATCACGGCGCTGTTGGGGGTGCCGACCTTCCTCTTCCTTCTGTACCGGAGCCGCTGATGAGCGTACTCGAAGCCCGGGAGCTGGTGGTGGATATTCCCGGCAGGCAGGGTGGCGATCCATTGACGGTACGGATCCTTCCCGGGCAACGCTGGGGAGTGTTGGGGCCCAATGGGGCGGGCAAGACCAGCTTGCTGCATACCCTGGCCGGGTTGCGGCCGCCGCGCTCCGGCACGGTGCTGGTCGATGGCGAGCCGTTGGCAGTGCTGCGCAGACGGACCCTGGCGCAGACCCTGGCGGTGGTGTTTCAGGAGCGACAGGACAGTTTCCCTGCCACCGTGCTGGAGACCGTGCTGATCGGCCGTCACCCCTTTCTGTCGCCCTGGCAGCGCGAGGGCGCGGACGATGTGCGGTTGGCCCATCAAGCGCTGGATGCGCTGTCACTGTCTACCTTGAAAGATCGGCTGGTCAGCACGCTGTCCGGCGGCGAGCGTCAGCGGGTGGCCATTGCCACGGCGCTCACCCAGCAACCGGGGATCTGGCTGGCAGACGAGCCTACCAACCATCTCGACCTGCATCACCAGGTGGCAGTGATGGAGCTGCTGCACCAGCAGGCGGAGGCCGGTGCGGGGGTGTTCCTGTGTCTGCATGACCTCAATCTGGCCGCGCGCTGGTGTGATCACATTCTGTTGCTCTATCCCGACGGGGAGCTGTGTTTTGGCCCGGCGGATACCATGCTGGTGCCCGAGGCGCTGGAGCGCCTCTATGATCAGAGTCTGTCGGTGTTCACTGTGAACGGTAAGCCGGTATTCGTGCCGGCATGACAGGGCCCCCTGTGATGGCCACGACTTCTCCCGCTTCCGCTTTTCAGGCAACGGTCCCTGCTGCCCTCATTAGCGCGCCGGGGTCGGGACAGGGAAAATCGTTGGTGACGGCGGCGCTGGCACGGCTGCATCGAAACGCCGGCCGGCGTGTGCAGGTGTTCAAATTTGGTCCGGACTATCTGGACCCCATGGTGCTGGAGGTAGCCAGCGGGTCGCCGGTCTATCAGTTGCAGCCCTGGATGACCGGTGAAGAGGAATGCCGCTGGCGGCTGGCCCGGGCGGCCAGCGAGGCAGACCTGATTCTGGTGGAAGGGGCCATGGGCCTGTTCGATGGCACGCCGTCCAGTGCCGATCTGGCGGTGCTGGCGGGGATCCCGGCGATTCCGGTGATTGATGCCTGGGGGATGGCCCAGACCTTCGGGGCGGTGGCCCTGGGGCTGGCCCGGTACCGTGAGGCCTTGCAGGTGACCGAAGTGATTGCCAACCGGGTGGCCAGTGACCGTCACGCGGCCTTGCTGGCGCAAGGGTTGCCCGCGAGCCTGTCGCTGCTGGGGGCGATCCCCCGCCATGAAGCAATGACCCTGCCTGAGCGACACCTCGGTCTGGTGCAGGCCGGAGAATTGAGCGATCTGGAGACTCGGCTGGATGAGGCGGCCGCAGTACTTGAACAGGCCGGATTGGGGCGGTTGCCCGCGCCGGTAAACTTTTCCGCACCGCCACCGGAACCCGTGCCTGCCCTGCTGGCGGGCTGCCGCATTGGCATCGCGCGGGATGCGGCCTTCGCGTTCCTGTATCCCGCCAACCTGGACCTGCTGCGCGCCATGGGGGCGGAGCTGGTGTTCTTCTCGCCGTTGGCGGACAGCGGCCTGCCCGCCGTGGATGCGGTGTGGTTACCGGGCGGTTACCCGGAACTGCACGGGGAAACGCTGGCGAACAATGTCGCCATGCGCCATGCCTTGCAGGCGCACCACCAGGCGGGCAAGCCCCTGCTGGCAGAGTGCGGTGGCTTGATGGCCTGCCTGACAACACTGGTGGACGGTGAGGGGCGCCAGCATGCCGGATTCGGTTTGCTGCCGGGTACCGCCACCCTGACCCGGAAATTACAGGGGCTGGGCATGCACGCCTGGCATCATGGCGGTGTTCAGCTACGCGGCCACACCTTTCATCACGCCGTGGTGGACACCGCATTGCCACCCACCTGGCACAGTGAAAAACAATCCGGCACCGGGGGAGAAGCGATCTATCAGCAAGGCCATCTGTTGGCCAGCTTCTTCCACGGTTATTTCCCGTCTGCCCCCTCGCTGGTGGCAGATATTTTTACCGGTCGGTTGACCGCATCGTAATTCACAGACAACGGGGCACCTCATGAAACCAGACCCGAAAAGCCAGGAGCGCCACGCGTGGCGGATGGCCAAAAAACAGGAAATCATGCGTGAACGCATCGCCAATGCGGACAAGGACCAGGGTGTGTTGCTGGTGCTCACTGGCCCCGGTAAAGGCAAGAGCAGTTCCGGCTTTGGCATGGTGGCACGGGCGCTGGGGCATGGCATGAAGGTGGGGGTGGTGCAGTTTATCAAGGGCGCATTCAGCACCGGCGAAGAGGCTTTTTTTCGAGACCTGCCCAACGTGGATTATCACGTCATGGGCGAAGGTTACACCTGGGACACTCAGGACCGCGAGCGCGATGTGGCCGCCGCCAATGCCGCCTGGGATATCGCCGCGAAGATGCTCAAGGACGACCGCTACGATCTTGTTTTGCTGGACGAACTGAACATCGCGTTGCGCTACGAGTACCTCGACCTGGACCGGGTGCTGGATGATCTGCAAAACCGGCCTGCCATGCAGCATGCTGTGGTGACGGGACGCTATGCCCCCAAGGAACTGATTGAGTTGGCCGACACCGTCACGGAAATGAAAGTGGTGAAGCATGCGTTCAAGGATCAGGGGGTGCGGGCGCAGAAGGGCATCGAACTTTAGTGAATAGTTAACAGTTAACAGTTAACAGTGAATAGCGAAAACCCGAACCGGATAGGTATGAAGTAGTGGCGGGAAGTTCAAAGTTGAAAGTTCAAAGTTTAAAAATAAAAAAAGCACAAAGTAGTGCCTTTATTTGGGGCTGCGATCGCGGCTTGATGTCTGGGTGCGGCCTCGTCGCTGTGATTACGGGAGGCACCGTATCGCGTTTCAACTTTGAACTTTCAACTTTCAACTCCGGGTCTTCGCCATGCTGAGTTTGATGGTTCAGGGCTGCACCTCTGATGCGGGGAAGAGCACAGTGGTGGCGGCGTTGTGTCGGTGGTTTGCGCGGCGGGGGTGTTCGGTGGCGCCGTTCAAGCCACAGAACATGGCGCTCAATAGTGCGGTGACGGTGGATGGCGGGGAGATCGGGCGATCTACTGCTTTGCAGGCGTTGGCCTGTGGTGTTGAACCGCATAGTGACATGAATCCGGTGTTGCTCAAGCCGCAGACCGATATGGGTGCGCAGGTAATTATTCGAGGTCAGGTGCTGGGCAATATGCAGGCGCTGGATTATCACGCTTATAAAAAAACGGCGCGCGATGCGGTGCTGGCGGCCTGGCAGGATTTATCGTCCCGTTTTGATGTGATCATTGTGGAAGGGGCGGGGAGTCCGGCGGAAATCAATCTGCGTGACAACGACATTGCCAACATGGGTTTTGCCGAGATGGTGGATTGCCCGGTGATACTGGTGGCAGACATTGATCGCGGCGGTGTCTTTGCTCATCTCACCGGTACGCTGGATCTGCTGTCGGAAAGCGAGCAACGGCGCACGCTGGGATTTGTCATTAACCGCTTTAGGGGCGATCTGTCGCTATTGCAGGGTGGCCTGGACTGGCTGGAAGCGCGCACCGGCAAACCGGTTTTCGGGGTGCTGCCCTATTTGCATGGGCTTACTCTGGACGCGGAAGACGCCGTTGATGAACGGGGTGACCATGGCGTCGGTGCGCTCAAGGTCGTGGTGCCGATGTTGCCGCGGATGAGTAACCACAATGATTTCGATCCGTTGCGTGTGCATCCGCAGGTGCAGCTGACCTTTGTGAAAATGGGTGCCCCCTGGCCCGATGCCGACCTGATTATTCTCCCCGGCAGCAAGGCCACCCGTGCGGATCTTGCCTTCCTGCGTGAGCAGGGCTGGGACAGTAAAATCGCGCGGCATCTTCGCTACGGCGGCAAGCTGCTGGGCATTTGCGGTGGCTTTCAAATGCTTGGGGAATGTATTGATGACCCCGATGGTCTGGAGGGACCCGCCGGCAGCAGTGAAGGACTGGGCTGGCTGGGCATGACAACCCGACTGGTACCCGGCAAGCAGCTACGCAATGTGCAGGGGCAATTGCTGCTCGCCGGTACGCCCATTCGCGGTTATGAAATGCATAATGGCGTCACGGAGGGCGAAGCGCTGCAGTCACCTATGCTGCAGCTGGATGGCTATAAGGATGGTGCCGTTTCCGACGACGGCGCCGTCATGGGTTGCTACCTCCATGGCCTGTTTGATTCGCCGCAAAGTACCGATGCCCTGCTTGCCTGGGCAGGTCTGGATGCAAACGCGAGTGTTGACTACGTCATGCATCGCGAGCAGCAGCTGGATCGGTTGGCCGACATGCTGGAGGGGCATATGGATATGGCCTTGCTACTGGCAAAGGCTGGCCGTCCCGCCGGCGATGTTGGCCCCTGGTAGGGACCCCCGTTGCCTCCCGGCATTTTCATCGTCCTGACATCGCTTCTTTCTATGCTTGTCTCTCCCTCGCAATCCGAAAAGGCACTGTTTTTGTGAGGGTTATGCAGGAAAACGCCAGGGCTGGTGCGCTAAGTGATTTTCTTTCTGAACTTTACTCATCTTTGTTAGTTGGTGATGATGGATGATCAGGACGATTGTCCGGCGTGGCCGACAGGGGATCCTGTTAATGGAATTGTTGATAGGGAAGCAGCCATGAAAAGCGTATTACTCTATTCCGCTCTTGCTGCCAGTCTGGTGTTGACCGGCTGCGGTGATGACGGTGATCAAACCGCAGGGCAATCCGGCGATACGGGTGCGCCAGTAACCAGCGATGCGGCTACGGCGGAAAAGACAGACACCGGCGCCGGAGAAAAGGAGGGGCCCAAGCCCGCTGAAGCAGCCACCAAGGATAGCAATCAGGCCCTGAAAGAGTACTTGCCGTTCTCGGATAACACGTCTTTCGAGCTGGCCCATAAGGGATTCATCGCGCCGCTTCCCAAGGAAATGATCAAGGGTGAAGAGGGCAATCCGGTATGGGATCCGGCCAAGTATGATTTTATTGAGGAAGGCTCGGAAGCACCGGAAACGGTTAACCCGAGTCTGTGGCGCCAATCCCAGTTGTTGAATATTTCCGGTTTATTTGAAGTGACCGACGGGATTTATCAGGTTCGTAATCTCGACCTGTCCAACATGACGATTGTGGAAGGCGAGAAAGGCCTGACCATCATGGATCCGTTGGTATCTGCAGAAACCGCCAAGGTGGCGCTGGACCTCTATTACGAGCATCGCCCGAAAAAACCCGTGGTCGCTGTAATTTATACCCACAGCCATGTGGATCACTATGGTGGCGTTCGTGGTGTGGTCGATGAAGCGGATGTCAACGCGGGCAAGGTGGACATCTACGCCCCGGTGGGCTTCCTGGATGCCGCTGTTGCCGAGAATGTGATGGCCGGTAATGTCATGAGTCGCCGCGCCAGTTACATGTATGGCAACCTGCTGCCGCCCAGCCCGCAAGGTCAAGTAGGCGCCGGGTTGGGGACCACCACCTCGGCCGGTACGGTTACTCTGATTCCTCCCACCAAAATCATTGAAAAGACCGGTGAAGTCCACAAGATTGACGGGCTGACGTATGAGTTTCTGAATGCGCCAGGTTCTGAGGCGCCGTCCGAGATGCTCTATTACATCAAGGAAAAGAAAGCGCTCAATACTGCTGAAGATTCGACGCATACGCTGCACAACACCTACTCGCTGCGCGGTGCCAAGATCCGTGACCCGCTGGCCTGGTCCAAGTATCTGAATCAGGCGCTGGATATGTGGGGTGATGAAGTGGAAGTGATGTACGCCATGCACCATTGGCCAGTGTGGGGCAAGGACAAGGTCAATACGCATATCAGCACACAGCGAGATATGTACCGGTTCATCAACGATGAAACCCTGCGGCTGGCCAATCAGGGCTACACCATGGTGGAAATCGCCGAGCAGATCAAAGTGCCGGATGCCATTGCCAGGAATTTTTCCAATCGAGGGTATTACGGTTCCATCAATCACAACGTGAAAGCCACTTACGTCATGTACCTGGGC
The DNA here is from genome assembly GCF_000475295.1 of Alcanivorax sp. P2S70. Taxonomy (NCBI): domain Bacteria; kingdom Pseudomonadati; phylum Pseudomonadota; class Gammaproteobacteria; order Oceanospirillales; family Alcanivoracaceae; genus Alcanivorax; species Alcanivorax sp. P2S70. Next base: position 36,579 of record NZ_AXBZ01000012.1, read on the forward strand.
TGGTTCATCGGTAACCCGGCTACCCTCAATGAGCTACCGCCAGCGGATGCCGCCAAGCGTTACGTGGACATGATGGGGGGTGTGGATGCCTTGCTGGACAAGGCCCGCGAGTACTACGAGAAAGGCGAGTACCGTTGGGTTGCTGAAGTGGTTAACCATGCAGTGTTTGCAGACCCGGATAATCAGGCAGCGAAAAACCTGCAGGCCGACGCCCTTGAACAGATGGGGTATCAGGCAGAAAGCGGCCCGTGGCGTAACTTCTATCTGAGTGGTGCCCAGGAGCTGCGTAATGGTGTGGCCCAGTTGCCAACGCCGAACACTGCTAGCCCGGATACGGTGCGAGCCATGGATGAAAGCCTGTTCTTTGACTTTCTTGGCGTGCGTCTGAATACCGAAAAAGCGGAAGGAAAACATCTCAAGCTGAACTTCGTGTTTACTGACAAGGACAAGCAGTTTGCCGTGGAAATGGTCAACGGCGTGTTGAATCACAGTGAAGGGCGCCAGTTTGATGAAGCGGATGCCACGATCAGCATGACCCGCGATACCCTGAATGGGTTTATGCTTCAGGAAACGACCCTGGAACAAGCTGTTGAAGATGGTGAGGTGACGGTCGAGGGTGATCAGGCCACGTTGACGGAACTGGTGTCTTGCCTGGATGACTTCGAGTTCTGGTTCAACATCGTCACACCGTAACCGCGCTTTGGTATGACAAAAAAGGCTCCTTCTCAGGAGCCTTTTTTATGGCGTGTCGTTATTAACGATCAGTGATCGTGACCGCCCGGGCCGTGTACGTGGCCGTGTTCTTTTTCTTCGGCTGAGGCTTCGCGTACTTCGGTGATTTCTACGGCGAAGTTCAGGGTCTCACCGGCCAGCGGGTGGTTGCCGTCTACGGTGACTTCATCGCCTTCCACAGCGGTGATGGTGAAGATGCGCGGACCGGCTTCGGTCTGGGCCTGGAACTGCATGCCCGGCTGCAGGTTGTCTTCGTTGCCTTCGAAGGCGGTTTTCGGCACCTGCTGAATCAGTTGTTCGTGACGCTCGCCGTAGCCTTCTTCCGGGGTGACGGTCACATCCAGCTTGTCGCCAGCCTGCTTGCCCAGCAGCGCCTTTTCCAGGCCCGGGATGATGTTGCCGGCACCGTGCAGGTAGGCCAGGGGTTCACCACGCTCGACAGAAGAGTCGATGGTCTGGCCGGCGTTGTTGGTCAGGGTGTAGTGGATGGACACTACGGCATTTTCAGAGATTTGCATGGAAACCCTTTTGGGGTAGATGAATTTGGAATGCAGGGCCATGACAACGCCCCTACACCCGGAAAGACGGCCATTCTAACAACAGCACGGCGGGGCTGACCAACCGGGGGGCCGCTGAACCGATAAACGCGGCCACGACGGTCGGGCATGGGGTTTGCTAAAGTAGGGGTCATGACGCATCCGGATTCCCCTTCGTCCCCGGTCCTTGAGGACCGTTTCGGACGCACCATCGACTACGTACGGCTGTCGGTCACCGACCGCTGTGACTTTCGCTGTGTGTACTGCATGGCGGAGGACATGACCTTTGTGCCGCGGGCGCAGGTGCTGACCCTGGAAGAAATGGGGAGACTGGCGAGGGTGCTGGTGGCGTTGGGGGTCAAACGCATTCGCCTCACTGGGGGGGAACCGTTGGTGCGCAAGGATGTGGCGCACCTGGTGCGCGACATTGGTGCAATCCCGGGGCTGAGTGAACTCAATCTGACCACTAATGGTTCGCGACTGGACCGGTTTGCGGATGAGCTAAAGGCTGGCGGGCTGGATCGTATCAATATCAGCCTTGATTCCCTGAACCCGGACCGTTTTCGCGAGCTGACCCGCACCGGCGATCTGGCGCAGGTGCTCAGAGGCATTGATGCGGCGCGACAGGCGGGCTTCCAGCGGATCAAGCTGAACAGCGTTATCTTGCGTGGGCGCAATCACGACGAGGTGCCGGCGTTGGTGGATTTCGCCCTGGAGAAAGGGCTGGATATCGCGTTTATCGAGGAGATGCCGCTGGGGCAGATTACCGAGCATGATCGGGGGCTGGAGTTCGTGTCCTCCGAGGAGCTGCGAGATGACTTGTCGAAAAGGCTGAATCTGGTTCCGCTGGCGGAGAAAACCGGCGGCCCGTCACGTTACTGGCAGGTGCCGGGAAGTGACAGTCGCATTGGCTTTATTTCCCCTCACTCACAAAACTTTTGCCATTTGTGTAATCGGGTGCGGATCACCGCTGAGGGGCGTATGCTTTTGTGCCTGGGTCATGAGCACAGCGTGGACCTGCGCGCGGTGCTGCGAGCCCACCCGGACGACGATACCCCCCTTCGCAATGCCATTGTCGATGCCATGGCCATCAAGCCCGAGCGGCATGACTTCACCCTGGATCCGGGGGAGCAGCTGGTACGATTCATGAATATGACCGGCGGTTAAATACGGAATAAGCGAGAGACCATGAAATCCCTGCCTGAACTGTTTTCCAACAACGAAAAGTGGCGTCACGAGATTGAGCAGCAGCACCCTGGCTTTTTCAAGGCGCTGGGCGAGCAGCAGAGCCCGGAGTATCTCTGGATCGGCTGTGCAGACTCCCGGGTGCCGGCGAACGAAGTCGTGGGCCTGATGCCCGGTGAGCTGTTTGTTCACCGTAACGTGGCGAACCTGGTCAACCATACTGACTTGAACCTGCTGTCGGTGCTGCAGTTTGCCGTGGACGTGCTCAAGGTGAAGCACATCATGGTGGTGGGCCACTACGGCTGTGGTGGCGTCAAGGCCTCCATGGAAGACGCCCCTCACGGCCTGATCGACAACTGGCTGCGCCAGGTGCGCGAGCTGTACCTGCGCAATCGCAAGAATCTGGCGGAGCTGCCGGATGACCAGGCGCGCCTGGACAAGATGTGCGAGCTGAATGTCGCCCGCCAGGTGATCAATGTGTCCAACACCACGGTTGTCCAGGAAGCCTGGCGTCGTGATCAGCCGCTGACCATCCATGGCTGGATTTACGGTATTGGCGATGGCTGCCTGCGTGATCTGGATATCCAGATTCAGGGCAACCAGGAGCTGCGTACCCTGGAAGCAGACGAATACGGCAGCTGCTCCAGCTGATGAAGCCGCAGGGCGGCAATGCTGCCGCCCTGCACCCCAACGGATTGGCAATCTATCGTTTGTGAGCAAAGCTCCCACAGGGACAAGTTACTCCTGTAGCCCATCCACACTGTGGGAGCGGTGGGACGACCGCTCCCACTTTGCGGCGTGAGCGCCTGTCCCTCAAAACCAGAAGCGCAGTCCTGCCACCAGCATGCCCTGTTCGGTTTTTTCGCCACTGGCGCGGGCCAGGTCGGCGGTGTCGCCGTAGCGCTTTTCCCAGTGAACGCCGATATAGGGGGCGATCTCGCGGCGGATTTCGTAGCGCAGCCTGAGCCCGGCTTCCAGACGGGTGAGTCCGTTGCCTACACGTAGCTCCTCATCTTCCTTGCCGTAGACACTGGCCTCCAGACTGGGTGACAGCACCCATTTCTGGGTCAGCATCAGCTCGTATTCGGCTTCGACCCTTAGCTCGGTCAGGCCGTCTTCGCCGACGAAGAGATTGGCGTCCATTTCAAACTGATAAGGTGCGACGCCCTGCAGACCAATGCTGGCCCAGTCCCGGTTGGGATCATCGGGCTGCCAGTCCCGGCGTACGCCCAGCTGCCAATCCCAGAAGGGCGCAAAGGCGCGGCTCCAGGCCAGTCGGGTTTCCGCGCTTTCAGTGGCGGGGCGCTCGTCGTCGTGTTCCGGTGACATGAGCCGTTCGCCTTCGCTGGAAAAGAACAGCTTGTTGATGTCGCCGCCGTACCAGGCTCCCACTTCCCACCCCATCACGCGGCCTTCGTCGCTGTCACGGGCTTCCAGTTGATCAACCATGACGCGGCCGAAACGTTGGGGGTGTTCGCTCATGGCATACAGGGCGGGGCTGGTCGAACTCAAGCCCACCAGCATCATTAACGAGGTAAAACGTTTCATCAGTGGTGTCCTCCATGCCGGGCGTGGGGATCGTCGGGCGGCTCGCCTGCTGCGTTTGGGTGGGGGGCGGGTACCACGCGTACTTCCCGGAACATGCCTGCTTCCATGTGGTAGAGCAGGTGACAGTGGTAGGCCCAGCGGCCGAGGGCGTCGGCGCGGACCAGATAACTGAGCTTTTCGCCGGGTTTGACGGTGATGGTGTGTTTGCGCAACAGCTTGCCGTTGCCCAGCTCCAGGTCGCTCCACAGGCCATGCAGGTGGATGGGGTGGGTCATCATGGTGTCGTTCACCAGCGTGATGCGCACCCGTTCGTTGTGGTACAGCTCCAGGGGCTCGGCGTCGGCGAACGCAATGCCATTGAAGCTCCACATGTAGCGGCTCATGTTGCCGGTCAGGTGCAGCACGATTTCACGGTCCGCGTGAAGACTGTCGACAGGGTTATCGACGGTGCTGCCGAGGGTGGTCATGTCCGCGTAGGTGAGCACTTTCCACGGCCGGTCGCGCAGGCCGATGCCCGGGTCGGCAAGCATGTCGCCGGGGGCCATGGCGCGCATGTCCACGCCGGGTCCGTATTCGCTGGGAGGATGCTCGATGGCGCTACCCCGTGGGGGCAGGTCCGGGTTGCTGTTGTCGACGGCGAAGGGGGGCGGCGGGGGCGTTGATGTTTTGGCGCCATGATGCTCATGGCCCATGGCGCTGTGATCCATTCCGTCCATCTTGCCCCTGTCATGTGCCATGCCGTGCTGCATGCCGCCATGGCCGCTTTCGCCATGCATGGCTCCCATCCCCATTTCGGTGTGTCCGAGCAGGGGCGGCGGATCCATCTCCGGCACCTTGGCGGTCAGGCCCGGGGCCGGGGTCAGGGTGCCGCGGGCATACCCGGAACGGTCGATACTCTGCGCGAACAGGGTGTAGGCCTGGTGAGCGTCGGGCTCGACGATCACGTCGAGAGTTTCTGCCACGCCCAGTCGCACTTCATGAAAAGGCACCGGGGTAACCGGCTGGCCGTCCATGGCAACCACGGTCATGTCCAGGCCGGGGATGCGGATATCGAAGAAGGTCATGGCGCTGGCGTTGATAAACCGCAGCTTGATGCGCTCACCGGGATTGAACTGGCAGGTCCAGTTGCCGTTTGGGGTCTGGCCGTTCATCAGGTAGGTGTAGGTATAGCCGGTGACATCGGCCAGGTCGCTCTGGCTCATGCGCATGCTATTCCACATGTGCCGGTCCTTGAGCGTCTGGATCACCCCTTTGTCGCGAAAGTCCCGCAGGGTGTCGAACACGGTGCGTTCGTTGAAGTTGTAGTAGTGACTCAGTTTCTTGAGCGTGGCGTAGAGCTGTTGCGGGTCTTCGTCGCTCCAGTCAGACAGCAGCACTACCTGCTCGCGGTCAACCGTGTGGGGATACGGGGTCTTCGGGTCAATGATGATGGAACCATACAGGCCGGTCTGTTCCTGAAAGCCGGAGTGGCTGTGGTACCAATAGGTGCCGTTTTGTACCACCGGGAACTGGTAGGTGAACGTTTCCCCCGGTTTGATGCCATCGAAAGACAGGCCGGGAACGCCATCCATCTGATAGGGCAGCAGCAGGCCGTGCCAGTGAATGGAGCTGGTTTCTGGCAGCAGGTTGGTGATCTTTAGCGTGACGGTGTCGCCTTCGCGCCAGCGCAGGGTCGGCCCGGGGATGCCGCCGTTGATGGTAGTGGCCGGTCGGGTCTTGCCGGTGAGGTTCACATCGGCGCCGCCCAGGGTCAGGTGAAAGGTGTCACCGCGCAGTTCAGGGGCGCCGGTGTGGCCCTGACGGGCCAGCAGTTGCCGGGGGGCAAGGCCCAGTCCCAGGCCGGCGGTACCCAGCGCGAGTCCCTGCACGAAGCGTCGGCGCGGCAGGGAAAATCGGTTCTTTTCCATGTTGGTCTCCAGAAGGTTTGAGGAAAAACGGGCTCAAACTTTCCGGGACGGTGGGCGAAGGGGGAGACGGTGGATGCCGGGAAACTCTTTTGGGGCCGTTGCAGAGTCAAAACGCAGGGCGGGAGGTTCCTGGCTGGCAGGCAAGTGCAGCAGCAAGGCGGTGCTGACCTGACACAGCGTCAGACACTGGCAGGTGTCGCCGTCTTCGCAGTGGGGGCGGTTGTCTTTGGGGGCCGGTCGGTGCAGGGCGTGTTGGCTGTGCTCCGAGGGGCTGGCAGCGGCGGGTGATGCCTGATGGTGGCAATGGGTCAGGGTGCTGTGATCCATCATCATCGCGCCGGAGGGCGGATGGGGGCCCGGCGCCATGCTACCTGCCGTTGCCACAGCATTACCCGTCACCAGCATCAGGGCGGTGACGAGCAGGGCGACCAGGGCCCTGGTGCGGGTGTGGCAACGCAGGAACAACATCATAGCAGGCATTATGAACCGGGGGGCTACCCCCAGGTCAATGCTGGCGGATCCAGCCATAGCGTCTGAGTGACGACGCTGCAGGCAATCACCACCAGCAGTACGGCGGTGCCCCGTTCCACCCAGTGATGGTGTTCGCGCAACCAGGGTAAAAAGCGGCTGCGACCCAGTAACAGGGCGACCAGCACGTACCAGGCACCGTCGATGATCATGGCGGTGAGCGCAATCTGGATTCGGGCGGGCTGGCCCATCTCCGATGACAGGAACTGGCTGAACAGGGCAAGGAAGAACAGTGCCACTTTGGGATTGAGGAAGGCCACGGCAAAACCGTCCCAGGCAGCGCCATGTAACACGTTGGGCGGGGGGGAGGTGTGTGCCGGTGCCTGCGCTTGGCGGCTGGCCTGCCAACTTTTCCAGGCCATCCACAACAAAAAGAGGGCCCCCAGCAAGCTGAAGGCCAATTCCAGTCCCGGGTAGCGTTTGAACAGCACCGCCATGCCCGCCACGGTGGCGGCTGCCCAGATGCCTACGCCCAGGGCATGGGTGAGGCCGGCAATCGCGCCGGCCCGGGCACCGCCATGCAGGGTGTGTCGGGTAATCACCGCCAGACTGATGCCTGGCGTCATGGCGCCAAGGGCGCAAATGCTGGCGAGCAACAGCCAGTCGTGTAACGGCAGCATTCAGAGTCTCGTTAGGTGAAAGCGGGCACTGTAACGGGTTGGTGTGACAGGTTGAAGTGAAGAGCAGCTGCGAGCTATCAGCTTTGAGCTGCGAGCCAAACAATAAAATCTCAAAAACGTTTGGTGCGCGGGCAGGGCCTTGGGATATTTTAAGCCCTTTCCGCGACTGGTCGCTCGCAGCTGTTAGCTGTTAATTCCCCGGATGGTGGCTGAAGACTGCCATGCCGTCTTCATCGAACAACAACACATCGTAGGTATCCACGCGATCGCCCATCTCCATACCCGGGGAACCTACGGGCATACCAGGAACGGTCAGGCCCTTGCCTTCGGGGCGCTCGGCCAGCAGGCGGTCCACGTCGCTGGCGGGGACATGGCCTTCGATCACGTAGCCATCAATAAAGGCGGTGTGGCAGGAGCCGCCACCGGGGAGAATGCCGGCTTTTTCCTTGATGGCCTGCATGTTGTCGGTGTCGTGCACTTCCACGGTGTAGCCGTGCTCTTTCATATGATCCACCCAGGCACCACAGCAACCGCAGGTAGGTGATTTATACACTTCCAGCCGCTTGCTGCCGACCTTGTCGTCGACGGATGCGTGTTGCTGTGCCTTGGCCGGCTCGCGGGCTTCAGGCTGGACGGGTTCCTGTTCGCCGCACGCAGCCATCAACAGAGCAGTTAAAACAACCAGAATTTTTTTCACGGCAAGTCCTCATCATTGTTTACGTGTTGCGTGTTGCGGTCAGTCCACAACCAGTCTGCCCTGATACATCTGCATCTGACAGGTGAAACGGTATTCGCCGGCGGCGGGATTATCCAGTGTGATGGTGGTGATTTTGCCGGTGTCCAGAAAGGCACTCATGTCCAGCCCGTGAAAGACCACCTGTTCCGCACAGGGGGAGGGATCCTTGCGCTGGAAATGCAGGGTCAACGGTTGCCCGGCCCGGGCATGGATAACGGCAGGATCATAGACGCCGTTATCCACGATCACCGTGGTTTCGCTGACGATCTGCTGCGAGCGTGTTTTGCGGCCACCGGGTTGTGACAGCCAGAACCAGCCAATGATCAGGGCGATCAGCAGCAGGCCGGCAAGATTGATCAGCAGGGTCATGGTTGGCTCTCCGGTTTTCGGGCGGTGACCACCAACCCGGTTTTGTGCATGATCTGGCCGAGAACACTGACGCTGTCTTCCGGGTGGCGGGTCATCGCGGGTTGTTCAAAGCCGGCATTGGCCAGTGCCTGCATAAGGTCCGGTCCTTCGTAGGTCAGAAAGCCATGCTCGAACACGGGCAGGGTCGACATGCTTTGCCGGTCCCGCAAGCCAAGGCAGAGTTGGCCGCCCGGCTTCAGGTGTTGGTAAATCGCGTGCAGGGCTGGCGCGAGAGGTTGCCAGAAATACACCACGTTGATTGCCAGAATGCCGTGGTAGTGATTTTCCGGCAGGGGCGCCTGGCGAATATCACCGTGGGTAAAACGTACTCCGGGCCTGAAGCCGTGCAGGGCATCGGCGGCCTTCACCATGTCAGCGGACAGGTCCAGACCGGTGTAATCAAGATCCGGAGCTTGTGCAAGCAGCGTGGGTAAATGCCCGGCACTGCCGGGGCCGATTTCGAGCAGCCGTTCGGCACCCTGCAGCGTCAACGCGGCGTAAGTGTTGGCGATGATCGGTTGATTGCTGCTGTTCATGTTGCCCGCCACGGTGGCGCCGTCGGCGCCTGTGGGCTGACGTAACTGGGCGGCGAGTTGTTCGGGCGTCATGATTTGGGTTCCTTGCGAGGGGTGAACAGACGAAGCCGGTTGGCATTGGTGACCACAGTGACGGAGCTGAGTGACATGGCCGCACCAGCAATCACCGGGCTGAGTAAACTGCCGGTGAAGGGATACAGCACCCCGGCGGCAACTGGCACCCCCAGGCTGTTGTAGACGAAGGCGCCAAACAGGTTTTGTTTGATGTTGCGTACGGTGGCGGTGGAGATCGCCATGGCATCTGCCACCCCGTGCAGGGAACCGCCCATCAGGGTAATGGCGGCGGATTCGATGGCCACGTCGGTGCCGGTGCCGATGGCAAACCCCACATCCGCCTGGGCCAGTGCCGGGGCATCATTGATACCGTCGCCGACCATGGCCACGGTGCGACCTTCCTGCTGCAGGGCCAGGACTTTCTTCGCCTTGTCTTCCGGCAGTACCTCGGCCATGACCTCATCGACACCGGCCTGTTTGGCGATGGCTCTGGCGCTGGCTGCGATATCGCCGGTGATCATGATGACGGTCAGCCCTGCGTCTTTCAGCCGTGCGATGGCCGCCCGTGAATCGTCCTTGATGCGATCGGCGACACCGATAATGCCTAACAGGGTGTTGCCTTCGGACAGAAACAACGGGGTGGCCCCCTTGTCGGTCAGGGGCTGGCTGTCGAGGGTAATGCTGACCCCCTCACTTTCCAGCCAGCGACGATTGCCCAGTCGGTACGCCTTGCCTGCCAACGTGGCGGCGACCCCCTTGCCGTTGAGTGCCTGAAACTGGCTGGCGCTTTCCAGTGACAGCTGTCGCTGTGCGGCCTCGTTGAGGATGGCCATGGCGAGCGGATGCTCCGAGCCGCGTTCCAGGCTGGCCGCCAGCTGTAGCACAGACGTTTCCTGTTGGCCGTCAGCACAGACGATATCGGTGACCGCGGGTTTGCCTTCGGTAATGGTGCCGGTCTTGTCGAGGACGATGGTGTCCAGGGTACTGCTGGTTTGCAGGGCCTCCCCCTGACGAATCAGGATGCCATGCTCGGCCGCTTTGCCGACGCCGACCATCACCGACATGGGCGTGGCCAGACCCAGCGCACAGGGGCAGGCAATGATCAGTACCGTGGTGGCGCTGATCAGCATGTGGGTGATGCGCGGGTCGGGCCCCAGGTTGAACCAGACCAGCGCCGAGATTACCGCAATGATCATGATGGTGGGGACAAAGACCGCGGAGACCTGATCGGCCAGCCGGCCAATGGGGGGCTTGCTGCCCTGGGCTTTTTTTACCAGTGCGACAATTTGCGATAACGCCGTATCGCGCCCCACGGCAGTGGCTTTGTACAGCAGGGTGCCGCCTTCATTCAGGGTGCCGGCACTGACCCGGTCCCCTGGTGTCTTCTCCACGGGCATGGGTTCACCGGTGAGCATGGATTCATCGATACGGCTTTGGCCTTCCTGTACCTCGCCATCCACGGCAATTTTTTCCCCGGGGCGCACGCGCAGCAGATCGCCGGTTTGTACCTGCTCCACCGGGATGTCGGTTTCCTTGCCGTCACGCATCACCCGCGCCGTCTTGGCGCCCAGATCCAGCAGTCGTTTCACGGCCGCGCTGGTCTTGCCACGAGCGCGGACTTCCAGCGCCTGACCGAGGTTGATCAGGCCGATGATCATGGCACTGGCCTCGAAGTACACATGCCGGGCGGCCTCGGGCAGGGCGGTTGGCACCAGCACCACGACCATGGAATACCACCAGGCGGCGCCGGTGCCCAGGGCAATCAGGGTGTCCATGTTGGCGTTGTGATTGCGGAAGGCTTTCCAGGCGCCGATGAAAAAGTGGCGCCCGGCGGTTGCCAGGATCGCAAGAGTGGCAACGCCGATTGCCAGCCAGATCCACTGACTGGGCTCGCCCGGGCGTACCATCATGTCACCGCCGAGCAGGCCCCAGGCCATCAGGGGGACGCCCAGGCCAAGCCCCAGCCACATGTGGCGCAGCAGTTGGCGGTAGTGCGTCTGTTGCTGGGCCTCTTGAGCCTCATCGTCGCCCTCATTGGCTTCGCTGGCGCCATAACCGGCGGCCTCGACGGCCTGTATCAAGGTGTCGGGACGGGCGTGGCCGCGGACGCGGGCAGTGCGATCCGCAAAGTTCATGTCCGCCTGATCGACACCGGGGGTGTTGCGCAGGGCGCTTTCAATGGTGCGTACGCAGGACGCACAGGTCGCCCCGGTAATATTGAGAATGATGTCGACAGCGTCGCCGGTCTCGGCAGGAGGGTGGGTGGCCTGTGACGTCGGATGGCATGCCGGAGTCTTTGCAGGGGCATAGCCTGCCCCGGCAATGGCATCCTGCAGCTGCGCTTTGCTGGTACGGTCGTCGTCCTGATGCACCTGTACCTGTTGCGTCTCCAGGTCCACCTCAATACCCCGAACCCCCGGCAGCGTTTGCAGAGCGCGGCGAATCTTGTTGGCGCACCCCTGGCAGGTCGCACCGGCAATGGGAAGAATGTGATGTGACACGGGTCTTCTCCCTGATGAAGTGGGCTCTGTCACAAATTGTCTAACCTTGGGGTAACCCCGGGGTCAACCCCTGTGCTATAAATCCGCACCGCCATTGAAAATTTTTATAAAACACCGGAAATAGCGGAACTGATCCGGGGAAATGCTCTCAATAGAAACACTACACTGAGGCAACTTTGGATGCCGTTGATTCAATTGCGAACGAGGACGACTTTTATGTTGAAAAAAACTTTGCTTGTGTCAGGGATTGCACTGGCTGTTGCCGCCCCTGCGATGGCTGAGCAGCGCACTTCTTCCGTGCGTGACAATGGTTTCTCCTACTCGTATGGCCAGCTGGCCTACGATCGCTGGGATTTCGACGGTGATTGGGATGCGGATGCGCTGAGCGCTGAAGGCAGCTTTGGTCTGGACGAGCATATTTTCCTGCGTGGCGCCCTGCGTTTCTACGATGGCGATTACGATATTGATGGCAAACAGCTGTCCGCAGGTGTCGGGTTTCACACCCCGTTGCAGCAAGGTCTGGACTTCGTGACCAGCGCGGACATCATTTACGATGACCGTGATTATCGTTTCGGAGATGACGATGATGTGGGTTTTGAGGTTCGTGGCGGTGTGCGTCATGCCACCACCGAAAAGCTCGAGCTGTCCGGTGGTCTGACCTATATCGACCTGTATGACGATGATTTGGGTGTTTATGGTGAGGGGCTCTTTAAGGTGACTCCTGTTGTGGATCTCGGTGCCCGAGTGGTTGTGGCCAGCGATCGCGATTCCATTGGTGTGTTCGGTCGTTACAACTTCTAAACCGGTTGTTGTTAGCGCCTAAAAAAGCCCGCCGGGGAATCCCGGCGGGCTTTTTTAGGCTTATTGTGCAGGCGATGAGATCAAAAGGCGTCTACAGGGTGGTGGTTTCCTGCCATTGCATAATGGCTTCCCAGCCGCTGTCGTGGCTTTGTTCCAGGGCCTCTCTAATGCCCGGCTGGCTGCGCTCCCAGTCTTCGATGACGCTCTCCGGCAACGCCTGAAGTCCGCTGAGCAAGTGGCTCTCCAGACCGTCCCGAATGCCCTCGGGAATAACCAATTCATTGTCTTCCAGGGGGAGTGCCTGTTTTTGCTGGCGGCCCAGCAGGGTGCCAAGACCGCAGTGAAGATCTGCTGCGGTCAGAGTGGCGTCACTGATCAATGTTCGGTAGTCCGCGATCAGCTGTTCGCTGGCAAGCGCAAGCCACTGCCGGCGACGAGCCATGCTGTCCTCTTCGCCGATGAAAGCGTTCAGGGGCTTGGGCAAAGCAGCCGTGCCATTGAGCACCACGAACAATGCGGCAAAGCCCAGGCTGGCCTCGGCGCTGTCGGTAGCGCCGTGCTGGGTGCGTAGTGTCTTGCGAGACATTTCCAGATACGGGTCACTGATCAGACCTGAGTCGGGCCACTCGGGCAGGGCGTCAATATAGCCGGGGTAAAGTGGCCAGCTATCCAGGCGGTCCAGAATAAGCTGTTGCTCCAGCTGGCAGGCCCGCGCGGCGGGCAGAAGGTAGTGTCCGGCCAGTGTTTTGTACCACTGTGTCAGTTTCTCCCGCAGTTGTTTCAGTGAGGCGTTTTCCGGATTTCGATCAAACTGGCTCAGAGCGTGCTGCCACTGGGCTGCGGCTTGCTCAAACTGGTCGCTGCTGGTTTGTTGCCAGTCGGCAACAGGGATGCCCGGGAGCAGGGGGGAGTCCTGTTCCGGCGGTGCGGAGTCGGTGTTGCTGGATTGTTCGCAAGCCATCAGGAGCAAAGCCAGCAAGCTGGCCAGCAAATAACGCATGGTTCCCACTTTATTCCTGGTATGTGTGAGTCGTTGGTAAGGGTGTGTCGTTCACGGCGTGAAGCGTGCTAACGCAAGCTGATAACCGGCCATCCTCTTTCGCGTGCTTCCCGCTCCAGGGTGGCATCCGGGTCCACGGCTACCGGGTTGTCCACCTGTTGAAGCAGTGGCAGATCATTGTGGGAGTCACTATAGAAGTAGCTGCCATCAAGGGTTTCGCCGTGGTCGTCCAGCCATGCCTGTAAGCGGCTGACCTTGCCTTCGCGGTAGCTGGGGGTGCCGTCGATGTCGCCGGTAAAGCGTTCCTTGCGCCGCTCGGCCACGGTGGCGATAAGGTGATCAATGCCCAAGCGGTCGGCAAGTGGCGCGGTGACAAAATCGTTGGTGGCGGTAATGATCATCAGGGTGTGGCCTTGTTGGCGATGTTTTTCTACCAGTTCCGCCGCCTTGGGCAGCCACATCTCATCGAGTTTTTCAGCCAGGAACTGTTCGCGCCAGAAGTGCAGCTGGGCCATGTCATTGTCTGCCAGCACTTTCAGGGAGAAGCGCAGGTACGCCAGGATGTCCAGACGACCGTTCTGGTAATCCACATAGAACTGGTCGTTGGTTTCCTTGTAATGCTCGGCGTCGACAATGCCTTTTTCCACCAGCCAGTCGCCCCACAGGTGGTCGGAATCACAGCCAATAAGAGTGTTGTCCAGATCAAAAATCGCGAGTGTCATGACCTCTCCTCAGATGAGGGCTCATTCTAGGGGATGCGGATGACAAGTCATAGCGGCGGGAAAGTGCTCACACGAGCAAAAGGTATGAAAGTTGCAGTAATGCGAATTGATTGCAGGTTGCCCGACAAGGTTTAATGGGGCTATGACACTCGGACTAATCCTCATGAAACGCATGGGGATTCGAGCCTGACACCAGAGAGATCATGACAGGCATTATTGATGACAACGGATTCCGGTTGAATGTCGGGATCATTATTGCCGGCCGGGACGGCCGGGTTTTTTGGGGCCGCCGCATGGGCAATCGCGATGCCTGGCAATTCCCCCAGGGTGGCATGATGCCCGGTGAAACCCCGGAAGAGACTCTGTTCCGTGAGCTGGAAGAGGAAGTTGGCCTGCGCCCGGAGCACGTGGAAATCATTGCCAGCACCGAAGGTTGGCTCAGCTACCGTTTGCCGCGCCGTTTTCTGCGTCGTCCGCTCAACCGTCCCGACAGCCGTCCGCACTGCATTGGCCAGCGCCAGAAGTGGTTTCTGTTGCGTCTCACAGCAGCCGAAGAGGCGATTGATCTTTTTGCCAGTGACAGCCCGGAGTTCAAGGCCTGGCGATGGGTCAACTACTGGTACCCTATTCGCAAGGTCGTGCACTTCAAGCGCGGGGTGTATGCCCGTGCGTTGCGTGAGCTGGCACCGGCCCTGAAAAAAGAGGTCGGATCGCTGTCCGGCAAGAAGGGAGCGCGACAGCGCCCCCGGACGGCGAAACCCGGAGGGGCTTCCGATGCTTGATACCCTGCGCCGTATTGTTCAGGAAGTGAATAATGCGCCGGACATTCGTGCCGCTCTGGATCTGATGGCGAAGCGCGTGCGTGATGCCATGGGCACCGAGGTTTGCTCCATATACCTGCGCGACGAAGATGACCAGCGTTACGTGTTGATGGCTTCTGAAGGTTTGAAACAGGAAGCCGTGGGCAATGTCAGCCTGGGATTGTCGGAAGGACTGATTGGCCAGGTTGGCATGCGTGAAGAGCCGGTTAACCTGGAAGATGCTTTCTCGCACCCCCGATTCCACTACCTGGCGGAAACCGGGGAAGATCCTTTCCATGCGTTTCTGGGCGTGCCGGTGATGCACCACGGCAAGGTTCTCGGAGTCATGGTGGTGCAGCAGCGTGACGTGCGCCGCTTTGACCAGAGTGAGGAAGCATTTCTGGTGACCATCTCGGCCCAGTTATCGGCGGTGATTGCCCATGCACATGCCTCCGGTGTGTTGTTCGACCAGCTGGATACCGGTGGAGTGGATCTTCCCAGTTTCTATGACGGTTTGCCTGGCTGCCCGGGAGCTGCCATCGGCTATGGTGTCCTGTTGTTTCCCGAAGCGGATCTGGCGTCGGTGCCGGACCGCCAGGTCGACGATGTCGGGAGCGAGATCGCGCGCCTGGATGATGCGCTGGTGCGCACCCGTCAGGAAGTGCGGGATCTGGCCGAGCGCGCCTCAAAATCGTTGGGTGCGGAAGAACAGGCACTGTTTGATGTCTACCTGCGGATGCTGGATCGGCATGCGCTGCCGGCTGAGGTGATTACCCAGATCCGGGAAGGGCAATGGGCGCAAGGTGCCTTGCGGGACGTGGTGGACCAGCACGTTCGCAATTTTGAAATGATGGACGATCCCTACCTGCGCGAACGGGCCGCTGATGTGCGCGATCTGGGTCGTCGGGTGCTGGCCCAGCTGCAAAGGCAAGGGCGCAGGCATGTGATATTCCCCGATGAGTGTATTCTTCTGGGCGAGGATATTTCTGCCCCAATGTTGATGGAGGTGCCTCGCGAACGCATTCGCGGGATTGTCACCACACGGGGCTCGCGCAACTCACACATGGCCATTGTCGCCCGTGCCATGGGGATCCCTACTGTGGTGGGGGCCCAGAATTTGCCGCTCAAACAAATGGATGACAAGGAAATCATCGTGGATGGTTTCCGTGGCCGGGTGGTGGCCAACGCGTCACCTGAGCTCAAGGCGCAGTTCGAGGAAATTATCCGCGAAGAAGCAACGCTGCAGGCCGGTCTCGAAAAACTGCGTCATGAGCCTGCCGAAACGGAAGATGGCTTCCGTATCCGGTTGCAGGTGAACACCGGGTTGATGACGGATATCAATCGTTCCCTTGAGCGTGGTGCAGAAGGCGTTGGCCTGTACCGCACCGAAATCCCTTTCATGGTGAGAGACCGTTTCCCGTCTGAAGAAGAGCAGCGGGTGATTTACCGCGAACAGCTATCGGCTTTTGCGCCTCACCCGGTGACCATGCGCACCCTTGATGTGGGTGGCGACAAGTCGCTGAGTTATTTCCCGATTGAGGAAGAGAATCCATTTCTGGGTTGGCGGGGCTTGCGGGTTACCCTGGATCACCCGGAAATTTTCATGGTTCAGGTACGCGCCATGCTCAAGGCAAGCGAGGGGCTGGATAATCTGCGCATCATGCTGCCCATGGTCACCAGCGTGATCGAGGCGGAAGACGCCCAGCACTTTATCCACCGTGCCTGGCTGGAAGTCCGCGATGAAGGGCTGGACATCCCCATGCCGGAAGTGGGGGTCATGATCGAGGTGCCTGCCTCTGTTTACCAGGCCCGCGCGCTGGCCCAGCGGGTCGATTTTCTTTCGATCGGCACCAATGATCTCACCCAGTACCTGTTGGCCGTGGACCGCAATAACCGGCAGGTGGCCTCGCTCTATAATTCCTATCACCCCGCTGTGCTGCACGCGATCCTGCATGTGATCGAGCAGGCGAAAGAAGAGGGCAAAACCGTCTCGGTGTGTGGGGAAATGGCTGGCGAACCTGCCTCGGCGTTGTTGCTGATGGCCATGGGGGTGGATGCGTTGTCCATGAACGCCTCCAACCTGCTTAAAGTGAAAGCCGCGATTCGCCGGGTGAAGATTTCCTTCGTGCGCAAACTGCTCAGTGAAGTGCTGGCCATGGATAACGGTGAAGTGATCTCCGCCTACGTGGACTTGCAGCTGGACAAGGCCGGCCTCGGTGACTTGCTGCGAAACCGCAAGGCCATCAACTGACATGTTCAAGCGTGGGCTGCTGGCTGTCCTGACGCTGCTGGCGTTACTGCTGCTGGTTCTGGTGGTCAGGGCGCTTGTGCTGCCAGCGCCAGCCCTCTCTTCCAGAGTGCTGCCGTCTCTGCCTGAACAAGACCGCGATGCGCAGGTTGAGCGCTTGGCCCAGGCGATCCGGTTTCCCACCCTGGCCGACCGGCCGGAAGCCTTCGACGCGTTTCATGCCTTTCTGGCAGAGGCCTTTCCCTTCACGCATGAGACCCTGTCACTGAGGCCCTTCGGTCACAGTCTGCTTTACCATTGGGACAGTGGGCATGATTGTGCGCCAACGTTGCTGCTGGCCCATCAGGATGTGGTGCCGGTGTCGGCCATGGCCGAGTGGCAACATCCTCCTTTTGACGGGGTGGTGGATGAGCGGTTCATCTGGGGGCGCGGTACCCTGGATGACAAGGTCAGCGTCATGGCGATTCTGGAAGCGGTGGAAGCCATGCTGGCAGAAGGCAGGCAGCCTGCCTGTGATGTGTGGCTGGCATTTGGCCACGATGAAGAAACCGGCGGTGCCCAGGGCGCGGCGCGAATGGCGGCCTGGCTGCAAGAGCAGGGTGTGCGGTTTGAATTGGTGCTGGATGAGGGCGGCATGGTGTTGCCAGGTGCCACCCTGGGCATCCAGCAGCCGGTGGCGCTGATCGGCATCGCCGAGAAGGGTTATATCAGTGTAACGCTGGAGGCCCACGGGGAGCCCGGGCATTCCTCGCGCCCGCCCGCGCAGACGGCCATTGGTGACCTGGCGGTTGCCATTGCCCGGCTGCAGGCGAATCCCCGCCCTGCGGGCTTGAGCCTGCCGACCCGCTACATGCTGGAAACCGTCGCTCCTGAACAGGCGTTTGCCCGCCGCCTGGTCTTTGCCAACCTGTGGTTGTTTGAACCACTGGTGGTGCGCCAGCTGGCCGGGAATCCGGAAACCCATGCGCTGATTCGCACCACCATGGCGCCCACCATGCTCAGTGGCGGAGTGAAGGACAATGTGCTGCCAGCCACGGCCAGTGCGGTAATCAACTTCCGGCTGGCTCCGGGTGAAACTCAGGAAAGCTTGCTCAATTGGGTGGAGCGTCACTTGCCCGAAGGGGTGTCCGTTTCCATCAAGGAGGGGTTCTTCGCCGAGCCATCCCGCATCTCCCCAGCGAACAGTGACGCCTTTGAGCGGGTGGCATCCCTGGCGCAGGCCCTGCCCGGCGACCCACTGCCGGCCCCGTTCCTTATGATCGCGGGCAGTGATGCCAGGCATTACCAGGCGCTTTCGGAAAACGTGCTGCGTTTTCTGCCCGTGTCGCTGCAGCAACAGGATATCGCGCGTTTCCACGGTCCCAACGAGCGCCTGGCCCGTGACCAGTATCCGGATATGGTCCGCTTTTATCTGGGGCTGCTCTCCTCTGGTTCTGCGCAGTAATACCGCGTCGTGCGATCCGGTCAGTCTCCGCTGAAGACCGCCGGGCGTTTGTGAAGAAAGGCGCTGATCCCTTCCCGGCCATCCTGCCCATAGCCCAGCATGCCTTGAAGCCTGGCTTCACTACCCAGTTGCTCGTCCAGATCCTGTTCACTGCTGTGGTCGATCAGCGCCTTGATTCCTGCGAGCGCCCGGGTGGCTTGTGCAGCCATCTGACAGCCCAGGGACATGGCGGCCCCCATTAGCTGGTCATCGTCATGAACCGCATTAATCAGCCCCCATTGCTTCGCCGTCTGAGCATCCAGTGGCTCGCCACTCATCATCCATTGCAAGGCACGAGCGCGGCCAATGGCGCGTGGTACAAACCAGGTGCTGCCGGCATCGGGGATCAGACCCAGTTTGATAAAGGCCTGTATGAAGCTGGCCGAACGGCCTGCCAGAACGATGTCGCCAGCCAGAGCAATGCTGCAACCGGCGCCGGCGGCAACGCCATTGACGGCAGTAATGACCGGTTTTTCCATGCCGCGCATCAGGCGGATGATGGGGTGATAGGTCTCATGCAGGGTGGCAGCAAGGTCGGTGGCCTGCTCCTGATTGTCTGAGCCATTGAAGTGGGACAGGTCTGCGCCAGCACAGAATCCCCTGCCGCTACCGGTCAATATCAGGCAGCGACAATGCGGATCCTGCGCGGCCATGGACAGTGACTGATGCAGATCGATCAGCAGCTGTGGTGACAAGGCATTAAGACGTTCCGGTTGTTTCATGACAATTACGGTGACAGGCCCGGTCTGTTTGACCTCTACGCAGGGGCTCGCGTCGTTTGCTATTGCAGTGCGCATGTTCTACGTCCTCTTACAGCCACCAGGTTTGAAAGTCCGAGGGCCATGCCCACTCCAGCGCGAAAATGGTGATGCCGTAGAACGCCACCAGCTTGATCCAGATTCTGCGGAAATAGGGCAGGGAGTCGGGATGGAAGCGCACTTGCATCCATAGGGAGTACACGAACAAGGCGGAAGCCAGCACGGTCTGGATGGCAATGATGGCGTTGATGCGCGGAAGAACATCCACGGGGTTGGCAAAGAGGTAATGGCCAAAAGACAGCCAGTTACCCACCACAAATCCCTGAATCAGTGTGTAGACCCGATCAGGCTGGCTGCCCGATAGCGTGGTGTGCGCCCGCCGTGCCGCCAGCGCCAGCGGAAACCAGAGGGCGGCAACAATCGGGGCATTAAGCCAGGCTGGTTCCGGGTACTGATCGAAGAAAATGACATTGTCGAAGAAGTGAAGGGTGCAGCCTGCCAGTGTCAGCCAGAGCAGCATTTTGAACACGGTGTAGTGACGTTGTGTGGCTTCCATGTGAGTTCCTATAACGGTTGTTATAAATCTTGAGGGGATGCTAGACTATGACAGTCGTTATAGCAAGGGTGTGAAATGAGCCAGTCAGACAAGAAAGTGGCAAGAGCAAGGTTGGTGGCAGGAGCGGCGGATCTGTTGAGTCGAAAAGGCATGAATGGCACCAGTATCCGGGAGTTGGCCAAACACTCCCGGGCACCGCTGGGGTCCACGTACCATTATTTTCCGGGCGGCAAACAGCAGGTGATAACCGAGGCCATACAGTTTATTGGCGACAAGGTGTCGGCGGGGTTGGCTCATTCCCTTAAGGCGGGTCCGGTCAGTGGGCTGCGTGGCTTTCTGGCGATTTGGCGGGAAGAGGTGGTGCGTTCCGAATTTCGTGCGGGGTGCCCTGTCCTGTCTGTGGCGGTTGAGGAACCGGCGGGTGAGGACGAAATGGCCGCCTTGCTGGTGGCGAACGCCGTGTTTAATGACTGGATGCATCTGATGGCGGCGGCGTTGCGGGAAGAGGGTGTCAGTAAGCCGCAGGCCGAGCAGATTGCCACGTTGGTGGTGGCGTCGGTGGAAGGCACGATCGCCCTGTGTCGAGCCCAGCGTAGCGTCAAGCCTCTGGATCAGGTGTCACGGCAGCTGGAAATGTTGATCAAGAACGCGATAAGGAAGGATTGAATGATGACGCCTGAAGAGAATGCCGCACGGTTTAACCAGGCCGGCGAGAGCGGCTTGCCGGGGCTGGTGGGAATGACGGTTCACGCCATTGGCGAGAGCGGTGTGGATGCGGTAATGCCTGTGACTCCGGCGTTGATGGCGCCCAATGGTTTTCTGCATGCCGCCTCGGTGATTGCCCTGGCGGACTCGTGCTGCGGTTATGGCACGATGGCAAGTTTGCCGGAAGGCGCGACCGGCTTTACAACCCTCGAATTGAAATCCAATTTTCTGGGTACCGCCCGGGAGGGTGAGGTGGAGTGCAGAGCGACGCCGGTACACCGCGGGCGTACTACCCAGATTTGGGATGCGCAAGTGCGTCATCGTGAGAGCGGCAAGACCATTGCCCTGTTTCGGTGTACGCAGATGATTCTGTATCCGCGCTGATGCCCTGGTTCTCCCGCCATTACGATCGACTGTTGTTGATCAGCATTGTGGTGGTGCCTCTGGTGCCGATGCTGCTCTACAAGTGGTACTACTCTCTGGATACCTGGTATGTGCCATGGGGGGAGACCCGCAGTGATTATTTTGATGAGGCTTTCGAGCATGCCGCGAAACGCTGGCTGGTGACGGTGCAGGCGCAGGGCGATGCAGTGTATGTGATGACGGATAGCCAGTGCCCTTGCGCCAAGCCAGTGTTGGCGAAACTGCATCAGGCGCTGGCGGAGACGGTGCCTGTCAGAGTTTTTGACGCTTACGGTCCTGTGATGGCGGAGCAGGAAACATATCAACTTTCCTCTCTGATCCGGTTTATGCCGGCGCTGCCGACCGCCTTGGTAGTAAGGGCGGGAGAGTTGATCTATGTGGGGCCGTTGGTCACAGGAAATTTGTGTTCACAGGAAGCGGACTTTTCACCGCCGCTCGCGGCCTATCAGGGGCAGGCCTCGGGCAGAGTGTATAACTGGTTGTCAGAAGGCTGCTACTGCCGGCTGGCCCCGGAGCGGCTCCCGTCCGGTTCTGTTCCTTCAGGAGAGAAAAGAAACCATGAATAGCGCAATCGTTCTCAAGCTGCATCTGTTCGGGGTGGCATTCTGGCTGGGAGTCGTCGGCGTGGAGTTTTTGCTGGAGCGACGCCGGGCGCTAAGCCGTGAGCATGGCTATCTGGTCGCGCGATTGCATGAGCGCATCGACCTGTGCCTGGAGATGCCGGCCTTCCTGTTGGTGCTGGTAACCGGGTTGCTGCTGCTGGAGGTGGAACAGCTGTCCGGTGTGTATCTGCTCAAGGTGTTGGCAGGCTTGGTCGCGGTGAGTGGCAATCTGTTGTGCCTGTGGCCGGTTATGTGCCGCAAGCTGGCAGCTGATCGTGGTGACCTGCCGCGCGTGATCCATTATTCGAATGTGATCGACCGGATTTCGGTGGTGGCGATTCCCGCAGGCCTGTTCGCCTTTGCCTGCGGGGTATGGCTGGTGATCAGTCGCTAGCGGAGGAGGTGTTCACCGCTGTGGCCGGTTGACCGTCTGGCTGCCAGACCTGCTCCAGCATGGCCGGTTCGCCCTGACGGCTGAGCTCCACGGCGCTGCTGGCGCGGGTGCCGTAGGCGGGAGACTGGATAAAGACCGGGGCGACCAGGCGCTCCAGTTCCCTGCCCACGCCGGTGTCCGGTAGCACCGTATCGTCCGGTTGATATCGATCGTTAACCACCCCCAGCAGTTGCTCCAGCGTGCCGCCAGAGGCAATGGCGTCTGCTAGCCGTTGTTTGCCTCGTAGCACCTTGGGCCAGGGGTCGTCCATCAGGCCGTTGCTGAGGCCATGCAGGCCGGGTGCCACAGGTTGGGGGGGCGCGCCGCGGTTACCCAGATACCAAAGGCTGTCCGGTGTACCCACTAACAGATTGAAGGCGCCGTAATGGGCCTGTTCTGACGCCAGCGCGTGGGCAAAATTCTCTGGTGTTTGCCGGGATTCCAGAAAGGCGGTGGGCAGCAGACCCCGTGAGCGTTCGCCGGGTTGCCGGTCGGTGATGGGCTCGCGATAGTTGGTGACTACGGCAAAACGACCGTTGCGATGGATGCCCAGCCAGGTCCCCCCGGCAGTCAGGTCCAGCCCGCAAAAAATATCCCCTCGCCAGCGTGCCGCCTGCGCAGGGCGGGCATGGAATTCATCGCGGTTGGCGGCCACCCTGAGCGGGGTCGGGCTGTCGGGCTGCCAGTCAAATAGCACGATACACATAGTCGGGCCTTCCGGTTTCGGGCCTGCTAGCATACCTGTCTCGAAAATCATTGGCAGTGAATGGGAGAGCGGGTGCTGGAATTGTTTCTGATCTGTCTGGGAGTCGGGGTGGGGGCTGGCTTGCTGGCCGGAGCCCTGGGGCTGGGCGGTGGGGTGGTGATCGTGCCGGCGCTGATTTTCCTGTTCCACGGATTGGGCTTTGCAGATGATCTGGTCGCCAAGATGGCCGTGGCGACCTCACTCAGCACCATCATCATTACCTCCATCAGCGCGGTGCGTACTCATCACAAGGCGGGCTTTGTCCGCTGGCCGCTGGCGTTCCGGCTGGGGGTGGGGATTGTGCTGGGGGCGTTTGCCGGTGCGTTCATTGCTGATGCCATGAAAGGGGAACTGCTGACCCGCTTGTTTGGTCTGTTTGCCATGCTGATCGCCTTGCAGATGTTGCTGGTCGGGCAGAAGGCGGTCGATGCGTCCTTGCCGGAGCGAGTCCCCGGGGCGGTGGGGCTCGGGATCGCCGGGGTGCTGATCGGCACGGGCTCTGCGATTTTCGGTATTGGTGGTGGCTCCCTGACGGTGCCTTTTCTCAGCTGGTGTCGCCTGAAAATGCAGCAGGCGGTGGCTATCTCATCGGCCTGCGGGTTGCCTATTGCGGTGGCGGGGACGGTGGGCTTTGCCGTGGCCGGCTGGGATGAGCGTCATCTGCCTGAGGGGGCGCTCGGTTATGTGTTTTTACCCGCCACAGCCGGTATAGTGCTCACCAGTTTTCCGTTTGCCCGGCTGGCTGCCCGACTCAGTCACCGTTTGCCGTCCGCGACCCTGAAGCGGGTATTTGCGGTGGTGCTGTTTGTGTTGGGTGTGAATCTGGCCTTTGGATAGGACGCTATGGAATTTCCTGTGATTGATCCGGTGGCCATCGCCATCGGCCCGTTGAAGGTCCACTGGTATGGGCTGATGTACATGATCGGCTTCGCGGCGGCCTGGTGGCTGGGCACCGTGCGTGCCAAGGCGCCGAACTCGGGCTGGACCCGGGATCAGGTGAGCGACCTGGTGTTCTATGGCGCCATGGGGGTCATTCTGGGTGGTCGTCTGGGCTACGTATTCTTCTATAATTTCAGCAAGTTTCTGGCTGACCCGGTGTGGTTGTTCAAGGTCTGGGATGGCGGCATGAGCTTCCACGGTGGCGCCATCGGGGTGTTGGTAGCGTTTGCCCTGTTTGCCCGCAAGACCGACAAGCGTTTCTTTACCGTGGCCGATTTCATGGTGCCCATGGTGCCGATCGGGCTGGCTACCGGCCGCTTTGGCAACTTTATCAATGCCGAGCTGTGGGGGCGGACCAGTGATGTGCCCTGGGCCATGGTGTTTCCGACTGACCCGGATCGCCTTCCCCGGCACCCCTCACAGCTTTATGAGTGCCTGCTGGAAGGAGTGGTGCTGTTTATCGTGCTGTGGGTCTACTCGGCAAAACCGCGCCCGGCCGGGGCGGTGACGGGCCTGTTTGGGGTCGGCTACGGGGCGGCACGGACCTTTGTGGAATTCTTCCGCGAGCCGGATGCCCATATCGGCTATTTGGCCGGCGGGTGGCTGACCATGGGGATGCTGTTGAGCATTCCGATGATTATTCTCGGTATCGCCATGATGGTATGGGCGTATCGAACCGACGATCGCCAGGCGATGGTGAAAGGGTGACGGCATGAAGCAATATCTTGATCTACTGCGCCATGTGCGTGATCACGGCACGTTCAAGGAAGACCGCACCGGCACCGGCACCTATGCGGTGTTCGGCTACCAGATGCGCTATGACCTGAGCGAGGGTTTCCCCATGCTCACCACCAAGAAACTGCATCTGCGTTCGATTATTCACGAGCTGCTGTGGTTTCTGTCCGGTGACACCAATATCCGTTACCTGAAAGAAAATGGCGTCTCTATCTGGGATGAGTGGGCGACCCCCGACGGCGAGCTGGGGCCAGTGTACGGCGAGCAATGGCGTAGCTGGAAAACCCCGGATGGACAGGTTATCGACCAGATCACCCAGGTGCTGGACGAGATCAAGCGCAACCCGGATTCCCGTCGTCTGGTGGTCAGCGCCTGGAACCCGGCGGTGCTGCCAGATCCGGCCATTTCCCCGGATGCCAATGCCGCGGCGGGCAAGCAGGCGCTGCCGCCCTGTCACTGCCTGTTCCAGTTCTATGTGGCGGACGGCAAGTTGAGCTGCCAGCTATACCAGCGCAGCGGAGACATCTTTCTGGGCGTGCCTTTCAATATTGCCTCTTACGCGCTGCTGACCTTGATGATGGCGCAGGTCTGCGGCCTCGAGCCCGGTGACTTTGTGCACACCCTGGGGGATGCGCACCTGTACTCCAACCATCTGGAGCAGGCCGATACCCAGCTGGCCCGTGCGCCCCGTGCGCTACCGACCATGACTCTTAATCCCGGGGTGAAAGACCTGTTTGCCTTCACCTTCGAGGATTTCACCCTGAGTGATTACGACCCCCACGCCCATATCAAGGCGCCTGTGGCGATCTAATAACGCCTGCCCGCTTCACGCATACACGCCAACACGCGTGATGCGTGAAAGCGTGGTGCGAGTAAGTGAGGTTTGAATGTCCATTCGACTTTCCATGATGGTGGCCAAGGCCAGTAACAACGTGATTGGCCGGGATAACAAGCTGCCTTGGTATCTGCCCAACGATCTCAAGTATTTCAAGCAGGTCACCTTTGGCAAGCCGGTAATCATGGGGCGCAAGACCTGGGAATCCCTCAAGGGGCCCTTGCCCGGCCGGACCAACATCGTCATTACCCGCCAGCCGGATTATCTGGCCGACGGCGCCAAGGTGGTCGCGAGCCTGGATGACGCAGTGGCCATGGCGGAAAACGTGGCCTTCATCGAGGGCCAGGAAGAGGCGGTGATCATGGGGGGGGCGGAGATCTACTCACTGGCCTTGCCGCAGGCAGACCGTCTGTATCTCACCGAGGTACATGCCAATGTAGAGGGCGACACATTCTTCCCGGAATACGATGCGTCCGAGTGGCAGCAAATCGCCCGCGAAGACTTTGTCGCTGAAGGCCCCAACCCCTACGACTATTCGTTTGTTGTCTACGAAAGACAATAGCAACACGTTCGTGATTGGAATGGTTAGGGCCTAAAGGTTTGCCGGTTTCCCCAAAGACCGGAAGGCGCCTTCATTCCGAAGAACCGAAAAGACTGCCAGAGCGTTGAGTGCGGCGCCGATAAATAACCGGTCACCTGGTAGGGGTCTGGCGAAGCGGAGTCATGCACAGAGGGATGCCCGAAGGGAGAGCGAAGCGAATAACCCTGCTTGCATGGTGTACCGAGCTGGACCTCGAGCCCTATTTCAAACCCCTCGTCGCTCCTGCCTCACGCCCGAGGTTCAATCACAACCTCACTCTTGATCGACTGCGCGATAAAGCATTTCTCATGGGCTTTTTGATGTAGCGCCTGAATGGCGGCACTGTCGGGTTGGGCGTTTTTGAATGTGACCAGCGGTTGAAGTGTGACCTGCTTTACGTAGATTTTTGCCTGATCATTCTGGCCAAGGATGGCTTGTGGATCGTCATCGTAACTGGCTACGGCCAGCCCTTCACGGGCAGCTTCGGTCAGGAATGACAACAGATGGCAGCTCGCCAGTGCGGCAATGAAGGCTTCTTCCGGTTCCATGAATTCCTGCTGGCCATGATGGCCGTCCACCACCCGTACCTCATTGCCGTCGGCCAAGTGCCACAGATAGTGATCCTGGTCGCCGTGATCGGTCCAGCTCAGGTGCATGGTATGTTGCGGCACGAAATCTTCCCCGGTGAATGCATTTCCTGAAAGTATGCCACTAATCCGGAGGAATGCCATGGCCGCAATTGTGCGCAATGGTAACGGTTTGGTGTGCCCTTATGCCTCGGGCGCGCCGGACAGTTCCCAGTAGCGAAAAACAGCCACATTCATGCCGGTGGCAAGCAGACTGACGGGCAGGGCAATCAGCAAATTGGCCGCGGCAGTGTGGCTGACCAGAGTGCTGATCAGTTGTGCCAGACTGCTGCTGGCTAGCAGATATGCGATGAAAACCATTACGACCATCAGCAGCAGGGGCCACTGCTGGCGCTCGGTCATGGTGAAGGACTGCCGGATGGCCTGAATGGGGTTGTGCCGGTGCAGTACCACCAGATAAGGAGCAAAACTCAGGCGGGTGTAGACCCACAGTGCCGGGAAAAAGAAGGCCATCCAGCCCAGTGCGACACCAATGGCCATGATTGCGTAGGTGGCCAGCAGAGCCGGGAACATGAGCAGGGCAGGAGCCATGCAGGCGACCAGACCGGCCGGTTTGCCGGTGCGGGCAGCGGCGATCTGGCTGATCACAGTGCCTTCTGCCAGGGGGCGCATCAGTAACACCAGCGCCAGGCTGATGCCGCTGACTTCCAGGGCGCCATCGGCGGTCTCCGGCAATGCCAGAGTGACGCCAAACAGCCACTGCACCGCCTCGCCCATCAAGGCAAAGGGGGCGGTGACCAGAAACAATGGCCCAAGGTTGTGCCACCAGAAATAGAGAATTTCACGAAAACGTTGACCAAGCATGGTTTGCCGCCGATTCAGTCGACAGAAAAGGTGGCGCCACCATACGACAGCGTTGAAGCCTTTACCAGACTACTGGCCTCGCGGTTGAGGCCTGGTTACCACCAGTACTTGCCCCAGTTCTCCGGGTTGGCCCAGAACCGGGGGTTGTTCCAGTTGCGCTGGAAGTTGTAGTCGTCCAGGTCATAGCTGTAGATGTCGAGGGAGCGGCCGTCCTGAGCGAAGTGTCCCTGCTGCCGGCAGCCCAGTGCCAGGAAACCGTTGCTGGGCCAGCGCAGTTTCTGCGGGGCCAGGGCGGGTTGGTACACCGCCACCACGGAATCCGTGTGCAGGTTACGCAGCAATCCCATCAGCGCTTCACCCTCCTGGTGCGTCATGTACTCGAGCTGATCGGCAACAATCGCCATATCAATCCGCTGGATGTCTTCCAGCGCCTTGAACGGGTTTTGTTCCTGGATTTCGATCAGTTCGCAGTCGTGGTCCTTGCACCACTGACTGACGACGGGGATGGGATTCAGGCTGACGGAGACGATGGAGCGAGGCTGGTGGCTGTCGAGAATAGCGGCCAGACGCTCCTGCGGGGTTTCGGTCATGGGTTGTGCCATTGCGGTATTCATGGTTTTCAGTCTACCCCCAATAACAGGGGCTTTCGAGTGTCGGGAATGCAAACCCCGGTCAGGTTTTCGTTACCTTTTACGTTCTCTTTTTTGCCGCCTCTGCACACAGAAATGCGACCCGGTTCAGAAAAACAGAAAAGACCGTTGACGTCTGTCCAATCAATAATGATAATGATTCTCATATACAGACAAGGAGGCCAGCATGTCCCAGCTCAAGAAGAATGTGACCACTACCACCCGTCGTGTTTCCATCAATGCGGAAAGTAGCGTTGCCAGCAGTCTGCTGCTGAACCATCAGGGCAAGTTGTGGATCGAGCACGCCGGTGAACGCTACCTGCTACGTCGCACGTCCAACAACCGTTTAATCCTGACCAAGTGAATGTCGCTGGGCCCCCCGTTGGGGCCCGGCACGGGGGTGGTGGTGTGCCGCCACTCTCAACCCTTTCTCCCTGACGTGGATCGCCAGCCGCCGCCAGCTTTCCACACCTAATATCATGCCCGGACGGACACGACGCTCCACCGGGTGGCGAACTGGAGGCAGCATGTCAGTGATGACGTGGCCCTCGGCGCCGGCGGCCTCTCCTCTGCTACGACAGTGCGGCGCCGCTCTCGGCGACCGGGTTCTGCGGTTACAGGATGAACCGCTGGCCATTCTCAAAGCCCTTTACCGGCTGGGCGCATTGGTGGTGACCACCTTCAGTGCGGGCTCGAAAGTCTCCCAGAATATGCACTACCCGGCGTTCAGTGATGGCGAGTGGTGGCTGGAATCGGTGGGGGATCGATGTCGCCTACGCCAGAGCCTGCAGCCCGCCCAATGGCATTCGGTGTTGGCGGTGCTGGAGCCCACGGGGCCGTTACCGGCGCGCAGCCTGCTGTTTCTTGATCGCCAGGGGCAGCCGCTCCAGCAGGTGGCGGTGGCGCCAGACAGTGGCGGCCTGGCGTTTGAAGAGTTGGTCTGCGCCATGCTGCACCCCGATCAGAAATCCCTGAATCTGCCCTGCGGGTTTCCGCGCCTGCTGCGCAGCAAGCTGGGCCCTTTGAGTGAGCTGGAGCGCGACTGGGCCGGCAGCCATGACGATGAAGATTTCACCCAGTTGCTGGCGCGCTGCCACGATCAACGTTCGGTGTTGTATGAGTCTGTGCGCGACAGTTTCGCCTGTCAGGTACGCGCGGAAACCCTGCCCGCCGTATTGGGTGAGGCCGCCAGTCGGGATTCGGCGACCACCTTGTGTATCGGTAACCAGGGCGTACGGTTATGCATGACGGCCCCTTGGTCATCGCCGCGTTGGCAGGGCAATCACTGCCACCTTGCCCACAATGGTGCGCTGGTATCGCTGGATATGTCGCAGATGCACAGCCTGTGGCGCTTGCGTAAACCGGCTGAGGGTCAGGTGGTGACGGCGCTGGAAGCGCTGGATGAACAAGGTGACTGGCTGTGGACGCTCTCCGCCGGCGAGGGAGAGGCCTCGTGGCGGGAGTTGTTACGCGATAGCGTGATTCGATAGCGACGGACTGCAAGGCGAAAAGGCGGGGCTGGGAAGGCCCCTTTTTTGGGTTCATCGCGCATTAGTGTGGTGTTCAGAAGTGGTCGTCGAAGGCTTTCAGCAGACGAATCACTTCGCTGACATCCTGCTCCATTTCCTTGAGCGCTTCCTCCGCCATGGGGGCCACATCACAGCTGGCAGGCAAGGGTGCGCCGGCATCCAGAATGGCGCGAAAACGGGCCACGAAGACCCACTGCAACCACTCACTGAAATTCATTGTGTCGGCGAAGAAGGGCGTCTGACTCTCGAAGGCGGACGGCGCGGGCGGCTGGGTAGACCACAGATCCCGGGCATCCAGCTCGGTTTGCAGGGCATCGAGCAGGTTGAGCAGAGCGGTGTGTTTTTTCGTCGCAGCGTCATTCATCGAACAGGGGCACCAGGTCAGGGATTTCGCGGAGGTTATGGATATGGTGACTGGGTTTGGCCAGTTCAACCGGCCAGTCCATGTCGACCAGATTGGCCCAGACCGTATGCATGCCGTGCTCACGGGCTGCGTGCACATCTTCCAGCGGGTGATCTCCCACATGTACGGCCTGGCTGGCACTAACGCCGGCGGAACGTAACGCTGCTGCAAACATGTCGGGGGCGGGCTTGCGCCTGCCGATGGTTTCCGCGGAATGGTGAAAGGCAAACAGATCATGGATCCCGATCATTCTCAGATCGGCATTGCCATTGGTGAGGGCGCCGAGCACATAACTGTCGGCCAGCTGCTCCAGTACCTCCAGGGCTCCGGGAAAAAAACTGACCCGGTTACGGGCTTCATGGAACACCTGAAAAGCCGCCAGGGCAATGCGACGGGCTTCGTCTTTGCCGAAACCGTGCTCAACAAAGGCACGGCTCATGGCGTCCTGGCGCAGGGCGGTCAGGTTGTCGAGATACTCCGGCTTTTCCTTGAGCAAGGAGGTGCGAACTGCCCGCACCCGCTCGGCGCTCAGAGCGGCGGCGGCATCGGGGTGATTCTCGGCGATCCACAGACTGCACGCCTTCTCTGCCTGGCGAATCACTTCATCCACCGGCCACAGGGTGTTGTCCAGATCAAAGGTAATCAGCTTGAGATTGCTCATGGGAGACATTGTAGCGCATGGGCGGAGTCGAGGCTCACGAGGACTCGTCATCGTCCTTGCGGCGCTGTGCTCTGGGATGGGCGCCATCATACACCTGGGCCAGGTGCTGGAAGTCCAGGTGGGTATAGACCTGGGTGGTGGCGAGATCGGCGTGGCCGAGCAGTTCCTGCACCGCGCGCAGGTCGCCGGAAGATTCCAGTAGGTGCGTGGCAAAAGAGTGGCGTAGTTTGTGCGGGTGAAGATGGTCATCCAGGCCGCGCTCCAGCGCATGGCGCTTGAGGCGTTGCTGTACGCTGGACGGTGACAGGCGCTTGCCGTTCTTGCTGAGGAAGATGGCCTTTTCGCTGCTGTCCTTGACGAACAGGGGGCGCGCCTTGAGCCAACGCTTGAGTGCGGTGACGGCCGGTTTCCCCATGGGCAGCTGACGGGTCTTGTTACCCTTGCCCGTGACCAGCAGCTGGGCGGCGGTCATGTCGATGCTGTCCACATTCAGGCTCAGCAGTTCGGCAAGCCGCAGGCCACAAGCGTAGAACAGTTCCATGATGGCCTGGTCACGCAGACTGAGCGGGTCGCCCTTGTCGACCCCGGCATCCAGGAGCTGTGTCACCTGATCCGCATCCAGCGCCTTGGGCAGGCGCTTGCCGCTCCTGGGGGCGCGCACATCCACCACCGGGTTGTCCCTGGCGATGCCTTCGCGCATCAGGTAGCGGTAAAAAGTACGCAGGGTGGAAAGCAGCCGGGCAATCGTCTTGCCGCCCTTGCCCTGACGATGCAGCGTGGCCACCAGCGAGCGAATGTCATGCACAGTGACAGCGGCCCAGTCTTGCTGACCGAGCACCCGCGAAGCTTCTTTCAAATCACGCTGATAATTGCTGACCGTATGCGGCGAAAGCCGCCGCTCCGATTCAAGGTGGGTAAGGAACGAGTTGACAGTGGACAGTTGAGAGTTGACAGCTTTTTGGGGTTCGTCTTTTTCGCTGTTCACTGTTAACTATTCACTGTTCACTGATTTTCTTGGCGGCCTGATGCGGGTACTGACGAAGCACTTCGTGCAGGCGGCGGCTGAGTACCTGACCGATGTGAGTGATGAACAGGGTGCCCAGGGAGCTGCGGAAGTGCATGGCGCTTTTGCTGCCGATCGCCAGCAGGCCGAGACGGCCCTGATACTCCAGCGGGACCATGGCGGCGGAGCGGATGTCGGTCGCATGTTCCTTGAACAGGGCGTCCATCTCTTCCTGACGCATGGCGCCACACACGGCCTTGCCATTGCGCAGCAGGTGATTGAGTGCCTGAGGCAACGCGTTGCTGTCGACACATCGGATCTGGTTGCGCAGATCGCCGAGGATCGGCACTTCCCGGTCATAGAGCATGAGCGACACCCGGTCGCACCGGAAGTCGTCGCCAAGGCTGGTAAGCAGATTGCGGAACAGCTTTTCGGCGCCGCGGGCTTCCAGCAGGGCCAGGGTGAGGCGACGGGTCTTGTCGAACAGGTGGTCGTTTTCGCGGGCCACATCCAGCAGGCCGTTGAGTCGGTCGCGTAACTCGGTATTGCGTTCACGCAGGATCGAGGCCTGACGCTCCAGCAGGGAGACGGCTTCGCCTTTAGAGTCAGGCAGACGCAACAGTTCCAGCAGTTCCGGCCGCTGCTCGAAGAACTCCGGGTTGTCCCGCAGGTAGGCGGCGACCTGGTCGGCATTCGCCGGGCTGTGATCCGTCATCTGTCCGTCCTGTGCTGATCAGTCAGTCTTGATATCAATGCTGCCATCATAGACATGGCTGGCCGGGCCTGTCATCCGGATGCCGCCCTCACCGTGATATTCGATGTGCAGGGAGCCACCGGGCAGATGCACGGTAACGGCGTTATCCAGCCAGCCGCGTCGCTGGCCAATTACCACGGCCGCGCAGGCGCCAGAGCCGCAAGCCAGGGTTTCCCCGGCGCCGCGCTCGTAGACTCGCAGGCGAATTTCCTCACGGCTGACCACTTGCATGAAGCCCACATTGACCCGTTCGGGGAATTGTTCGTGACATTCCAGCAGCGGACCGGCGCTCTCTACTGGCGCGGTATCCACATTTTCCACCAGCAGGGTGCAATGCGGGTTGCCCAGCCCCACCGCGCCCACTTCCCATGCCTGAGTGCCGGAGACAAGGAAGTAGCTGTCCGCTTCGCCCTTGGCGGTCATTGGGATGGCGTCCGGGGCCCATCGAGGCGCGCCCATGTCGACGGTGACTTGTTCGTCGTCGGTGACCGACAGGGTCATTTGCCCGGCGGCGGTTTCGACCACAATGTCCTGTTTCTGGGTCAGGCCCTGCTCTCGGACGAAACGGGCGAAACAGCGGGCGCCGTTACCGCACTGGCTCACCTCGGAACCGTCGGCATTGAGAATGCGATAGCGGAAATCTGCCTCGCCCTGTGCCGGCTGGACAATCAGCATCTGATCGAAGCCCACGCCAAAATGGCGGCTGCCAAGCCGGCGGATTTCGTCGGCAGGAAACGGCAGGCCGTTCTCAGGCAGTGGCTGATTGATACCATCAATCACCATGAAATCGTTGCCAAGGCCGTGCATTTTGGTGAAACGCAGGTTCATAACAATCCAGCAGTACGTGATTTGAGAGGATATTGTATGCAGATAGACCGTGCGGTGACAGGGGAATGAGGATGAGTTGACAGTTGATGGTGGACCTTTGACAGCGTCGCGGCCAGTAAGCGGTTCAGCTTGAAGGCATGATGCCGCGACCCGGCGATGGGGGCGGGCTCCCTGGGTGGGGAAAAACCGATGCCTGTTCGCGTAGCTGTCAGAGGTCCACTATCAACTGTCAACGTCCCCATCATGGTTTACAATCACGCCAAAGCCTTCACCCATGCCATTACCTTCATTACCAGGCCTGTTGCCCATGCTTTCCTACCGCCACAGCTATCACGCCGGCAACTTTGCCGATGTCCTCAAGCACATCGTGCAGATCGCCATCATCGAGTACCTGAAAAAGAAGGATAAGCCCTTCACGGTGCACGACACGCACGGTGGGGCAGGCAATTACCTGATCGACAGTGATCACATGCAGAAGACCGGGGAGTACCGGGACGGCATCGAGCGGCTGTGGGACAAGCGCACAGAGGTTGGTGTGATCGACCAGTATGTGAAGCTGGTGAAGCAGCTCAATCCGGTGGGAAAACTGCGCGAGTACCCCGGTTCTCCGAGCATTGCCGCCAGCCTGTTGCGTGAACAGGACCGTCTGCAATGTACCGAGCTGCACAGCACGGATTTCGAATTGCTGCACAAGCGTTTCGCCGGCGACAAGCGGGTGCGGGTGGAAAAGCTGGATGCCTGGCAGGGCATCAAGGCCATGATGCCGCCCCAGCATCGCCGCGGCATGGTGCTGATTGATCCTTCTTATGAGCTGGAACGTGATTACCGGGATGTGCTGCCTGCCCTGCAGATGGCCATGGAGCGTTGGGCCACGGCGACCTATGCGATCTGGTACCCGGTGCTTGACCGGAATCGCACGGAGCATTTTGTGCGTGAGTTCATCAAGGCGGAAATGCCGGATCTGTTGCGGGTGGAACTGTGCGTGCGCCCGGATGCCTCTGGCCGTGGCATGACGGGGTCCGGCATGCTGATTATCAACCCGCCTTACACCCTGGCCCAGCATATGGCTCAGGCCATGCCTTTACTCAAGGAGCACCTGTGCGACACCGGCGGTCACGGTATGGTGAAGCGTCTTACCGGGGAAGGGGCGTAAGCCTCGCCTCGTTCGCTTACAGAAACACCATGTTCATGGCGAAGCACAATTGCCATTGTGGCTGGCCGGGGCCCGGTCAGCCACCGAGACCTGCGGTTCGACAAGGAAGTTGAAAACCTCCTTGCCGAGTCGTGCGCCCACCGGAACACGGTAGTCGTCCGAGTTGAAGTCGTAATTCCAGATCGGCGCCGTGCCGCTGTACCTTTTGCTGCGGGTTACTCCTCATTGAACAGCAGCACCAGCGTGCCGCCGCGTAATACGCTGCCGTAATTCAGGTTGATGCCTACCCCGATATTATCCACGAACGGGATGTTGAGCTTTTGCACGTCCAGCAGCCAGCCCACCCCGGCTTCATAGTAATAGTGGTTGCCCAGCGGGCCATCCAGATCAGCTCCCAGATCATAGCGTGAGGCTTGCATCCAGACATTCTGGCCGGGAAGGATGCGAGTGACGAAGGGGTGGCGCCAGCGGACGCCATTGGACCAGTACCAGGCTTCTGGCTGGACGTCATGGGCGGGTTCACTGGTCGCAAAAGTGCGCCCTTTCATGTAGTGCCATTCGCTGATCAACTTGACCTCGGCGCGGCGTCCACCGATAAACCAGGTTGTCCTGAGGTAGGGTTCTGCCTGCCAGGCGTTGGCGCTGTAGTTGGTGACCAGACCGTCCAGCGCCGGGGCCAGCGCCTGGGATTCCGGAGTGTTGAAATCCGTATCATTGAGATAACGCTGCCAGTTCAGGTTCAGGCCCGCGGCGAGCCCGATGTTGTCGTTCAGGCGGTGCCGGAACTCTGCCCCTGACGTGAGGGTAGTGACCGAGCTGTCGATGGTGTCACGGGTGCTTCTGGTGGACGAGGCTAGCTGGGTTTCCTGCTTTTGCCCCAGATACGCCGCCTTGGCATTCAGAACCAGGGTGTTGCTGTGTTCACCGATCGGGGTGCTCCAGGAGTAAGGGAGTGACACGGTGGTGAGCCGTTGACGCAGCTCCTGGGCTTCCAGTGATCCCAGGTTCTCGTCTTCAAACCCAATAAAATTATTGGGGTCGAAGTCCCAGAACCCCAGTCGCACGGCATTGCCGCCAGTCAGCAAGGTGGCCGTTACATAGCTTTCGGCAAGGCTGAGACGAATGGCTTTTTGCACCGGGGTGGCAGCGAAGGCCGGGGCCGGTAGCAGTAAAGTCAGCAGAATCAGAAATCGCGGCATGACGATGGGCAGTGGAGAGCGTGTAGGAAGTGAAGCACAAAAGCAGGAGGGAAAGACAGAGGGGGCGTCGTTCCCTGAGGGGGCTGCGGGCCGCAGACCCCTCAAAAGGAGGGCCTCAGGGGAGCAGTGATTCTGGCTTTAACTGCTCATCAAACGTTTCACGCTGACGCACGACAAAGGCCTGGTCACCATCTACCATGATTTCGGCAGGGCGGTTGCGGCTATTGTAGTTACTGGCCATGGCGAAGCCGTAGGCGCCGGCACTGCGCACCGCCAGCAGATCGCCGGTTTCCAGAGACAGGGCGCGATCCTTGCCGAGGAAATCGCCGGTTTCGCATACCGGGCCAACGATGTCCCAGGTGCGACAGTCTGCATCGTGGGGTTTCACCGGCACGATGTCTTGCCAGGCCGAATAAAGGCTGGGGCGGATCAGGTCGTTCATGGCGCCATCCACGATGGCAAAGTTCTTGTGCTCGGTGGGCTTGAGGAACAGTACCTGGGTGATAAAGATCCCGGCGTTGGCGGCAATGGAACGGCCGGGCTCGATATGAACCGGCAGGTCGCCGGGGATGTGCTTGAGCAGGGCCTGGACATAGGCGCTGCGCTCCGGCGGCGTTTCGTCGTTGTAGGTCACGCCCAGTCCGCCACCCAGATCCAGATGATGGATCTCGATGCCTTGTTGTTGTAACTGGTCGAGCAGTTTCAGCACGCGCTCCAACGCATCTTCGAACGGCGCCAGATTGGTGAGCTGGCTGCCGATGTGGCAGTCGATGCCGAGGATGCGGATATGCGGCATCTCGTGGGCGCGCTGGTACAGGGCCGGGGCCTTGTTGATGTCCACGCCGAATTTGTTGTCTTTCAGACCGGTGGAAATATAGGGGTGGGTCTGGGCGTCCACGTCCGGGTTTACCCGGATGGAAATGGGGGCTTCCATGTCCAGTTCGCCGGCCACCAAGTTAAGCAGTTCCAGTTCGGCAGCGGACTCCACATTGAAACAGTGGATGCCGGCTTTCAGGGCAGCGGCCATTTCGGCGGCGGTTTTACCGACCCCGGAAAACACGATTTTGTCCGGGTCGCCGCCGGCGCGCAGTACCCGCTCCAGCTCACCGCCGGAGACGATATCAAAGCCGGCCCCGCAGCGGGCCAGCACGTTCAGCACTGCCAGGTTGGAGTTGGCTTTCACCGCATAACAGACCTGGTGAGGGTGATCGCCGAAGGCGTCGTCGAAGGCCTGGTAATGGCGTTCGAAGGCGGACCGGGAGTAAAGATACAGGGGGGTGCCGAAACGTTCGGCCAGTTGTGCTACCGGCAGTTCTTCGGCAAACAGTTCGCCGTCACGGTACTGGAAGGGGTCCATGGTCAGTCCTTCTGATCGTCATCGTGCTGAGCGTCGTCAGCGGTGTCTTGGGCTGGCTGGCTCGGAGCGGGCTGCCTGGGTTCGTCCGGCGCAAAGTACAGAGGCCCTTTCTGGCCACAGCCAGTGAGAAGGGCAAGCAGTAACAAGGCAGATAAGCGCATTTTCCAGCTCCGGGCGCAAAGAGCGGAAAGGGCAGCGGCCCTTTCCGCCGGGCGAATCAATGCCTGCCTGCGGGCAGGCGCCTGGGTCAGGCGTTACCGGTATTGTCCAGTGCCTCACGGGCGCGGGCAACGGCGGCGCGGACCTGATCGGGGGCGGTGCCGCCGATGTGGTTACGGGCGCTCACTGAGCCTTCCAGGGTCAATACGTCGAACACGTCGTCTTCGATCTGGTCGCTGAACTGTTTCAGTTCAGACAGGGACATGTCGCTAAGATCCTTCTTCTTCTCTACGCCGTAGGCCACAGCCTTGCCGACGATCTCGTGGGAGTCGCGGAAGGCGATGCCCTTGCGCACCAGGTAATCGGCCAGATCGGTGGCGGTGGCGAAGCCGCGGCGGGCCGCTTCGCGCATCACCTCGCGGTTGGGCTCCAGGGCCGGGATCATGTCGCCAAAGGCGCGCAGGCTGCCTTTAAGGGTGTCCACGGCATCGTACAGCGGTTCCTTGTCTTCCTGGTTGTCCTTGTTATAGGCCAGTGGCTGGCTTTTCATCAGGGTCAGCAGGCTGATCAGGTGGCCGTTGACGCGGCCGGTCTTGCCGCGCACCAGCTCCGGTACGTCAGGATTTTTCTTCTGCGGCATGATGGAGCTGCCGGTACAGAAGCGATCGGGCAGGTTGATGAAGTTGAACTGGGCGCTGGTCCACAACACCAGCTCTTCGCTGATGCGCGACAGGTGAGTCATGGACAGGGCGGCCAGGGCACAGAATTCGATGGCGAAATCGCGATCGCTAACTGCGTCCAGGGAATTCTCACAGACGCCATCAAAGCCGAGCAGTTCGCAGGTGCGCTGACGGTTGATGGGGTAGGTGGTGCCAGCCAGGGCGGCGGCGCCCAGCGGCATGCGGTTGACCCGCTTTTTGGCGTCCAGCAGACGCTCACGGTCACGCTTGAGCATTTCGAACCAGGCCAGCAGATGGTGGCCGAAGGTGACCGGCTGGGCGGTCTGCAGGTGCGTGAAACCGGGCATGATGGTGGCAGCCTCGCGCTCGGCCAGATCCAGCATGCCGGTCATCAGGTGCAGGTACTGTTCTTCCATGATCAGCATTTCATCACGCAGCCACAGGCGGATGTCGGTGGCCACCTGGTCGTTTCGGCTACGGCCGGTGTGCAGCTTCTTGCCGGTGATGCCGATCTTGTCGGTGAGGCGGGCCTCAATATTCATGTGCACATCTTCCAGGGCCACGGACCACTGGAATTCCCCGGCTTCGATTTCCTTCTGGATCTCGGCCAGGCCATTGATGATGGCGTCGCGCTCGTCATCGGTCAGCACGCCGACCTCGGCCAGCATGGTGGCGTGGGCCTGAGAGCCGTAGATGTCCTGACGGTACATGCGCTGGTCGAAATTCACGCTGGCGGTGAATTCCTGCACGAACTGGTCGGTGGATTCGCTGAAGCGGCCGCCCCAGAGTTTGTTCTGCTGCTTGTCAGTCATCGTACTCGCTCATCTAAAGCCGGAATTGCGGGCGCGCAGTATAGCAGGGACCGGTGAACCCCTGAACAATCCCTTGGGGCTGGCTGTCAGTTAAGGTATAAAAGCGGAGAAGCTCATAATTTCTACCGATAAGGAGCCGCAATGGCAGCCATGGATGAGCCGCCAGGCAGCGGGTTTCTACCCGACCTCTGCAGTACCCGGGCGGTGCTGGTGGTCGTTGTCGTTGCTGAGTTGATGGCGCTGGTGGTGACCCTGGTGGCCACCTACTACGATGCATTCAGCGTTGGCCGCCTGGCGGTAACGTCCCTGTTTGTCCAGTGGGTTGGCCTGACGTCGGCGGCAATGGTCTGCCAGTTGCGCCCGCGCTTGAACCAGTTGGCGCCGGCCTGGGCGTCAGTGTCGGTGGTGTTGCTGGTGGTGCTGGACACCCTGTTGTT
Organism: Alcanivorax sp. P2S70; assembly: GCF_000475295.1. Taxonomy (NCBI): domain Bacteria; kingdom Pseudomonadati; phylum Pseudomonadota; class Gammaproteobacteria; order Oceanospirillales; family Alcanivoracaceae; genus Alcanivorax; species Alcanivorax sp. P2S70. The sequence goes on from NZ_AXBZ01000012.1 coordinate 75,290, forward strand.
CAGCCTGGTCGCTCGCGCGGTGATGGCCTGGGTGGCCGGCACCCTGCACATCAGTCCGATGTGGAGCCCGGAAATTCTGGTCAACAGCTTGATAGCGGCGATCATTGCCGGGCTGGTAATGCGTTATTTCTACGTTCAAGAGCAGCTGCGGCAGAAGGGGCAGGCAGAGCTGCAGGCACGAATACAGGCGCTGCAATCGCGTATACGCCCGCATTTTTTGTTCAATTCCATGAACATTATCTCCAGCCTGATCGCGGTGGATCCGGATGCCGCCGAGCAGGTGGTAGAGGATTTGTCCGTGTTGTTCCGGGCGAGCCTGAAAAGCAGCGGGAATGAAGCCTCTCTGGCCGATGAGCTGGAGCTTTGCCGTCGCTATATCCATATTGAGCAGCTGCGTATGGGGGACCGTTTGCAGGTCACCTGGGACATTCAGGTGCCGGCGGAAAATGTGCGGATTCCCCTGTTAACCTTGCAACCCTTGCTCGAAAATGCCATTTATCATGGTGTACAGCCATTGGCCGCTGGTGGCATGGTGGTGATCAGTGCCGTGGATGAAGGTGGTTTCCTGCGTTTGTCGGTGAGCAACCCCAAACCGCCGGGTGATGGTCATCACAAGGGCAACCGCATGGCGCTGGAAAATATCCTGCACCGGTTGCAGGCTCTTTACGGTGATCAGGTGGCGGTGGAATCCCGCCCGCAAGAAAAAGAATACGAGATAGAAATCCGTTATCCGCTACAGCAATAAGGGACGAAAATTATGCGGGTACTAGTATGTGATGATGAGCAACTGGCCCGGGACCGCCTGAAACGTCTGGTAGATAAAACCGACGGGGTGGAGGTGGTTGCCGAAGCCGCCAACGGTCGCGAGGCCATCGAGCAGGCTCAGGAACATCGGCCCGATGTGGTGCTGATGGATATCCGCATGCCGGAAATGGACGGTATGGAGGCCGCTGAGCACCTCAGCAAGATCGATAACCCGCCGGCACTGATTTTCTGCACCGCCTATGACGAGCATGCCCTGCAGGCCTTCAAGGTTCATGCGGTGGATTACCTGCTCAAACCGGTGAGCGCAGATGACCTGGTCGCGGCCCTGTCCAAGGCCCGTACCCTCAACCGGGTGCAGTTGGCGGAGATCGGCAAGGAAGTCAGCGAAGAGAAGCCTCGCCGCCGTGGCCATATCAGTGCCCGTACTCACCGTGGGCTGGAACTGGTGCCGGTGGATGACGTGCGGTATTTCCTCGCTGACCAGAAATACGTCACCGTGTGCTATGGCGAAGGTGAGGTTCTGATTGATGAGACCCTGAAAGAGCTGGAAACCGAATTCGGGGAGATGTTTGTGCGCATCCATCGCAATGCGCTGGTGGCACTCAAGTTCATTGAAGGCATGGAAATGGCCACCGCCGGCCACCATCAGGTCCGGCTGCGGGGTATCGAGTCCCGATTGACGGTCAGCCGCCGCCATGTGGCAGGCTTGCGCCGGGTACTGCAGAACCTTTAACTGCGGTCATTTGGGGAATTAACAGCCAACTCCCGGCATGCTAGCCTTGTGGCGTGCTGGGGATTGGCCCGCCGAATAACAACAACAGGATCCAAGTCATGAAAAAGCTGCTTCTGCTGCTGGTCAGCGCTGTCGTACTGAGTGGCTGCGCCACCGCTACCATGCCGGTTTCCGGTCTTCTGTTTGCCAATGTGAAGGCGCCGCTGACGGCGACGGCTTCCACGGAAAAGCCGACCCGTGTGGGTCGTGCCTCTACTCGCTCCATCCTGGGGTTGATCGCGTCCGGGGATGCCTCTATCCAGACGGCGGCCCGGAATGGTGGTATTACCGAGATCCACCATGTGGATTATGAATCCCAGAATTTCTTCGGTGTACTCGCCGAGTTTACCGTGGTGGTCTACGGCAATTAAGTTGAAAGTCCAAAGCTGAAGCGTGGGCCTGCGCCAGTTTGGTCCTGCTCTTGAAGCCGCGTCCAGTTTATGGGCGCGGCTTCGACGTTTCTGAATCCGGCTGCTCTGCCCGCGCTTTTGAGCTTTCAGCTCCTCGTCTCGGCCACTGTGCGCCTTTGCTGTAGACTGGGCCCACTTTTCAACTGAACACAGGATCCCCCATGTCCCGCGAAATCTTGCGTATCGCCACCCGTTCCAGTCCGTTGGCCATCTGGCAGGCGGAATATGTCCAGCAGCGACTGGAAAGCCTGCATGAGGGCTTGAGTGTGGAGCTGGTGCGCATCAAGACCCAGGGTGACAAGATTCTGGATACCCCGTTGGCGAAGATCGGTGGCAAGGGGTTGTTCGTCAAAGAGCTGGAAGAGGCCATGATGGATGGCCGTGCGGACATTGCCGTGCACTCCATGAAGGATGTACCCATGGAGCTGCCGCCGGGGTTTGTGCTGCCGGTAATCTGTGAGCGGGAAGATCCCCGCGATGCGTTTGTGTCCAATCAGTACGACAGTCTGGCATCGTTGCCGCAGGGGGCCTGTGTGGGCACGTCCAGCTTGCGCCGTCAGGCGCAGGTGAAGGCGAACCGCCCGGATCTGGTGGTCAAGAGCCTGCGCGGCAATGTGCAGACCCGTCTCGGCAAGCTGGATGCGGGAGAATTTGATGCCATTATTCTGGCCGCTGCCGGCCTTAAACGGCTGCAGATGTTTGATCGTATTCGCTATGAGATGCCACCAGAGGAATCCCTGCCTGCGGTTGGCCAGGGCGCGGTGGGCATCGAGTGTCGCGACGGGGATGCCCGTACCATCGAGCTGCTCAGCCCGCTGAGCGATACCGACACCTGGGATCGAGTGGTGGCCGAGCGTGCCATGAATCGTCGACTTGAAGGCGGTTGTCAGGTTCCCATCGCCGGCTTTGCCCTGTTGGAAGGGGACGACCTGTGGATGCGCGCGTTGGTGGCCGAAGAAGACGGCAGTCGGGTGTTGCGGGCTGAAGGGCGTGCCCATCGCAATGCGGGGGCAGAGTTGGGCATCCAGCTGGCTGAAGAGCTGCTGGCCCAGGGGGCCGATGATATTCTCAAGGCGCTTTACAACCGGTAGTGCTCATGCAGGTACTGGTGACCCGCCCACAGGGACAGGAACAGGGCCTAATGGCCGCGCTCGGGCAAGCGGGGTATCAGCCGTGCCATAGCCCGGCCCTGCTGATCGAGCCCTTGCCGGTGACGGCGGCCATGCGGCGCACCCTGATGGATCTGGATTTGTATCACGGGGTCTTTTTCGCCAGCCCCAATGCCGCACGACTGGCGCTGTCCGCCATGGCGGATCTCTGGCCTCAATGGCCGGTCGGCGTGCACTGGCTGGCGGTAGGCCGCGCCACTGCCGCGGAACTGGGGCAATGGCAGCTGACGGCTGAAGTGCCCGCCAGCGGATTTAACTCCGAGGCGGTGTTGGCGTTGCCCTGCCTGCAGGATATTCAGGAAAAAAAGGTGCTGTTGTGTCGGGGCGAAACCGGCCGGGAATTGCTGGCGCAGACCCTGCAGGCCCGTGGCGCCGAGGTTTCCTCGCTGGCGTTTTATCGTCGTCAGGCCAACCCGGATTTTCATTGCCCGCCCGGTTGTGACTGGGCCATGATCACCAGTGTGGAAAGTTGGCACAGCGTGGTGTCGGGTTTGCCTGCCGGGTGTGGCGTGATTGCCGCTGGCGAGCGTGTCGCCGCACAGATTCGTGCCAGCTTTGACGGAACCGTGATCACTGCCGCCAGTGCCCACGATGACGATATGCTGGCTGCATTGCCTGGCCTGCAATAATCGTGTTGCCGTCCCCGCTGCATTACATTGTTTAATGGACAGGCAGAGCGCCCCCCTTTAAGGTTTTTGACCAACAACTCATAAAGTACTGGAGCAGTCATGACGCAGGACCGTCTTCTTTCCCGGCAACGCGGGGTCACTATCTGGCTTGTCCTGATTATCCTGATCCTGGCCGCGGTGATTGGTGCCGGTGGCTGGTGGGGCTGGCAGGAGTATCAGCGTCTGCGAAGTGACAAAGCGGGTTTTGCCGAGCAGCTCCAGACACTGACTTCACAGATGGCCAGCCAGCGCAGTGAGGTGCAGGGTGCCCTGGCTGCGTTTGAAAAAAAGCAGGCGGAACTGGCTTCCCAGCAGATCAAGGACCGCACTGCGCTCACCGATATCAAGACCGGTGGCCAGCGCCTGTGGCTGATCAATGAATCCCGTGCGCTGGCCAGCCTGGCCAGCCAACGCCTGCTGCTAACCCAGGATGCCATTGCGGCCCGTCGTTTGCTGGAAGCGGCCGATAACATTCTTGCCCGCATCGATGATCCTTCCGTATTGTCCGCGCGTCAGGCGCTGGCGGTAGACATGGACAAGCTGAGCCGTGCCAGCAAGGTCGATGTGCAGGGCATGGTGCTGCAGTTGGGCGCCTTGCGTCAGACGGTGGTGGAACTGGCGGTACCAGTGGAAGAGGCGCCGCCGGAGAAAAATCGCCCTGAGGTCAACCAGCCCTGGTGGCAGGATGTGCTGGATCGCATGCCGGTGAATGTACGTCACCATGAAGGGCGGGTGCCGCTGCCTCTCACCGCTGAGCAGGCGTCGCTGGTGCGCCTGACCCTCGATGGCAGCCTGCAACAGGCGCAACTGGCCCTGATGCAGGGCCGTGGTGAGGCCTATCGTCAGGCATTGGACAATGCCCGGGCGACCTTGAAGGAATGGTTCCGAAAGGATGATCCCCGTGCGGCCCATATGGCAGAGGTGCTGAACGATATGGGGGGCAAGCAGGTCGCGTATGCCTTGCCGGAAATCGGCGCCGGTTTGCAGGCCATCGAAGCGCTGAAGCGTAAGGAGGGTGGGGCATGAAAAAAGTCGCCCTGCTGGTCATCGTTGCGCTGGTATTTGCCCTGATGCTGGGCCGCTGGATGGCGGTGGATTCCGGGTATGTACTGGTGATCCGTGATGACTTCTCGCTGGATACCACCCTGGGTTTTGTCATTTTGATGGCGTTGCTGGCTTCGGTGGCCTTGGTGGTGCTGACCTTGCTGGGCAATGCCGCCTGGAACGCGCTGGAGCCCATGCGGGCGACCCGCCGCTGGAAAAAACAGGTCGCCGCCCGCCGCCTGCGTAGCGGTTTCCTGCAACTGGTGGATGGTGAACTGGATAAGGCGGAGCGGTTGTTGGTGGCCGCGGGTGAAGATGGCGACTGGCCAATGCTTGCCTGGCTGCTGGCAGCGGAAACCGCTCAGGAGCAGGATAACGTGGAGGCCAGCCAGCGGTATCTGGAAAACGCCGGCAGTGATCACCGCGGGCGCTTGGTGGCCGGTTTGATGAAAGCCCGCTTTGCACTGGATGACGGTTATCCCGATCAGGCCCGTGAAGAGTTGAAGGTGCTGGCGGACATGGCCCCCCGAAACAAGCGGATTCTGCGGACCTATGCCCAGGTGCTGGAAAGCCAGCGAGACTGGCCGGCGCTGTGTGATCTGATGCCGCGTCTCAAGCGGGCGTTTGGTGAGGGGGAATCCCGGCGTGAGCGCCGCGCGTGGCTGGCCCTGTTGCAGGAAACCGCCCGCAAGCCCGGTTTCAACGATGCAGACAGTCGCCGTGAGGAATTGCGCAAACTGTGGAAAAACGTCCCGGTGCAGCTTAAGAACGATCCGGCCATGATTGCCCGTTATGCAGGCTTTCTGGCCCAGCTGGGAGGCGGCAAGGGCGCGCTGAATCTGGTCCGTGAAAAGTTGGATCAGGAGTGGGATGACCGTCTGCCGCCGGTATTGGAAGCCATTGATGATGTGTCTCCGGACGATTTGCTGCAGGTGCTGGAGCGCTGGTTGGCGGAGCGCCCGGGTAACGCGGCGGTGCTGATTACCTCCGGCCGGGTGGCACTGAAGGCGCGGCTATGGGGCAAGGCCCAGGGCTTCTTTGAAGCGGCGGCCAATTCCAGCCAGAGTGCGACTGCGCTGGCGGAGCTGTCGCGCCTGTATCAGGCGCTGGGCGATTCGTCCAAGGCCATGAAAACCTTCGAACGTCGTCTGGCACAGCTGGAAGGCCAGCTACCCGCCCTGCCCATGCCGGACAAGGCGCTGTAAGTCTTCCTGTAGGGTGTTTGGGGTTTTCTGTGGGAGCGGAGGTTCCACCGCGAATGAACGACCGCTCCGACTTTGCCGCCTGCCGGGTTTACCGTGGGGCAGTGTTAAGGGCATTGGCGATCTCGGTGGCGATGTGTTGCCAACCCGCATCCAGTGCCCTGACCAGATTGGCGTACCCGCCTTCTTGCAGTGGTGCTTGCCACTGAATCAATCCTTCCTTCGGCGCTGCTCCTTCTAGCCTCCATCGACCGGTAATGACTGCGCTATCGCTGTCTTGCTCTTCACCCTGCATGCCCTGAAAGCGACTGAGTTCCACGGTCAGGTGGGTGCTTTCGTCGTTGTGAACGGCGGCGAGGGCGGTTTCAAGCGAGCGTTGTAATTGGGCGCTCAATGGGTCGGCCCAGCGATGATGACGTGCCACGCGTATCTCGCTGTTGCTTAGCTGCATGGCAATGCCGCCACGATCGAGGTAGCTGGCAAGACGTATATTTACCTCTGTACTGCTATTGGCCATGTGGCTGGCAGAGGGAAGTAAATAGCCGGGAGGTGGAGACGGGGGCGTGTGACTGCACCCCAGGGTAAGGGCGGTAACCAGGGCGATGATGGGCAAGCGCGTCATTGTGCACCTCGGGGTTGTAGGTCTTCAGCCGTATGACGCTGAAAGATAAGGGCATTGGGTTGTTGGTTGAGTGTGTCAATCAAAGGCTCTGCCTCATTAAGCAAATGATTGAGTTTCTCCAGTGTGCCGATCAAGTGCTGCTGGCCTTCGCCGTCTGACTGCCAGCCCTCAAGTGTTCCCTCCAGAGCTTTCAGGTTATCGGTGAGCAGCTGGGGAAGTTGGCTCATTGCCGGATCGGCGAGCAATACTTCTACCCGTCGGGTGATGGCGTTCAGGTTTTCCAGGTTCTCGTTGATATGGTTGGCGATCTCTTGAACCGGAACATCATTCAGGGAGACTAATAGCTGATGAATCTGTTCTTCAATTTTCTCCAGTGAGCCACCATCAACGGAGGGGAAGACGGGAATGGATTGATGGCGAGCGGTAAGGTCGGCTTGGGGGGCATCTTCATGGAATTTGAGGTCCACATACAATGAGCCGGTTAGCATGTTGCCAACCTTCAGGCTGGCCCTTAACCCATGGTTGACCAACCGTTCGAATTCCTCATGCCAATGGCGAGGGTCCACTACCGCACCATTGTTCAGTCTTTGCGGTTCAAATCGGATCAGAACGGGGATCGGTTGTTGCCCCAGCCCTTGCGTCCCTTCAAATCCAAGGGTCCATGGCGCTTGTTCTACCGTGCCAATACGGATGCCGCGATATTCTACGGGGGCCCCATTTGAGAGTCCCCTGATGCTGTTCTTGACGAGTACAACGAACTTTGCCGTTTCCGTATAGAGCGATTGACGTGCTGCTTCTTTGTCGTCATGAAGCATGAATTCGGTTTCGTCAATTGCTGGTTCACCAGGGAGCATGTTGCTGTCAGGAACCGCAAATGAAATCCCGCCTCCAAGCAATGCTTCGAGAGAGTTGATCTGGGCCTGGAAGCCTGAGGCATCCAGCTGGAAGCCGACACCGCTGACTTTCCAGAAACGCGTGTTGCGGGTTACCAGTACGTCATACGGTTTTTCAATGAACAGGCGGTGTCTGAAAAGCTTGCTGGCCGGGTCGAAGCTTGTCTCAATCACTTGTCCTACTTTTAAATTCTGAAAACTGACAGGATCGCCATTGTTGATGTTACTGCCGGGAGTGCTGGTGAGTCTCAGGAACAATGCATTGTCAGGGTCAACTGCCGGAGGAGTGTCGTGAACGGTGAATTGCTTTTTCAGTGTGGAACTGTCGCCGGGTTCCAGTTCGATGTAAGAGCCGGAAAGTACCGTGGATAATCCGCTGATTCCCCCTTTCCCGATGCGGGGTTTGACCACCCAGAAACGGGTTTCCTGATTAAACATCGACTCTGTTTCAGGAATCATTTGTACGCGAAGAATTGTGTGAGAGAGGTCATCAGAGAGAGAAACCTCTTCGACCAGTCCTACCTGGACGTTGCGTATCTTAATTGGGGTTTTTCCGGCAGTAATGCCGTCGGCCCGTTCCATGTGAAGTGTGATAACCGGTCCAAAAGAGCTGAGATGCCGATAGGCGAGCCAAAGTCCTATGAGTAAAGCAAACAAGGGGATAAGCCAAACGGCGGATATCTTTCTGCTTGAATGCATTGACGGATCAGCCAACGTCGCTCTCCTGTGTTTTGAGGTTGTCGCCCTGATTGTCCCAGATAAGGCGAGGGTCGAACTGGTGCGATGCCAGCATGGTGAAAATTACCATGCCGCAGAATGCGATACCGCCAAGACCTGGAGCTACACTTAAAATCTGTCCTATTTGCAGCATTGCTACAACAATGGCAATAACAAAAACATCTACCATGGACCATCGACCAATCCACTCCGTCACCCGGTACAGCCGCATTTGGGTTTTCATATTCATCGGGGATGTTCGTCGGGTTGCCAGGCAAAGCCAGGCAATGGCCATGATTTTGCCAAAAGGGATCAGGACACTGGCGGTAAAGATGATGAGTGCAATGGGCCAGTCCCCGTGTTTAAGAAACAGCATTGCGCCCGCAATAATCGTTGCAGGATCCTCTTTTCCCAGTGCCGTAGTGACCATGATGGGCAGGCTTTGAGCTGGAATGCTGAACAGGGTGGCAGTGAGCAGCAATGCGATAACGCGTTGTAGCGATAGTGGCGCCCGTTCGTGAAGGGAGTGGTGGCAACGTATGCAATGGGTGTTATGACAATTCTGGAGCTGACCGCAGTGGTGACATGCACTGAGATTTTGTGAGCGTGATGTGTGGCCAGGTCGAGCGTCACGGGGTTGCTGTAGAGTGCCGAGCTGCCTTTCCCAAAGCTGAATGCTGTTTACCCTGAGTGTTGTGGCGAGCAACAGAAAAGCAAAGGCTGCGAAAGTCCAGAACGAAGGAAAGAGTTTTACCTCAACCATGCCAACGAGTTTGACGAGGCTGACAAGCGCAGCGATGACAAATACATCGGCCATCATCCACGGTTGGATGGTCGGCAATATCTGTATCAGACGTTTCGATATGCTGGCGTGACGTTTCATGGTCAGCGCGTAATGAAGAAAAAGAATGGCGAGTAAATAGCAGCCTGGCAGTATCACAATGGTAAGCAGAGTGATGAGTGCGAGTATGGGTTGGTCAAAGGTTGCGAGCTCTATACTGGCATCATTGATTGTCATGATCCGTTCGATGCCACTTTTTTCAAAGCCGAGATAGGGAAAACACAACGAAAGCGTCAGCATCACCAGCGCAGACATAGCCAGTGCGGGGGTAAGTGTATCTTTGGGTGTGTGGTGAGTGATTGGATGTTGGCAGCGGGGGCATTCTATCCAGCCTGTGGTGTGGAAATCATGAGCGGACACCATGTCGCATTCATGGCATGGTAACACCCGGCTTTGTTCATCCCTTGGTTCCGGCAACGACATGATTTAATCCGCTTATTCCCGATAAAGTTCCGGATTGAGAGTGCGTCGCAATAGCTCACGGCATTTAGACAGATTAGCAAGGCTTTGCCCGCATTACCTTAGTGGTTTATGCCAGTTAGCGTAAGGATTTTAACGGGTGGACAGAGGCAGAGCCGAATTTATTTTCCTGAATAAAATTCACGTTTCCCAGTTCTGACATTCCAGCCGGAGTGAGGGCTGCGCTAGTCCCGTGGGGCGTAATCGAAGACGTCGCAGTGAATGTTCTGTGCGGGGACCCCTTCGGCCACCAGTGCATCGAATACCGCCCAGGCCATGGGCGGGGAGCCGCCAAGAAAAAACAGCGGCAGGGTTGGCTCGCTGAGGGCAGCGAGGGCGGCTTCGTGTACCAGTCCTTGCGCATGGTCGGGGTGGTGAATGTCAGAGAGTGATGTGGTGGCTTCGAAGTCCTTCAGGACGCCGGTCCATTGTGCAGGCAGGTTGGGCAGATAAAGATCTTCCGGGGTGCGTGCGCCCCAGAACAAACGCACGGGGTGTGGGAAGTCCACGGCGATAAGACGCTCGACCATGGCCTTGACGGGTGCAAAACCGGTGGAGCCACAGATAAACCACACGGGCCGTTCCGGTGCGGTATCGATATAGCGAACGCCAGCAGGCAGCGTCACGCTGACGGTGCTGTCGGCCTTGAGACTGGCCATGATGTCCTGGGCGGCACTGTTGTCGTCGCCATGGCGAATGTGCAGTTCCAGCTTGCGGCCATCGCAGTGGTTGGCGATAGAGAAGGGATAGCATTCCCCGTGCAGATTGAGCATCAGATACTGGCCAGCGTGCCACTGGATGCGTTTGCCGGCAGGCAGTTGCAGCCAGGCGCGACTCACATCGTGGTTGAGCGCCTCGATCTCCAGGATCTGGCAATTCACGTTGTGGACCGGCAGTTCGCCGGGGGCAGTCACCTCGGGCACAGTAATCTCGCAATCGCTGAGTGGCAGGGCGACGCAGTATAGCACCTCTGTGCCTTCGGTATCGCCCGCGTGGAGTGTGTGGTTTCGTTGCTGAACGTGTCCGTGGGTCAGTGTGCCGGCGCAGCGTTCGCAGACCCCATTGCGGCAAGCGACGGGAAAGCCGAAGCCGGCCTCGTGGCCGGCGTCGACAATGGTTTGATCCGCGCGGCAGGGGAAGCGACCCTTGCCATTGACGGATATGGTGTAGATCCGGGGCACAGCTGGATGAATGGATAATGGAAAATTGAGAATTGATAACGAAAGCCACTTCCAGTTGGTACTGCAGGTGGCTCCATAGGGTTTTCAGTTATCAACTATCCATTCTCAATTATCAATTGCCTGCTCTTTAGCCGCCAACGCCGACAAACAAGGCAACAATACAGCCCATGCCAAATGCCCAGACCAGGGTGCGGGCGCTGGCCCAGTCCGCGATATAGCAGACGGTAAACATGACGCGGCTGAGAACAAACGCCAGGGCGATACCGTCGATGGTGCCTTGCGGTGCCGTGGCGGCCAGATGGGCGATGATAACGGCGGCAGCGAACGCCGGCGTCACTTCAAAACCGTTTTGCTGTGCCCAGTGGGCCCGCTTGCGGCTGCCTTCCAGGGTTTCCAGGAATTCGCGCGGGTTGTGGTTCTGTTTGGGGCCGAAGCCGCCCTGGAATTTGGCCAGAGAGGTGGCAAGGTAAGGCAGGAAGATGGCGGCAAGTACGCACCAGTAAGCAATGGTCATCAAGTTCTCCTTGGTCTGTTCAAAACTGCAGGAGCCAAGCGGCAGGGTGATGCCGTCCTTGCGACAATCGCCATGCAAGCATGGCTTCTGCAGGGTAAGGGTTCCGCCTCAGGGGGTGGTTTTGTGTCGTGATGTCGAGGCTAGCAGGCTGCGCTCGATTATCGCAAAACGGTCCTGCCCCCATACCATGTCATCTTGAGTCATAAAGCTGGGCACGCCCCAGCTGCCCGCGGCCATCATGGCGTTGCGATTGTCTTCGGCGCGGTCACGCCAGCTGTCGTCATCCAGCCAGCGGCGAGCGCGTTTCCAGTCCAGGCCGGCGTTTTCGACCAGGAACTTCAAGCCATTGTCGCTGGCGGCATTGATGCCCTGGCTCCATATGCCGGTCGCTGCGGCACGTAACCATTCCCGCAGGCGGCCCTCTTTTTCTGCAAAGGGCCAGATGGCCATGCAGCGTTCTACCCCCGCGCCTACCGGGTCGCACACTTTGCCGAAGGGTACTTGATGAAGTCGGGCTTCGCGGGCGGCATCCTTGAGAATATAAAAGCGTTTGGCGCGGGGGACACTCAAGCCGCGCATGACCATGGGTAACACCGGGCGAATTTTCAGTGTGAGGCCATAGTGGTCTGCCAGGGCATAGGTGCGAGACAGCGCCACATAGGAGTAGGGGCTGCGAAAGGAAAAATACAGCACCAAGGGTGAATCCTTGAGGGCAGGAATGGCGTCCTTCAGGCGGGCCCGCTTGGCTCGACCGTAGGGCAGGGGCCAGTCCTGGGTACCCAGTCCCAGGTCATTCAGGCGGTGGGCCAGGTGGTCAAGCCGTTCCACGCTCCAGTACCACTCTCCTTGATAGTGCAGCGTGCCGGTAAGGTAATGGCCATCGGCAAGAAACTGGTCGCGGCGGGCCTCCAGTGCCAGTTGGGCGCGGTCGGCGGCCATTTGGCCATGTTCGCAGAGCAGCGCTTCAAGCTTGTCGTGATCGTGGCGCCACAACGCATCCGCCAGCGCGGCGGCCAGGCTCCAGAAGCGCTCGTCGCCTTCGTGTTTGAGCAGGCAGCGGGTCGCGGCGAGGCTGACCTCGCGAGGGGGAAGTTGCCAGTCCTTGGGGAAGGTCAGTTCATGCAGTTCGGCCAGCTGCAGGGCATCCCGGGGAGCCAGCTCCTCAAGCATGTCGGCAGCCGGATACATCTGCTGATCCAGGTAAAGCATGACCCGAGGTGTGATGGTAATGCCGAAGTGCCGGGCAAAACGGGGCAGCACCTGTGCCATCAGCACGGAATAAGGGTCATCGATGCGGAAGTAGAAGGTGGCCTGATGAGGCTGGCGCCGAAGGACCCGTCGCCATTCCCGCAAACGGCGGCGCAGCTGCTGCAGGCTTTCACTGGTAATCAGGCGCGCCACGTAGGGCATCAGTTTGTGTTTAAGGCTCATGCGCTGGGGGACTCCTTTGAGGCGCGTTAAAGGCCAGGCTGGTCACTATAGCCTACGCCATCCCTGTCTTTGGGTGAAAAGGGGTAAAACGAAGGGTTCCTTGCGTAACGGCAACCGCGTAAGCGTGTCGGTTATTCGCTACGCTCACCCTGCGGGCGTTCCTTCGCTGCGCTCGGTGGCGGCGCGATCTCCGTTGTTCGAGTTGCGAGACGCGGGTTTTGAGTCATCGGGCTGCGATTGCGAGGCACAAAAAAGGCGGCGCCATTTGCATGGGGCCGCCTTTCCCGGGGCTGCGGGTTAGTCGCCGATCTGGCTCAGATCACGAATCGCCCCACGGTCAGCACTGGTGGTAAGTGCGGCATAGGCTTTGAGGGCCGTGGAGACCCGGCGCTGCCGGATTTCCTTGGGCTTGTAAGCCAGCTTGCCGCGCTCTTCCATCTTGATGCGACGATGCGCCAGTTCCTCATCGCTGACCTCCAGGCGGATGGTGCGGTTGGGGATATCGATGGCAATGGTGTCGCCTTCCTGCACCAGCGCGATGGCGCCGCCTTCCGCCGCTTCCGGAGAGGCGTGACCGATAGACAGGCCAGAGGTGCCACCAGAGAAACGGCCATCGGTGAGCAGGGCGCACTGCTTGCCCAGTCCCTTGGATTTCAGGTAGCTGGTGGGGTACAGCATTTCCTGCATGCCCGGGCCCCCTTTCGGGCCTTCGTAGCGAATCACGACCACATCGCCGGCGACAATCTGGTCGCCGAGGATGGCGCGAACAGCGGAATCCTGGGACTCAAAAACCCGGGCGCGGCCGGTGAAGGTGAGAATGGAATCGTCCACCCCGGCGGTCTTCACGATACAGCCCCGTTCGGCAATGTTGCCGTACAGCACGGCCAGCCCGCCGTCCTTGCTGTAAGCGTGCTCGTAGTTACGGATGCAGCCGTTTTCGCGGTCGTCATCCAGCGACTCCCAACGGGTGTCCTGGCTGAAGGCCGTCTGGGTGGGGATGCCCGCAGGGCCGGCGGTGAACATCTTTTTCACGCCTTCATCCTGGGTGCGGATGATGTCGTAGTGTTCCAGTGCTTCCGCCACGGACGCCGAATGCACCATGGGGATATCCCGGTGCAGCAGCCCGGCCCGGTCCAGCTCGCCGAGGATACCCATCACGCCGCCGGCGCGATGTACATCTTCCATGTGGTACTTCTGGGTGGCAGGGGCCACCTTGGACAGACACGGCACCTTGCGGCTCAGCCGGTCGATGTCTTCCATGGTGAAATCCACCTCGCCTTCCTGGGCCGCCGCCAGCAGGTGCAGCACGGTATTGGTGGAGCCGCCCATGGCGATATCCAGGCTCATGGCATTTTCGAATGCCTTGACGTTGGCAATGTTGCGCGGCAGCACGGCTTCCACATCCTGCTCGTAGTACAGGCGGGCGATATCGACCACGCGACGGCCGGCTTCCAGAAACAGTTCGCGACGGTCGGCATGGGTCGCCAGCAGCGAACCATTGCCCGGCAACGACAGCCCCAGCGCCTCGGTCAGGCAGTTCATGGAGTTGGCCGTGAACATACCGGAGCAGGAGCCACAGGTGGGACAGGCTGAGCGCTCTACCTCGTTGACGGTCTCGTCGTCCACGCTGTCATCGGCGGCCATGACCATGGCGTCTACCAGATCCAGCTTGTGCTCGGACAGCTTGGTCTTGCCGGCCTCCATAGGGCCGCCAGACACGAATATCACCGGGATGTTCAGGCGCATGGAGGCCATCAGCATGCCGGGGGTGATCTTGTCGCAGTTGGAAATGCACACCAGCGCGTCCGCGCAGTGGGCGTTGACCATGTACTCCACGGAATCGGCAATGATGTCGCGGCTGGGCAGGGAGTAGAGCATCCCGTCGTGGCCCATGGCGATGCCGTCGTCCACCGCGATGGTGTTGAATTCCTTGGCGATACCGCCGGCTTTTTCGACCTCGCCGGCCACCAGCTGGCCCATGTCCTTCAGGTGCACATGACCGGGCACGAACTGGGTAAAGGAGTTGGCGATGGCAATGATCGGCTTGCCGAAGTCGCCATCTTTCATGCCCGTGGCGCGCCACAGGGCACGAGCGCCGGCCATATTACGGCCGTGGGTGGATGTGCGAGAGCGATACTGCGGCATGAGAACCTCGTTATGGTCGATAACTGTGCATAAGGGGAGTCATTGTAACCCACAGAGGGGGAATTCTCACAGGCGCCGGCCGCCTATTGAAAACAGGCTGTTTTGCAGCAGATCCAGCTCGCTGGACGAATGCGGAGATGACGGTGGTATATGGCTGGATGGCTTTCTGGCAGCCTGTGGGCCCATCGCACCAATAGAGGTGCTTGTCCTCGCCGGACGGGCCCAAAGGGGGAGCTGGCTCCCCCTCTGGGCTCCCCGCCACCCCGGGCCGCTCGGCCTGCTCCGCAGGCACACTCCGGTACTCGCCCTGTGACGGACGCAAAAAAGACTCGCTCCGCTCAGACAGGTTTTTTGCTCTACGCCGTCACGGGGCTCCGTTCCTCGACTCACTCTAACGGGGAAGATGCCGCGCGGATGGCATTGGCGTTCTTGTATCGCGAAAACGTTCAGGGTTGCTGTAGGAGTGCCAGTTATTCGCTTCGCTCGGTGAGGCGCGAATTCTGCGGTAGTCGTGGCTTCCTCTTTGCCGGTATGGCACTCACTTTCACGTCATCGCGCCTAACAAACATACGTGCCCTGCCTGAGCTTCCGGAGCACTATTAAAATGATGGTGTGGGCCATGCTCAACAGATGGGGCCACAGTCTTTGTAGGATATGACTTACAGAAAAAGCTAACCGGTTGATATAAAGTGATTTTAATAAGCCATGTGAAGCGGTTAAGTGCACCTGATTCCCGGAAATAAGCCGCACGCTCGAGTTTTGTCAGACGAGAAAAGGTCGCATTTGCTCGTTAAGCTACTGAAGGGAAGCCGCTTTTTGGATATATGTGCTTTAACCCGTTAAGAATTATATCGAAAAAAGATATGTCGAACCGTTCGACTGAATACGCTGTTATATGCAATGAAGAAAAAACTGATTTTCACAGCACTATTGAGCCTGATTTCGTCGTCGGCGGTTTCTTCAGATGCCTGGGGCTCAGACCTTATTGAGTTCGATCTTGAAGGTGGAACGAAGAAGGAAACGATGCTTTGGGTATCAGGGTTTTCCTACAGCACTACGGAATTGCTGCGAGGAGCGGCCTGCCTTAAAGGCCAGCTATATGTAGGAAGCAAAGAGCTTATTGGGGCCCTGAACAGAGCTTTCTCTGAGCAACAAGTTACATCAGAAGCTGCTGCAGCTGAACTGGGGCGTTATATCCGCTCTCAATACGCCTGCGCAGCATATAGCAAGAAGCTGCAGCCGACCGCTGACGCGCCGGCTGAGTAAGGCGTTAAGGCCATATGAAGATCGTACACTACGAATCGAATGCACCATGGGTAGGGAAAATGAAATGTCCAAACCCTAAGTGCGGAAAGGAAACTCCTGCTTGGCAATCAAGTGGTATGAGCGATAGTTGCCCGCATTTTTTCTGTGATACTTGCTCCAATGTAATCCACAGAGAACAAGACCATGCGTTGCTCTATGAAAATGAGGCCAACCAAGAACTCTTGGATCAAATAGCGGCAACTCTTCCAAATTGCTCTTGTGGAGGCAGGTTTGTTCCTGGGGCAAATCCAAAATGTCCGAGCTGCAGTACCGAATACGCACACCAATGGGATGCTGTAAAAAGGTTGAATGTACCTTTTATGCCGATCTTAGATGGTTCCTGCTTAATTCGGGATAGGCTGTATTCGTATGAAGTGTGCATTGGCTCTAAACCCAAATACTGGTGGCGTTTGTTCGCAAATGCCTTAACAAGTTTAGGCAAGGGACGCTCCTGACGTCGTGCCCCTGCTAAAAGCGTTATGCAATCCAAAACTACGGGGAAAAAATGAAGTTAGTAAAGTTTACGTTTGTTCTAGTTGTATGCTCATATCTTTGGGGTTGTGCTTCAGGAGCAAAAATGGAAAACATGGTTTTCCACGGCGATCAAAAAAAATACTCTGAAGAAATACAAGAAAACTTGGGGCTTGGGCAAGTGTCAGGTGGAAAAAAGACCAATCCCGCGTGGACCTCTGAAATTGATAATGAAGCATTTTTGGGTGCTGTGAAAGAGAGCCTCAAATCTCAGGGCCTCTATTCAGATAACGGAAAATATCGATTAGAAGTAAACATGCTCAAAGTCGACCAACCGCTATTTGGATTAGATTTAGAAGTAACTGCGCATGTTCGATACATTTTAACCAACGTTGATAGCGGAGAAGTGATTTTTGATGATACGGTTATAACACCCCATACCGCTGGTGTGGGTGACGCTTTTGCCGCTGTGAAAAGACTTAGGTTAGCCAATGAAGGTTCGGCCAAGAAAAATATTGAAGGGTTGCTTAATAAATTGTCAGATCTTCGCATAGATCCACAAGAAATATCATTGGCCAAGTAATGCATAACAAGCAGCTGCAAGCGACGCACTGCGTGCGCTCTGGAGCTGGGCGTTGAATAACCTTAAGCGTTCCCGGGCGGCCCTTCCCCGTTAGAGTGAGTCGAGGAACGGAGTCGGGGCGCGTGGGAGTCCAGAGGGGTGCCGCGCAGCACCCCTTTGGGCCCGTCCGGCGAGGACAAGCACGGTTATCGGTGCGAAATGATTTCAGGTTGGCAGCAAGTCATCCAGGCGGGAGCCACAATCCCTTCCTAATCGCCATGCAAGCATAGGCTCCCACGGCGATAGCCCTACAACGGCTTAACAAACACCTTCGAATTCCGCTGCCAGTTATACAGCGACTGCCGGGCCCCCGGCAGCGCATCCACGCCGGCGGCTTCAAATCCCTGCTGTTGGAACCAGTGGGCGGTGAGGGTGGTGAGGACGAACAGGCGTTGCAGACCTTGCTCTCTGGCCCGCCGTTCCACGTAGCCCAGTAACTGCGCGCCACGTTCGCCTTTGCGGTAGCCGGGGTGGACGGCCACGCAGGCGAGTTCGCCGGTCTTGTCGTCCGGGAAGGGGTAGAGGGCGGCGCAGGCGATGACCATGCCGTCTCGCTCGATGATGGCGAAACGGTGTATCTCGTTTTCCAGCAGTTCCCGTGAACGGCGCACCAGGGTGCCGTCGGCTTCCAGCGGTTCGATCAGTTCCAGGATGCCGCCCACGTCTTCGATGCGGGCCCCTCGCAGGGTTTCGTAGGTTTCCCGGGTGACCAGGGTGCCGCAGCCGTCACGGGTGAACAGTTCCTTGATCAGCGCACCATCGACACTGGCATCGAGCAGGTGGGCCCGGCCCACGCCATTGCTGGCGGCATGGCAGGCGGCGGTGAGCTGTCGGTCCACGCCGTTGTCTTCGAATTGTTCATCGGCCAGCAGCTTGCCGGCTTCCTGCGGGCTGAGTTCGCGGATCAGCTCGCCTTGCGGATCTGCCAGGCGCAGGTCGTCGCCAAGCAGGATGAGCTTGTCGGCACCCAGTGCAATGGCGGCGGTGGAGGCCACTTCCTCGGCGTTGACGTTGAACAGCTCGCCGGTGGGCGAGCAGCCCACCGGCGACAGCAGTACCAGGTTGCCACTGCTGTGTTGCTGGCGGATGGCGTCCACATCGATGCGACGGACTTCGCCGGTGTGCTGATAGTCGAACCCGTTGCGCACGCCGACCGGTTTGGCGATGACAAAGTTGCCGCTGATCAGGCGAATCCCGGCGTTGTGCATGGGGGAGTTGGCGAGCCCCATGGAGAACAGCCCTTCGAGTTTCAGGCGCAGGGCACCCACCGCGGCCATGACGCTATCCAGGGCGGCACTGTCGGTGATGCGCATGTGCTGTTCGAATGTCGATTCGATACCGGCGTCCGCCAGCCGTGCACTGATTTGCGGACGTGCGCCATGCACCAGCACCAGCTTGATGCCCAGACTGTTGAGCAAGGCAAGGTCATGAATCAGCGGGGCCAGCCGGGGCCCGTCCAGCAGTTCGCCGGCCAGCATGACCACAAAGGTTCGGCCCCGGTGCGCGTTGATGTACGGCGAGGACTGGCGGAACCAGTGAACCTGATTGTCGGGTGTGGTGCTGGACACGGTGTTTTCCCTGCGGCGGGTGGTAAGTGATTGATTGGCCAGTATAGCCAGTGGGGACGTGCGGGCGCTAGCGGTCGCTACGGAGCCGCTGTGGGAGCTTGCCTGCAAGCGAAAAAGGCCAATTGCGAGGCACGAGTTTCGAGTTGCGAAAACCTGAAAGGCAGAGCGGGGCTTTTGCCTTCCGAAACTCGTTACTTGAGCCCCGAAACTTTCTGCATTCTCAGTGGGCTAAATCGCTTGCAGGCAAGCTCCCACAGTGGAGCTACCGGAAGTTGTGCCAAACAAAAGCGCCGCCCGTTGGGCGGCGTTAGTGTGTGGCTTGCTGCGCACGGCGTCTCCTGGATTACGCCCCGAACAATCCCTTGAAAAAGTAGAAGAACAGGATGGAGAGCAGGGCGCCGGCGGGCAGGGTCACCACCCAGGAGGTGAAGATGGTGCCAATGACGCGCAGGTTCAGGGAGCCGATGCCGCGGGCCATGCCAACGCCAAGAATGGCGCCCACCAGCGTGTGTGTGGTCGAGATGGGCAGGCCGGTGCCGGAGGCGAGCACTACCGTGGTGGCGGCACCCAGTTCGGCGGCGAACCCGCGGGAAGGGGTCAGCTCGGTAATTTTCTTGCCTACCGTGGCCATGACCCGGGCACCAAAGATGGCGAGGCCAAAGACGATCCCCATGGCGCCGACCAGCAGAATCCAGCTGGGCATTTCGGCCTTGGCGCCGACTACGCCCCCGGAGGCCAGTACGCTGTTGATGGCGGCGAGTGGGCCAACAGCGTTGGCCACATCGTTGGAGCCGTGGGCAAAGGCCATGGCACAGGCGGTAAAGATCATCAGCACCGCAAACACCCGCTCCACCGAGCTGAAGCGGAAGTCCTTGTCGGCTTCCGGGTCGGGCTTGATACGTTTGAGAAACACCGACCCCACGGCCATGACGATAGCACCGCCGACCAGAGACCACAGAAAGCTGTGCAGGAAGCTCAGCTCCAGTCCCACGTGCTTGAGGCCTTTGACCATGGTGACCATGGAAATCACGAAACCGACCAGGAACATGTAGAAGGGCACGACTTTTTTGGCACGCTCGAACGGATCGTCGTGGTTAAGCACCAGCCGCTGCACGCTGCGTATCAGGGCAAAGGAGATAATCCCGGCCAATAATGGCGAGGTGACCCAGCTGGCGACAATGGAGCCAACCTTGTTCCAGTGTACGGCGTCCATGCCCAGGCCCACGGCAGCAAAGCCGACAATGGCGCCGACGATGGAGTGGGTGGTCGAGACCGGCCAGCCGAACCAGGAGGCCACCATCAACCAGATGCCGGCAGCCAGCAGCGCAGACATCATGCCGTAGACCAGGTATTGCGGGGCGTGGGAGAAAGTTTCGGCGTCGATGATGCCTTTGCGGATGGTGGCAGTCACTTCGCCCCCGGCCAGGTAGGCCCCCGCAAATTCAAAGATGATGGCGATGATCACCGCTTGTTTGATGGTAAGGGCCTTGGCTCCCACCGAGGTACCCATGGCGTTGGCTACGTCGTTGGCGCCGACGCCCCAGGCCATCAGAAAGCCGAACGCGCCGGCCAGTAACAACATCAGGTAGGTATGCTCGAGCATCCACTCCATAAGAACTCTCCTAGCGTGCGACCAACATCTGCAGGCGGCCGCCCACTTTCTGGGCGCGATCGGCGAGATCGCCTACCCATTCGATGATCTTGTAGAGGAAGATGACATCCACCGGGGGCAGTTCGCTTTCCAGCTTGAACAGGGTGGCACGGATGGTGATCTGCTGCTCGTCGTTGGCACGCTCCAGGCGGTCCAGCTCTTCGATCAGGTCTTCCACCAGTTTGATTTCCCGTCCGCTGAAACCGGTTTCCACCAGCTCATCCAGCTCGTTGATGGCCTTTTGGGCCTGGGCAGAGGTGTCGATGGCACCTTGCACATAGCTGAGCATGGCGTCGGCCAGCGTGGCGGGGATGGACATTTCCCGGCCCAGCATCAGCCCGGAAATGTCCTTGGCCTTGTTGGCGACCTTGTCCTGTACGCTGATCAGCTCGAGCAGATCGGTACGGGGCACAGGCAGGAACAGGCTTTTGGGCAGGTTGAGGCGAAACTCTTTCTTCAGCTCGTCGGCTTCGTTCTCCAGCTCGGCAATGCGCTTTCGCAGGGTGCGAGCCTGATCCCAATCGCTCCGGGTCACGGCGGTAAAGAAGTCCGCAAGCGTACAGGCGCATTGGTGAACGGTATCGTAGTGTTGCTGAAGGGGCTTGATGGGCGAGCGGCCAAACAGGCCGGCGATGGAGCTTCCAAAGGACATAGGCGCCTCGGGTCCAGGTTAGGGTCGTCAAAGTATCCCATGCCGCAGGCCAATCAGCTAAGGCCACGGCTGACAGGCAGTGCGTCACACAGCTGTCATGAATTTGGTCGCGAGTATAGAGAAAGTGGGCGGGGCTGTCAGGGGGTCAATGTTACAGTTACAGTACCCAGAGGTTTCCTAATAATGATAAAGGGTGAGGTTTGGTCAATCCTGCCCTGTAGAGACTCGGAGAGTATTTGTGAACGCCACTGCCAAACCTGCGGTACCGGATGGATTGCTGATTGATGTGCGTTGGCTGATGCGCGAGCTGCTGGATGAAGGACGTGTCAGCCAGGAGGACTTCAATGTTATTTCCACCACGCCGCGGGAGAAGAAGGAGCTGAACTGGCACCCGATCCAGGTGTTGGCCAAGTACCGGTTGACCGATCGAGGTGATACCCACCAGCTGCTGGATGTGGACTTTCTTACCGACTGGTTGGGCGAGCGTGCCAACATGAAGGTGTACCACATCGACCCGCTGAAAGTGCAGGTGGATCAGGTAACCAACGTGATGAGCTATGCCTTTGCCGAGCGCCACGGCATCGTCGCGGTGGAGGTGCACCGGGACAGGGTGGTGGTGGCCTGCGACCAGCCTTTCCTGCAGGACTGGAAAGGGCACCTGCAGCAGGTACTGCGCGACCGGGAGCTGGAGGTGGTGCTGGCCAACCCGGAGCAGCTGCGCCGCTATCGTATCGAGTTCTACAATCTCAGCCGTTCCATCGCCGGTGCCACGGGTAATACCGGTCAGGAGATGTCCGGGATTACCAACTTCGAGCAGCTGCTGGAAGTGGGGAAGGGACACCACGATGCGGACGACCAGCACATCGTCAATATCGTGGACTGGATTCTCCAGTATGCGTTTTCCCAGCGCGCCAGTGATATCCATCTGGAACCGCGTCGCGAGACCGGCAAGATGCGTTTCCGCATTGATGGGGTGTTGCACGACGTCTATGAACTGCCGGCGGCCATCATGGCGGCGGTGACCAGTCGTCTGAAGATTCTCAGTCGTCTTAATGTGGCGGAAAAACGCAAGCCCCAGGATGGTCGCCTGAAGACCAAGAGCCCGGACGGGGACGAGGTGGAGCTTCGTCTTTCCACCTTGCCGACTGCGTTTGGTGAGAAGATGGTCATGCGGGTGTTTGACCCGGATGTACTGGTGCGCAGTTTCGAGCAAATGGGGTTTACCCGTGAGGATCATGACACCTGGCACGGCATGACCCAGCATCCCCACGGCATTATCTTCGTCACCGGCCCCACCGGGTCGGGCAAGACTACAACCCTGTACTCCACCCTCAAGCAGCTGGCCACCAGTGAGGTCAATGTCTGTACCATCGAGGATCCCATCGAGATGGTGGAACCCAGCTTCAACCAGATGCAGGTGCAGGCGAATATTGATGTGAGCTTCGCTCAGGGGGTGAAGGCGATGCTGCGTCAGGATCCGGACATCATCATGATTGGTGAGATTCGCGATCTGGCCACGGCAGACATGGCGATTCAGGCGGCACTGACTGGCCACCTGGTGTTGTCTACCCTGCATACCAACGATGCGCCCTCGTCGATTACCCGTCTGGTGGACCTGGGGGTGGCGCCGTACATGATTTCGGCCACGGTACTGGGGGTCATGGCACAGCGCCTGGTGCGAACTCTGTGCCCGCACTGCAAGGCTCCGGTGGCGCCGAATGCCCAGGCCTGGGAGGAGCTGGTGCGCCCCTTCAAGATGAAGATGCCAGAAAGCATCAATCGGCCGGTAGGGTGCCTGGAGTGCCGTGGAACGGGGTACCTGGGGCGCATGGGCGTCTATGAGACGATGCCTCTCAACAGTGCCCTCAAAGGGCACATTACCCGCGGCGGAGATCTGGAGGCGCTGACCCGGCAGGCCTTGAAAAACGGGATGAAGCCGCTACGAATCAGTGGTGCCATGAAAGTCGCCAAGGGGCTGACCACCATTGAGGAGGTGATGCGAGTGACGCCGTCCCAGGATATTTTGCTGGGGTGAAGCCGCTACAGGGCTCCGGTTATTCGCTCCGCTCACTCCTTCGGGGTCACTTTGTGCGCTGCTCTGCGTCGCTAGCTTCCTGGAGCTCGCAGGGTGGACCTTGGCGAAGGTCAATCTCCACGTGGCAGAGATCGGACTTGGCCGATTTTTGCCCTGCCTTCAGTTTGATCATTTGCCACCTCGCCGCTCTTATTCCCGCTTGTAGCTTGCCCCGTCGCATACGACAATAGCGCCCCATGAATGAACCCCAATATCAGTCTCTCCCCGATGAACTGTCGGTGCTGGTCAGCCAGCACTGGCAATCGTTCGTCGAATCCGGCCATGTTATGCCGTCGGTGCTCCATGACGACCTGCCGCGTGTCTGGGCCGGCTCCGATTATGTGGCCACCCAGTTTCAGCGTGACCCGGAGTTGGGCCAATGGTTGGCCGACAGCGACCTGGCTCAGCCGCTGACGGCAGATGGGCTCCGCCAGCAGGTCCGTGAGCGTCTTGCCGATTGCGACAGTGAAGACGAACTGAAGCGGCGAATCCGTCGTCTGCGACACCGCCATATGGTGCGAATCATCTGGCGAGATCTGGCGGGTATCGGGGATTACCACAGTACGGTGGCAGACCTGTCGTTGCTGGCGGATACCCTGATTCACGAATCTCTGGATTTACTGTATCGCTGGGCCTGTGCCCGCAGTGGTACCCCGACGGGGCCGGATGGCAAGCCGGTGCAGCTGGTGGTGCTGGCCATGGGCAAGTTGGGGGCCCGTGAACTGAATCTGTCCTCGGACATCGACCTGATCTTTGCCTACGAGCATGAAGGGGAGCTGGAAGGCGAGCGTCGCGCGCTCAGTTACCACCAGTTCTTTGTTCGTCTGGGGCAACAGTTGATCAAGGTGCTCGACCAGACCACCGCCGACGGTTTCGTGTTCCGGGTGGATATGCGTCTGCGTCCCTGGGGCAAGAGTGGGGTGCTGGCCATCGGCTTCGATGCCATGGAGGGGTACTACGAGACTCAGGGGCGTGAGTGGGAGCGCTATGCCCTGATCAAGATGCGGCCTGTAGCCGGGGATCTGAAAGCCGGTGCGCGACTGATCAAGCGCCTTAACCCTTTTGTGTATCGCCGCTACATTGATTACGGCGCGTTCCAGTCGTTGCGGGAAATGAAGGCGCTGATCGAGCGCGAAGTGAACCGCAAGGGCATGCAGGCCGATGTGAAGCTGGGTGCGGGCGGTATCCGTGAGGTGGAGTTTATCGTTCAGGCGTTTCAGCTGATCCGTGGGGGGCAGTTACCGGCCCTGCGCGAGCCCAATCTGGTCAAGGTCTTGCCCCAGTTGGTCGAGCTGGAGCTGTTGCCGGAAGATGTGGCCGATGAGCTGACCGATGCCTATCTGTTTCTGCGTGATGTGGAGCATCGTCTGCAGGCGGTCGGTGACAAGCAGACCCAGCGGCTGCCGGACGACCAGCTTGGCTGGCAACGACTGACCTTTGCCATGGGGTTTTCCGAGCGGACGGCGTTTGAACGCAAGTTGCGACGCTTCCGGGAAAATGTCCGCCTCCATTTCGGGCAGGTCATTGCCGACCCGGAACAGGAAACCGAAGCGGCCCAGGGGGCAGACCAGGAACTGCTGGATCTGTGGCTGGGCGAACTGGATGACGACGCTGCCGTGGCCCAACTGGGAGCCATTGGTGTGCTGGAAGCGGAGCAGGTCTATGCGCGCCTGAATGCCTTCCGTGACAGCCGGGCAGTGGAGAACATGCAGACGATCAGCCGTGAACGGCTGGATCGGCTGATGCCACTGATGCTGGAAGCATTGGGTTATCAGGGGCATGGCGATACCACCGCCATGCGCCTGTTCAATTTTGTGGAGGCGGTGCTGCGCCGTAGCGCCTATATCGCGCTGCTGGTGGAAAACCCCGGTGCCCTCACCCAGCTGGTGAAGCTGTCGGGGGCCAGCCCGTGGATCGCGGAGCGGTTGGCGTTGCATCCGGTATTGCTGGATGAGTTGCTGGATGTGCGCACCCTGTATTCCCCACCGGAGCGTGCCGAGCTGGATGATGAGCTGCGCCAGCAATTATTGCGGGTGGCGGAAGATGACCTTGAGCAGCAGATGGAAGTGCTGCGTAACTTCAAGCAAGCCCACCTGCTGCGAGTGGCGGCGTCGGAAGTGACCGAAGTGCTGCCGCTGATGAAAGTGAGTGATTATCTCACCTGGCTGGCCGAGAGCATCCTCAATCAGGTAGTGATGCTGGCCTGGGAACCGCTGGTGGAGCGCCACGGTCGCCCGTCGCGGCTCGACGGCCAGCCCTGCAGTCCTGATTTTGTGGTGGTGGGCTACGGCAAGCTGGGCGGCATTGAGCTGGGCCATAACTCGGATCTGGACCTGGTCTTCCTGCACGATGCTGCCAGTGGCGGCATGACCGATGGGGAGAAGTCGGTCTCCAACGAGCAGTTCTATGCCCGTCTTGGCCAGCGTATCGTGCACATTCTTTCAACGCGTACCATGAGCGGCCAGCTGTATGAGGTGGATACCCGCCTGCGTCCCTCTGGTAGTGCCGGGTTGCTGGTGAGCTCCATGGATGCGTTCGAAAAATACCAGCTCAACGATGCCTGGACCTGGGAGCATCAGGCTCTGGTGCGGGCCAGGGTGGTGGCCGGGTGTAGTCGTTCCCGTCAGCGATTTGATGACATTCGGCACAAGGTCCTTTGCCGGGAGAGAACGCTGCAGGGGCTGCGCGACGATGTGCTCGCCATGCGCAGCAAGATGGTGGATCACCTCAGCGACAAGAGCGAGGCGCAATTCCACCTCAAGCAGGACCCCGGAGGTATCGTTGATATCGAATTTATGGTGCAATATGGGGTTCTGAGATGGGCCTCCTCCCACGGTGAACTGACCCGATTCACCGATAATGTGCGGCTGCTCGAAACACTGGCTGCACTGGACATTATGTCGGCGCAGGACGCCGGCCTGCTGCGGGAAGCGTACCTCGCTTACCGATCCGCGGCTCATCGCGCTTCGTTGCGCAAAGAAAAATCCATCGTCGACGACACCCAGTTTCGCGATTTACGCGACGGTGTGCGTGCGATCTGGAAGCAATGGTTTGACCTGACGGATTGACCCGCAGGTCCTCAGCTCTGGGAGTATCACTGCCATGTCGATGGCTGTAAGAGACGGTTTTATCTGGTTGGATGGCGAACTGGTTCCCTGGCAGGAGGCCAAGGTGCATGTGCTGACGCACACCCTGCACTATGGCATGGGCGTGTTCGAAGGGGTGCGAGCCTATGAAACCGCCACGGGTCCGGCGATTTTCCGCCTGAAGGAGCACACTGACCGCCTGTTCAACAGTGCCCACATCATGAATATGAAGATCCCGTTCACCAAGGACGAGGTCAATGCGGCACAGCTGGCGGCGGTGAAATCCAACAACCTGCCCCACGCCTACCTGCGCCCGATGGTGTTTTACGGAAGTGAGGGCATGGGGCTTCGCGCCCATAATCTGAAGGTCCACCTGATGGTGGCGGCCTGGGAATGGCCGGCTTACATGTCGCCGGAAGCCCTGGAGCTGGGTATCAAGGTGCGCACCTCCAGCTACACCCGCCACCACGTGAACATCACCATGTGCAAGGCGAAGGCCAACGGCAACTACATCAACTCCATGCTGGCCCTGAACGAAGCACTGTCCGGCGGCGCCGATGAAGCGCTGCTGCTGGACAACGAAGGCTATGTGGCGGAAGGCTCTGGCGAGAACATTTTCGTCATCAAGGACAAGGTGCTTTATACCCCGGAGCTGACGTCCTGCCTGGATGGTATTACCCGCAAGACCATCATCCAGCTGGCAGAAGAACGCGGGTACACCGTGCGTGAAAAGCGTATTACCCGTGACGAAATCTACGTGGCGGACGAAGCCTTCTTCACCGGTACGGCTGCCGAAGTGACGCCGATCCGCGAACTGGATGGTCGTATCATCGGCGAAGGCAAGCGTGGTCCGATCACTGAGCAGTTGCAGGCGGTGTACTTCGATCTGGTGCGCGGCAAACTGGACGACCAGTACGGAGACTGGCTCACTTACGTGGGCTAAATCCGCGGATGTCTCAGACGCCGTCTGCCATCCTTGTCGTCGGCCCGTCCTGGGTCGGCGACATGGTGATGGCACAAACCCTGTTCTCTGAACTGCGTCGCCAATACCCTGAGTGTGCCATTGATGTGCTGGCGCCTGCCTGGTGCCGGCCATTGCTGTCGCGCATGCCGGAAGTGCGAGACGCCCTGTCGTTGCCGTTCGACCATGGTGATCTGAAACTGGGTGAGCGCCATGCGCTGGGTAAGCGTTTGCGCGGCCAGTATCAGCAAGCCTATGTGCTCCCCAATTCCCTCAAGTCGGCGCTGGTGCCCTGGTCGGCGCGGGTCCCGGTGCGTACCGGTTGGCGCGGCGAAATGCGTTACGGCTTGCTCAACGATGTGCGCAAGCTGGACAAGGACGCCTACCCGTTGATGGTGCAGCGTTTTGTGGCGCTGGCGTTGCCTGCCGATGCGCCGGTTCCGGGCTTGGAAAGCATCAAGGCGCCGCACTTGAACGTGAGTGAGGATGCCCGTCGTGAGGCTATGGCCAGCCATGGGCTGAATACTGACAAACCGGTGCTGGGGCTGTGCCCCGGTGCGGAGTTTGGCCCTGCCAAGCGCTGGCCGGAACATCACTATGCGGCGGTGGCGCAGCACTGGATTGATAACGGTGGTCAGGTGTGGATCTTCGGTTCTGCCAAGGATAAGCCGGTGGCTGAGACCATCGTCAATTCCCTGACCGAGGAGAGCCGTGAACGGGCCGCGGTGCTGGCGGGTAATACCTCCCTGGAAGAGGCGGTAGACCTGCTCTCGGCCACAGCCTCCGTGGTCAGTAATGACTCGGGCCTGATGCACATAGCCGCAGCCCTTAAGCGACCGCTGGTGTCGGTGTACGGATCCACGTCGCCGGGATTTACACCGCCTTTGGGAGAGCGCGTTGCTGCAGTTCGTCTGGGGCTGGAATGCAGTCCTTGTTTCAAACGTGAGTGCCCATTGGGGCATCTGGATTGTTTGCGCAAATTGCCTCCTCAACAGGTTGTTGATGCATTAGGGCAGCTGACAGGAGATGAGTAATCAAATGGAATTGAATGCCAGTTATGTGCACCCTCACTGGCGGGTGACGCTGCAGGATAGCGGGCTCAATGCAATGTCGGACTGGTTGGCGCTGGATCGGACACTGGTTGATGAGCCAAACCGTCGAGGCAAGGGTATCAGTGAGGTATTCCAGGCCAACATTACGGGGCCAGATCATCACGAAGTGACGGTGTATATCAAGTATCAGCGCAATTATCAGCGCCGGAGCCTGCTGCATCCGTTGGTGGGTCAGTCCACGCTGTATCAGGAATACAAGGCGCTGATGCGTTGTTGGCAGGCCGGCGTGCCGGTGGCAGAACCGCTTTTTTTTGCCGCCAGCACGGAAGGGGAGGATCGACAGGCCATGTTGGTCAGCCTTGATCTCAAGGGCTTTGAGAGCCTTGATCGGATTGATCCGGGGAGTCTCGAGGAGGGGCGCCGCCAGGTCTTGATTCATGACGTTGCAGCGACTGTGCGCTTGCTGCATGAAAAAGGTCTGGTGCACCAGAATCTCTACCCCAAACACATTTTCACCGCTTGGCACGAACAGCAGCAGCGCTATGATGTCCGATTTATCGATATGGAGCGTTGCCGTCCCCACTACCAGCGCTGGCGGCCAAGGTTACGGGATCTGGATACTCTTGCAAGGCGCGCGAAGCACTTTTCGGCCCTTGACCGGGCGCGGTTTCTTCGCACTTATCTGGGGTCCCCACTGAGTCAGGGTAAGGGCCGTTTTGTGGTGAGCCGCCTGAGTCGTCATCTCAAGAGTGCCTGATTAATGCATGTGCTTTTGGTAAAAACTTCCTCGATGGGTGACGTGATCCATACCCTCCCTGCCCTCACTGATGCCCGGGCTGCGATTCCCGGGCTGCGCGTTGACTGGGTTGTGGAAGAGGCATTTGCCGAGCTTGCTGCGCGACACCCCGCTGTGGCCAACGTTTTCCCCTGCGCACTGCGTCGCTGGCGCAAGCATCCAATCAAAGCCCGCCGCACAGGCGAATGGGCTGACTTCAAGTCAGCGATGCAAGCGGTTAACTATGATGCGGTCATCGATGCTCAGGGGCTGATCAAAAGTGCCTTTGTCACTCGCCTGGCTCGTGGCCCGAAGTTTGGTCTGGACAAGCATTCCGCTCGTGAGGGGCTGTCTGCAAGAGTGTTGGATCATCCCCTGTCGGTGGTGCGCGGGCAGCACGCCATACAACGTGTGCGCCAGCTGTTTTCGCAGGCGCTAAATTACCCCTTGCCTGACTCCGCTCCGGATTATGGATTGCCTCGCGCCCATGTCCCGGCCCCGCTCAGTCAGCCGGGGGAGCTGGTGTTTTGCCATGGCACCACCTGGCCGACCAAGCATTACCCCGAAGCGTTCTGGCGGCAGCTGCTGGAACTGGCCACGGCAGAGGGCCATCGGGTGCACCTGCCCTGGGGCAATGACGCGGAGAAAGCCCGGGCCGAGCGCCTCGCTGCGGGGCTGGAGAGGGTGGAGGTGCTGCCGAAAATGGGGCTGGATTCCCTGACCGACAAGCTGCTTGGATGGGATGCCTTCATTGCTGTCGACACGGGCCTTGCGCACCTCGCTGCAGCCGCCGGCTTGCCCGGGGTCGCACTGTACGGTCCCACCGACCCGGTGCTGACCGGTGTGCAGGGGGTCCGGGCGTCGTCATTGGCGGCGGACTTCCCCTGTGCCCCCTGTGTGCAGGAGAGTTGCACCTATCGGGGGGAGTTGGGCAAAGGGGTGGAGCCGCCCTGCTTCAGTACCCTCAAGCCGGAAACCGTTTGGCGGGCGTTGCGGAGGCAGAGCCCGTGAAGTGCGTGATGGTGCTTTACCACTATTTCCCCTGGGGCGGGCTGCAACGGGACTTTGCCCGTATCGCCCGTGAGGCCGTTGCCCGTGGACATCAGGTCCAGGCGCTGGTGAGCGAATGGCAGGGCGAGCCCCTGCAGGGCGTCACCATCACAACGGTGCCCGTACGGGGGCAAAGTAACCATGCACGGATGGCCCGTTTTGCCGCAGGCGTACAGCAGTATCTCGCCGAGACCCCCCATGATCGGGTGCTGGGCTTCAATCGTTTGCCGGGTCTGGATGTTTATTTCGCTGCGGACAGCTGTTTTGCCGAACACGTGGCAGGCAAACCTGGTGTGGTTCGCTGGTTGCCCCGTTATGCCACCTACCTGAAACTGGAGCATCAGGTGGTCGCAGAGTCGGGGCCGCGGCTGTTGTTTCTGAACGAACACCAGCGAGATCAGTACCGGGCGCATTATGCCTTGCCGGAAAGTCGCTACCAGGTATTGCCGCCGGGCGTGGAAGCGGATCGTCGTCGCCCGGCTAATCATGCGGCGTTGCGCGAACAGATTCGCACGGAACTGGGGGTCGGTTCGGGGGTGCCTTTGCTGTTGTTTTTGGGCTCCGGGTTCAAGGTCAAGGGACTCGACCGCGCGCTGGCGGCTTTCGCAACGTTGCCGTCGCAGGCGCATTTGATGATTGTTGGCAATGACGAGGCCGCACCTTACCTGCGTGATCTGCAGGTGGCCACCCGTGAGCGAATTCATGTACTGGGTCCCCGTGATGACGTGCCCGCGCTGATGCAAGGGGCGGATCTGTTGCTGCATCCGGCCTATCGGGAGTCGGCGGGTATGGTGTTGCTGGAGGCAACGGTGGCTGGGTTACCGGTGTTGACCACCGATACCTGTGGTTATGCCCGCTATGTGCAGGAGGCAGGGTCTGGAGAGGTGATTGCCACGCCGTTCAAGCAGACCGCATTGAATGCGATGCTGCAGACCATGGTCGAACGTGTGCCGGGTGAATGGCAGGCAAATGCGTTGCGTTATGCCGAGTCTCCGCTGTTATATCAGCTTGCTCAGAATGTAGTGGATGCGGTGGAGGCCGGGCGATGAAACTGTTCCTTCGCGATGATATGTCGACCCTGTGGGGCGAACGCGATCCCTTCGCACAGGCCGCCGCCCAGCAGGGTGAGATTTTCCGTGCCCGGGAAGGCCGGCGTACGCTACGATTTGAGGGGAATGGACGCAGTTACTTTCTCAAGTATCACGCGGGTATCGGCTGGAAAGAAATCTTCAAGAATCTGACCCAGGGAAAGCTGCCGGTGCTTGGGGCCATGGATGAAGTCAGGGCGATCGAAGCGGTAAGAAATGCCGGGCTGGACACCATGACGGTGGCGGCCTTCGGCAGCCGTGGCGTTAATCCGGCCGGGGTCGAATCCTTTATCGTTACCGATGATCTGAGCGGCACCCTGAGCCTGGAAGACGTCGGCGAAGAATGGGTGTCGAGTGGGCACACTCCTGTGCTGTTCAAACGCGCCTTGATTTTGCGGGTCGCACAGATCGCTCGCGATATGCATCGCGCCGGGATCAATCACCGGGATTTCTATCTGGCGCATTTCTTGATGTCGGAACAGGATGTGCGACGGGAAAACAGCGATGCACCCCTGTTCCTGATTGATTTGCACCGTTCCCAGGTGCGCCGGTCGGTGCCTCGTCGCTGGCAGGTGAAAGACCTGGGAGGGCTGTATTTCTCGACGGCTCGCTTTGGCATGACACGCCGTGATCTGCTGAGGTTCATCCGAGCCTATAGCGGCAAGCCATTGCGTGAGGCTCTGTCTGATGCGGGCCTTTGGCAGTCTGCCCGTCGCGAGGCAGAAAAAATCTATCGCCGTTATTTCGAAGTTGAGCCGCAATTACCGCTGCAGTTCAACGAACATCCAGGCAAGGATATCTGATGGCATTGCTTCAGTATCTACAGCATGGCATTGATGAGAAGGACCTGCCGCAGACGGCTGCAGGTTTAACGATCACAGCTGTATTGCGTTGGTTGCCTGGAAGCCGCTTGGTGGTTGATGGTTACTGGAATGGGCAGCCTGTCGTTGCCAAGCTGTTTTGTCCCGGAAGCAAGGGGAAGCGCGCACAGCGAAAAGAGGTTCGGGGTCTGCAGGCAATTGCCAAATGCAACGTCCATTGTCCAGCGATTAAGGACGTACTGACCCTGGATGAGGGCATCCATTTGCTGGTGATGGAAAAACTGGAAGGGGAAACTGCCCTCCGCTATTGCCTGCAAGGTTCCAGAGCCCAGAGGCGCTCGCGCATTCACCGTCTGGCCTGCTGGGTGCGGGAAGTACAGCAGAAGGGCGTTGTTCAGACCGATATCCATCCGGGCAATTTTTTCTTTACTGCCGGTGGCTGGGCGCTGCTGGATGCAGCAGAGTGCCGCTTTGGTTCGCCGACACCAGTGCGTGCAAAAGCCAACCTGGCCGCCTTGTTGGCACAGTTTCCGCCGCTGGATCTTCCGGATGTGAGGGATTGCTTTGCTGAGCTTGGGGAGTATCAGGGTGCCTTGCGCGTTGCCAGGCGCCGGCGCTACCAGATGATCCTGAAGAAAGCCTTGCGCCCATGCACTGAATTTGCGGCGTTCAGGCAGGGCGATGTTCGCGGTATGTGCCGTAGAGAACTGCTGCCTCAGGTGGAAGCGCTTCTTGCTCGAGGGTTGGATGATGTGATGCAAACCACGGACAGTCTCAAACTCGGAGGGGCTTCCACCGTAGTACGGGATGGGCAATCCGGTTGGGTTATCAAGCGTTACAACATCAAGTCATTCGTTCACCGGATTAAACGACAATGGGGGGCAACCCGTGCCCAAAAGGCCTGGCTTGGTGGCGTCTTTCTGCGTGAAGTCGGCGTACAGACCCCTTTGCCGGTGGCCTATTTGGAAGAGCGTCGCCACGGGTTAAGGCATCGAGCCTGGATTATTAATGCTTATCAATCGGGTAGGGGGCTGGATGAGCTGTCACCTGAGCAAGCGCCACCTGAACCGGTTGTGCTGTCCCTGCAGGATTACTTCTTGCTGATGGCCCAGCTTGGGTTTCAGCATGGAGATATGAAATCTACGAATATTCTGGTTTGCAATGACAGGATTTCTGTTATCGATCTTGATGCGTTCAACCCTTTTCCCCGAGATCCTGAAGCAAGTTACCGCAAGGATTACAACCGGTTCATGAGGAATTGGCCAAAAGGGTCAGTGTTACGGACAAGTCTGGAAAGGGCGATAGCTGAAGCCGGACTGAGTGATCATAACCAAGGTGTTTAGCCAATGAGTACTGCCATTCGGTTGCACTGGGCTCGTTCAAAGCCAAATTTTGGTGACTGGCTCTCTCCACAAATCGTTGAATGCGTGTCTGGCCGGCCAGTGAAGTATGCCAAAATTGATCAGTGTGATCTGGTTGCTATCGGCAGCTTGCTGCAAAGAGTGAAAAATCGTTTCTGGACACGCCCCGTGCATATCTGGGGGGCGGGCTTCATTGAGCAGGGGAAGGGGGTAAAAACCCGACACCATATTCATGCGGTTCGTGGGCCCGCTTCCTTGGCTCGTCTCGGCAAGACGCGGGAGGGGGTGGCCTTTGGCGATCCCGGATTGCTGGCGGACCGGTTATTGGATGGTACGGTCATAGCCAAGCGGCACCGGCTTAGTGTTATTGCTCATTACAAGGATAAAACGTCAGAAGGGCTGAAACGATTTTGCCAATCTAACCCGGACGTCAATGTCATTGACGTGTTTTCTGATACGAATACCGTGCTGCGAGAAATAGCGGCATCCCATTGTGTGGTGTCTTCTGCGATGCATGGGCTCATCGCTTCTGATGCGATGGGTGTGCCTAACTGCCGGGTAGTGTTTAGCGGAGACTTGAGGGGTGGGGAGTTCAAGTTTGATGATTACTATAAAGGAACAGGGTTTCAGCCATTTCTCTGTCAGCCGGAGAGCTTTGACAAGACGCAGTATGAAACTTTGCTCAATCATTACCGCCGGCCTGGGCTGCCCGGGGTAAAAGCCGCGCTTGAAGCCGCGTTTCCGGACATGTAGATCATGGCGAATACAGGGGAAAGGGGTGTCTGCTAGTAAGGAAAACGCATCTTTGAATTTGCTGTCAAAGATGTCTCCGGTCTGGGTCGTCATCGTGGGCAGCGTGGTGCTGTCTTTTATTGCGCAGAGTTTTGAGCCTGTGCTTGGACGGGATTCTGCATTTTATGTGGATAACGCCCAGGCCTTTGTGGAAGACGGTGCACAATCATTATTGGATCGATTTAGCTGGCCCTGGTTTTCAGCAATGATCGGGGTGGTGCATCGCTTGTTAGGCCTGTCTTATGAGACGAGCGCCTATGTACTGGTGTTTGCGCTGAGCGCTGGCACCTGTGCCTGCCTGGTCCGTACCGTTCAGGAAATTAGCCCCCGTGCCGCTTGGCTGGGGGTGTTGGTGGTCTTGTCGATCCCCGCGTTCAATGAATATCGGAGTGCCTTGCTGAGAGAGCATGGTTACTGGTTCTTCTCTTCGCTGTGTGTGCTTTTGATGGCGCGCTACCAACTGGCTAGAGGGCGTTATCAGGTTGCTGGAGCCGTGGTTGCTGTGTTCGCTGCAGGGTTGTTTCGGCTTGAAGCATTGTATCTTCTTGCTCCGATTGGTGGCTGTGTCGTCTGGATGCATCGGCAGAAATTAAAGGAGAATTCGCTGCCGGTTGTCCTTTCGATTATTGCTCTTCTACTGGCTGGGGTTGCCTTGTTATGGGCGCTGGATGCCTTGGAAATGTCCAGGGCAGAACGGTATCTGGGTTACATCAATCCGATCCGGTTCTGGCATGCTCTTGACGGTATTGCGGCAACGCTGGCGGATTCGACGCTGCGCTACTCTTCCCGGGAGCTGGCGCCGTTGATTATTGCATCGGGTTTCCTGGCTGCCATTCTTGTCAATGTGCTGAAGTTAATGGGGGTCTATCTGGTGCCGTTTGTATGGGCGTTGCACCGTGAGAGACGGGAAACGATTTTTGGCAGCAATGTCTTTGGGGTCATTGCTGCATCAGCGTACATTCTTGTTCTTCTCGTTTTCTTTATCCAGAGCCGCTTTACGCTTGACCGTTATACCGCGTTAATCCATATCTTGTTACTGCCTTCGCTGGTGCTCGCACTGGCACGCTTCAGGACTGCCTACCCTGGCATGACACGCTGGATCTTGTTGGTGGCTGTGTTGATGGGGGTTGGCAATGTCATGTCCTCATCCCCAAAGCGTACCCATTTCTTTATCGCTGCTGAGTGGGTTAAGGAGCATGGGATTGGGCTGGAGCGAACCTATTTTCATGATGCCCGAATCCCCTATTACAGTGGGCTGGGGTATCGAGAGGAGGATGTGGACAGTAAGGCTGCATTGACGACGGACATGGACCGCTACGATGTCTTTGTTGTCAGTTTGACGGCCGCACATCCTTTGGTGAAAACAAAGCTGGCTTCCGGGGAGCTGGTGCTATTGGCCGAGTTTGATAATGGCCATGACCGGCATATGATGATTCTGGCCCGGCCAGACTGGAATCAGTAACGCTTTGCCTGCCCAGCAGGTTGATGCTTGAAACGTTTGTGCACCCAAAGATATTGCTCGGGGCACTTTCGGACATAGTATTCAATGGTTTGGTTGATTCTGGCGGTATCCTGTTCGTCGTCGCTAGAGGGAAAGTCTTCCAGCGCTGGGCCAAATTCAATCACGTATCGCCCCCCGGGAAGACGGTAGTGGGCGCAGGGAATAACGGCAGCCTTTCCCATACGCGCGATACGAGAGGTGGCGGTAATGGTTGCGGCAGGGATGCCAAAAAAGGGAACGAATACCGCGTGAGCAACGCCGTAGTCCTGATCCGGGGCGTACCAGAGCACTTCTCCATTCTTCAGCAGCCGCACCATCTGGCGAATGTCTGAGCGCTGAACGGATCCTTTCATGTAATTGCAGCGCCCCTTGTCGATAAGGCGGTCTATCACCGGATTGTCATTGGGGCGATAGACACCATAAAAATCCAGCACATATCCGAGCAGGCGAGACCCTACATCAAGGCTGTTAAAGTGCATGCCAAGTAGTAGCACTCCCAACCCTTGGGCACGGGCATGCTGGATATGCTCCATGCCTTCAATGGTTAGCCGCTTGTCCAGGTCGATACGGTGATTATTAAAGCTTCCGGCCATCTCCAGAATGGCTTCCCCCGTACTTACGACACTGCGCTTGGCCAAGGCCACCTGCTGTTCCGCGGTGAGCTCGGGAAAGCACAGTTGGATATTGGTCAGAGCAACATGGCGGCGCTTTTTGACAAGATGCCAGCCAAGATGTCCTACCCCGCGGCCTATGGCCAACAGTGCATTCCAGGGCAGCTGGCCGACCAGCCAGAACAGCCCGGCGCCTACCCAGCTGGGAATAAGCCGGGGGTCAGACAATCGGGTGGGGCGCTGTTTTCGTTTTCCCATGCATCACTCGGTTGGCTAGCGTAAGGCTGGCTGGGCGGAAGGTCGCTCACAAAGGCGGGCGAAAAGGAGTGCCAGGGGAAGCCACAGGCTTAGCCAGCTGGCATGAAACGGTGCCACCAGATATGACCCTGCGGCGAAGGTCACGCACAACCCGGGGATTGCCGCGATAGTGTAGGCATTACCACCGCTCCAGAATTCCCGACGCTGGAGGAGCCCGATAATTGGGCTGGCCCAGCTGGCAACAAACAGGATCAGTCCGATCAGGCCCAAATTGTGAACCAGCAGGAGAAAGATATTGCGCGGATGAGCCAGGTTTTCGAGCTTGCCATTATGATGGGCAAGTACGCCGTTGAGATATTCCTGATTCAGTCCCGTACCGATCAAGGGGTTGAGAAAATATTTACTTAGCGTGACATCCTTGCTGCCTTCAACCATCAGGTAGAGCGCGGCCAGGAGCGGGATAACAACCAGCCAGGGTCGAGAGCTTCTGGCGCTGATCCAGGCGACTACCAGGAACAGGCTCATCAACCCCAGCGGCAATGAGACAAGGCCGAGAAACAGCATACCGACTGCAGCACCCACCAGGCGACGTGCACCTTTGCCGTTGACGCCTTCATCAATACCTTGGGCGACCAGGATAAAGGTGGGGGTCACCATGGCCATCAACGCGAGTGACGGATCCAGCGAGGGCATTCTGAATATCAGGTTGGCCGGTTCACTGAACAACGGACTGTTGAGGGGTTGGGTCGTGTAGTAGCTGATTATGACCATGAAGGCGATCACCATGGCGCAGAGGGCGCCGTTGGCCATGGCCTGCCGGAAGGTGTTGCGGAAATACATATGTAGCCAGCGGAAGATGCCCACCATCACAATAATCTGAACTACCCCGCGTACGGTTCTGGAGGTATTGGGCTCTTCTGCCCAGGCCATACTCAACAGCGCCCAGCCCAGCAGCAGGTAAAGCGGTACCAGTAATGGGGATACCATCAACCGGTAATCCCCGCTGACAATGGCCCGGGTCAGCAAGGTAAGGGACGGCAGGAAGAACAGCACGTCCAGTACGTTGAGCAGACCAATGCGGGAATTGAACAAAAAGGTGCCGCTGAACATGACGGCGAAGGACAGGGTCAACCACCAACGTAACCAGCGACCTTGCATGATGTTGGGGGGTAAAGGTGGCATAGGGGCCTGTCGCTCCTTGGTAGTGGTTAGCCGCATGATACCCCGTGAACCAGGGTGTTGGCATGTTGCGGTGCGCAAGTTTAATGGCTCGGCTTGCGGGCATCCAGCTCTGTGCCGGTTGGGCGCCTGATGTTGTGCCCGCTATGCTACACTGCGCCGAAATCCGGCTCTGTTGTGTTTTGGAGACCCTATGCACAATCCGCACATTCCTGCTCTTGCCAAGGCCCGTGTTCTGGTGGCCGGTGACGTCATGCTTGATCGCTATTGGCATGGCCCCACGGGACGGATTTCGCCGGAAGCGCCCGTACCGGTGGTGCGGGTTACCGAGCTGGAAGACCGCCCGGGCGGGGCGGCGAACGTGGCCTTGAACATGGCCGCGCTGGGCGCGCGTGCCGAGCTGGTGGGGGTCACTGGGGACGACGAAGCCGCAACCATCCTTGAAGAACGACTGAACGCCGCCGACGTGGGATGCCATTTCCAGAAGGTGGCCGGGCTGCCGACCATTACCAAGCTGCGGGTGATCAGTCGCCAGCAGCAATTGTTGCGGCTGGATTTCGAAGAAGCGTTTCACGACCAGGACCCCGCGCCCTTTGCCGAGAAGGTCAAAGCCCAGCTGGCCCATTGTGGCGCACTGGTGTTGTCGGACTATGCCAAGGGTGCCCTGCGTGATTGTCAGGGGCTGATTGCACTGGCCCGCGAGGCCGGCGTGCCGGTGCTGGTAGACCCGAAGGGGACGGATTTCAGTCGCTACCGCGGGGCCACCCTGCTAACTCCTAATTTGAGCGAGTTTGAAGCTGTTACCGGGCCGGTGAAAGACGAGCAGGACCTGATCAACAAGGGGCAACAACTGATCCGGGAGTTCGATCTGCAGGCGCTGCTGGTGACCCGCAGCGAGAAGGGCATGACCCTGCTGCGCGACGGCAAGCCGGAACTGCATTTGCCGGCCCGGGCCCGAGAGGTGTTCGATGTCACCGGCGCCGGTGACACGGTGATTTCCGTACTGGCGGCCTCGCTGGCGGCGGGGGCACCCATGGAAGATGCTGTGGCGCTGGCCAATATTGCTGCCGGTATTGTGGTCGGCAAGCTGGGCACGGCGGTGGTCTCTGCGCCTGAGTTGCGCCGTGCGGTGCACCAGGAGGGTGGCTTTGGTCGTGGGGTCATGAGTGAAGAGCAACTGTTGATTGCCATTGAGGATGCGCGTGCCCAGGGGGAGAAGATCGTGTTCACCAATGGCTGCTTCGACATCATCCATGCCGGCCACGTGGGCTATCTGGATTCCGCCCGCCGCCAGGGCGACCGTCTGGTGCTGGCGGTGAACGGAGATGACTCCATCCGCCGCCTGAAAGGCCCGGGCCGCCCCATCAACCCTCTGGATCGCCGCATGGCCGTCCTCGCTGCGCTGGAAGCGGTGGACTGGGTGGTCGCCTTCGATACCGATACCCCTGAGCCACTGCTGGAAGCCATCAAGCCGGACGTGCTGGTGAAAGGCGGCGACTACAGTGTGGAAGAAGTGGTCGGCCATGAGTTTGTGAAGGGCTACGGCGGAGAGGTGAAGGTGCTCGACTTTATTGATGACATCTCGACGACGAAAATCGTGGAACGAATCAAGAAAGACAGTGAATAGTTAATAGTGAACAGTTAACAGCGACGCGTGCTCGCGCTCTGCATGTTGAAACGTAAGAGGCCGCGCCCACCCTTGGGCGCGGCCTCTTACGTTTGAAAAATCAAAAACGGCTGCTCGCGCAGCTGTTAACTGTTCACTATTAACTGTTAACTGCCTTTCCTGTGTTTTGCCGGTGTCACCCCCGTCCACCGTTCAAACGCTCGCACGAATGCTGCGGATTCACTGTAGCCCAGTAGTTCTGCGATGTCGGCGATGCTTCGGTCGGAGTCGGCCAGATAACGTTTCGCCTTGTCTTCACGGACCTTGTCCATGATGCCCTGGTACGGGTGGCCTTCCTTGCTGAGTTGTCGGCGAAAGCTGCGTTCCGGGATGCTGAAGGCCTGGGCGACCTGTTCGGCAGTGGGGAAGCTGCGGGCGAACAGGTTCAGATAGGCACCAACCCGGGCCGCCAGGTCATCAGTGGGGGCTTCGCGGCGGGCGAGCATGGCGTCGCACTGTTCGCGGTACATGTCCTGTGCCATGCGGTTATAACCTGGCAGGCGGATGGCCATGTCCTCGTTGCGGATTACTGCCTTGCAGTGGGGCTGGTCATAGCGGATCGGGCAGCCAAAATAGGCCTCGAAGCGCTCGGCACAGCGCGGGCGCGGGTAGGGCATCCACACTTCGACGGGTTTCAGGTTCAGGTTGAGTTGGGTCTGGATGTCGTTGACCAGCTTGAAGGTGCCGACCATGTCCCGGTCAATCAGGGTGCGCGACACTTCCGGCGGCAGCGGTATCGGGTAAAGCTCCAGGGCGGTGGTGTGTTCGCCGGGGATCAGGGCGATTTCGCCGTAGAGGTAGGTCAGGGCCTGATATTGCACCCCGAACTGAAACCCCTGAAAGGCGGTTTCGCTGGTCATCAGCAGCATGGCCAGTTGTCCGTAACCTGCAAACCCGAAGCGGCTGCCCATTTCGAACCCCAGCATGGGGTCGTCGACCTGGGGTAGTAGCTCGGTGAGGATCAGCAGTTCCCGGTCACGGCCGATCTCACTGCTTGGGTCCAACTTGTCCTTATCCAGCCCATGACGGGCCAGCACCGGGCCACAGTCGATCCCCTTCTCGGTCTCGAGCAGTTCGATAGTGTAGATGAGGGCAAGAATGGAGCGTGCTGACATTGGCCGAAATTATCAATTTTTGGTCAGGTTAACACGTATTCACAGGGGGCTGGCAAGGCTAGAGTGCTGCCATCAAAGGGAACCGCTGAGCATGCAAGGCGTTATTCAGAGGTTCCCAAGGAGCCCGTGAGCGTCCCGAGGAGAATACCAATGACAAGTCAGGCCCGTATCAACGTTAAAACCCGTCGCGTCAAAGTCGCCATTGTTGGTGGCGGCTTCGGCGGCCTGTGCATGGCGATCAAGCTGCGTGAGGCCGGCATCGATGATTTTGTGATTCTGGAAAAAGGCGATGGCCTGGGGGGGACCTGGTACCACAACAGCTACCCGGGCGCGGCCTGTGATGTGCAGTCGCACATGTATTCCTTCTCGTTTGAAGCGAACCCGGACTGGAGCCATCGCTACAGCGGGCAGCAGGAGATTCACGATTACATTCAGGGAGTGACCGACAAGCACAACATTCGTCAGTTCACCCGCTTCAATGCCGAGGTGACCGGTGCCCATTTTGATGACCAGGCGGCCCTGTGGACCCTGAATCTGGCCGACGGCAGCCAGCTGATCTGTCAGCATTGGGTGCTGGCCAGCGGGCCGCTGCATGTGCCGTCCTTCCCCAACTTCAAGGGCATGGAGAACTTCAAGGGCAAGATCATTCACTCCGCCCAGTGGGATCACGATTACGACATGAGCGGCAAGAAGGTCGTGTCCATCGGTACCGGTGCCAGTGCGATCCAGTATGTACCCCATGTGGCGCAAGAGGCCGGTCATCTGACGGTGGTGCAACGGACCCCGCCGTGGATCATCCCCCGCGATGAGCGTGCCTACTCTGGCATGAGCAAGTGGTTGTTCCGTCGGGTGCCTGCCCTGCGCCAGCTGCATCGTTTGCGCCTGTATCTGAGTAATGAAGCCCGGGTGCTGCCGATCTTCAACCCGCGCATTGCGCGGCTGGCCGAGCCCGCTCTGAAGGCCTTTATCCACTATCAGGTGAAAGACAAGGAAACCGCTCGCAAGCTGGTGCCCAATTACACCCTGGGGTGTAAGCGCATTCTGATCTCCAATGCCTATTACCCGACCTTTAACCGCGATAACGTGGCGTTGGTGACTGAAGGGGTGAAGGAAATCCGTGAGCACAGCGTGGTGTTCAGCGATGGTTCCGAGCAGCAGGCGGATTGTCTGGTACTGGGCACCGGCTTTGTGGTGGACCCGCGGATCTACATGAAGGATTTCGAGATTACCGGGCTGCCCGGGCGCCGTTTGCAGGACGACTGGAAAGACGCGGCCCAAGCCTATCTCGGCACGACCGTGAGCGGTTACCCGAACATGTTCCAGCTGGTGGGGCCGAATACCGGCCTGGGCCACAACTCCATTATCTTCATGATCGAAAGCCAGGTGCGGTACATCATGGATGCCATCGGCAAGCTGGATGCCCGTGGTGATGCCTGGCTGGATGTGAAGCAGGAAGTGCAGGATCGCTACAACGACAAGCTGCAGGACGAGCTGAAAGGCACCGTATGGCAGAACGGCGGTTGCACCAGCTGGTACCAGCAGGCGGATGGCCGCAATACAGCCCTGTGGCCCCATGCAACGTTCCAGTTCATGGCTCGCACCTGGAATGTGAACATGAAAGATTACCGTTGGCAGCCGGCGGTTAAAAACTCTGCTGCGGTGGGTGCCGCCAGAGCATAGTGGCCGGTTCGCCTTGTGAACCGGGCTCCAACGGTGGTTTTCGTACTGCTGGAGCCTGGCTTGCAAGGCCCGGATTTACGGGTTGCAGGACACTGGCGAGCTTTGTTGATAAAGCCGAAGCGCGGCGTCCATCTTTTCTCCCAGCATTTCAATGCGCGATTCGTGATTGGGGTGAGTAGACAGAAACTCCAGCGGTTGTGCGCCGCTGGCGGCGGCCATGTTGCGCCATAGCTGGGTGCTGTGTCGGGGATCAAAACCGGCGCTTGCCATTAACTCCAGTCCCATCACATCGGCTTCTTCCTCGTGAGCGCGGCTGAACGGCAGGGCAATGCCCAGCCAGGCGCCGACGCCCAATGCCTGCAGGATATTCTCGGTATCCGCGTCCCCTTCACTGAACAGCCCGATCAGAAACAAGACAGCCTTGATACCCAGTTCCTGGGTCAGGCGCTCGTTGCCGTGGCGTGCCAGAACATGGGCAATCTCATGGCCGATCACGGCGGCCAATTGCGCATCGTTATTGGCGACCTGAAGCAGCCCTTCATTGACGCCGATCTTGCCGCCAGGCAATGCGAAGGCGTTAGGGGTGGCATCGGCAAAGACCACGATCTCCCAGCTGTCTGGCAACGGCGAGCCCGGAAACCGTGCCGGGATGCGGCTTATCAGATGCTCAGCGACACACTGAACCTGGCTGTTGGCGTTGTCATCCTGACTGGCAGGCAGTTGCTGCTGCATTTGCACGAAGGCTTGCCGGCCAAAGTCGGCCATCAGGGTGTCCGGTACCAGAGCCAGTTGTTCACGGCCGGTGGGGGTGTTGTCGCAGCCGGATAAAGCCAGAAGCGAGAGTAGTAGAAGCCAGGGTCGTTGCACGGCGCATTGCCAGGTTGTGGGTCGAACATTCACGGTAACGTAGCGCGACAGGCTTGGGTAGCCGGTGGTGGTGGGGAACGGAAACGAAAAAGGCCTCGCGAAGCGAGGCCTTTTCGAAGATGGTGCCCGGAGGCGGAATCGAACCACCGACACGGGGATTTTCAATCCCCTGCTCTACCGACTGAGCTATCCGGGCAATCAGGGCGCGTATTAAAGCCGCTGGAGACGGGTGCGTCAAGCCATGCGGGTTTATTTGTTCGCATCGTGAGCAACGGGGGTGTAACCCTCGGCTTTTTCGTAGCTCTCGTTGTTCAGAAAACGATCACGTTGTTCGTCGAGAAAGGTCTTGGCCTGTGGGTCCATCACGTTCAGGTGCTTCTCGTTGATCAGCATGGTCTGCTCGTGGAGCCATTCCTGCCAGGCTTTCTTCGACACGTTATCGAAAATGTCCTGCCCCTTCGGGCCGGGGAAGGGCGGGCGATCGAGTCCTTCCAGTTCGCTCTGGTATTTGCGGCACAGTACCGTGCGGCTCATGGCAACTCCGTGGCTGTGTGAGTGTGTTGGGGACTATACCATGCGTGGCTGACGCGGGGCGTCCAGCGTGGCCAGCAGCTTTTTCACCGGTGCGGCCAGCCCGAGCTTGCCGGGGGCCCGTGGATCCACCCAGCGACCGTCTCCGAGGCTCGTCGTGTCGCGGGTGCCTGCCGCCTGCACGGTCACTTCCAGTGGTGAAATATCCAGGTGGTAGTGGCTGAAGGTGTGACGAAACGACGCGAGCGGTTGCGGCGCGTCTACCGCGGAAAAGGCGCGGGCGCTGAGGGCCTCGGCCAGTGGGTGTTCCGTCTCGGTCTGGGGGAAACACCAGAGCCCGCCCCAGATGCCTTGCTGCGGGCGTTGCTCCAGCCAGACCCGTCCTGTCGGGTCTCGCAGAATGAGCATGGTGGTGGCACGGACGGGCAGGGCTTTTTTCGGTTTCTTGCCGGGGTAATCCTGCGGATTACCGTTGGCATGGGCCTGGCATCCGCGCTGGAGGGGGCAGGCGCCGCAGTCCGGGGTGCCTCGGCGGCACAGGGTGGCGCCCAGATCCATGATTGCCTGGGTGTAATCCGCCAGCCGGGTATCGGGGGTGTAATGCTCGGACAGCTCCCATAACCGGGTTTCTACCGGTTTCTTGCCGGGCCAGCCGGGCACGGCGTGATAGCGGGCCAGCACCCGTTTCACATTGCCATCGAGGATGGCGGCGCGCACCCCGCGGCTCTGGGCAAGGATGGCACCGGCGGTGGAGCGGCCAATGCCGGGCAGGGTGGCCATCTCGTCCACGGTG
Organism: Alcanivorax sp. P2S70; assembly: GCF_000475295.1. Lineage (NCBI taxonomy): Bacteria > Pseudomonadati > Pseudomonadota > Gammaproteobacteria > Oceanospirillales > Alcanivoracaceae > Alcanivorax > Alcanivorax sp. P2S70. The sequence goes on from NZ_AXBZ01000012.1 coordinate 119,653, forward strand.
TCGGGGAACTCTCCCTGATAATTTTCCAGCAGCTGCCTGGCGCACTTGTGCAGATTGCGCGCGCGCGCGTAGTAGCCCAGCCCGGTCCACAGGTGCAGCACTTCATCCTGCTCGGCCAGGGCCAGGGTCTGTACATCCGGGAAGCGTTCCATGAAGCGCTCGAAGTACGGGATCACCGTGGCGACCTGGGTCTGCTGCAGCATGATTTCAGAGATCCACACCTGGTAGGGCGTGCGCGGATGCTGCCAGGGCAGGTCCTGGCGACCGTGCTGGTCGTACCAGGCCAGCAGTGCCTGACTGAAACGTTTTGGGCTAAGAGATTCGATGGGCATCAGGTTCTGGATGGTCATGGCGGAGATGGGCTTTCGCCCATTTCCGCCCTACGCGTGATTTTGGTTTTTGGCGTGCAGTGTGCCGCCTCTTTTATTTAAACAGCTTTTTCAGGCCATCCTGGAGTTGTTTGTTGACCTCTTCCCTGGCTTTCTTCTGGGCGGCATCCTTGATGACTTCTTCGGCGGTATCGCCTTCGCCTTCAATGCCGAGCTTTTCCTTCAGTTTGTCCTGGGTGGCCTTGGCGGCGACCTGTTTGCCGATGTCCTTGAAGCCATCCTTGTCGGGGCCGCACCACTTGGCAGGGCTGCCCGCCAGATTGCCTTCGCAGCGCAGAGGCCAGGTGGTGCCCTCCAGATACTTGGATTTGCCGAGTTCCGGGGACTGCATGCCAATCTTCAGATCGAAATCCTGATTGAGGATATTCATCCAGCCGTTGCCGCTAATCTCGCCTTTGCTGAGGGTCGCGTTGAGGCTGTCCAGGTAGGCGACATTCTTGTCCAGCCGCGCTTTGGAGGCGAGATCAAGGATCTTGGTATCTTCGGACAGGGCGGAGGGCAGTTTACCGGATTCCTGCCCGGGGATGAGCGCGGTGGCAAGCCCCTGGAACTGGCCAAGCATGTCGTTCACGCCGCCGACCAGAGTGTGGTACAGGTTCAGGCCGCGCACAGTGGCATCGGTCAGATTCAGGTCGATATTGCCCTTGGCGGAGTTCATCAGTGCTTTCTCGCTGTTGCCGCTGGCGCTGTAGTTGCCCGACATGGAGAAAATGCCTTTGGCCAGATCGTCTTCCAGGGCCATCTGGGCAATGGGCTGGATTTGCACGGTGCGGATCGTGTTGCTGGCGGACAGTTTCGGGGTGCTGCCGGAGGCGTCCAGGGTGGCGTTGGCACTGAAGTTGCCGCCGAGAGTGCTGCCGGTGGCCTGGGTCAGTTTGAGGACACCGTTTTTCGCGGTGACCGCAAATTTCATGTCGCTGGCATTGATGCCGTCGTAGCTGAGTTGGCCAATGGCCAGCTTGCCGTCCAGCAGCAGCGGACGCAGGGTGTCCACCGGAATCAGCTCTTCCTCGCTGAGGCTGTTGGTGCCGCCGGTCTTGCCGCCGCCGGCGGCAGCGGTGACGGGTTCTTCGGTGTTGCTGGCCGGCGGCATGTAGCCATCCAGTGCAATCTTGTCGAGGATCAGATCGAAGACGATCTTGCCGCTCTCCAGGCTGGCCAGACCGGCGCTGCCGCTGAGCGTGCTGTCGTCCAGGGTGATCTGCAACGGGCTGACCATGATGCTGCCGGGCTCGCCGCCAAGGGTGGCATCCAGAGCGACTTTGCTCAGGGCCTTGTCATCGCTGGTCTCGATGGGCGCTTCGCCAATGGCTTCCAGTGCCTTGTTGGCATCGAACGGCTCGGTGGTGAGCTTGCCGCTGAGCTGGAGATCGCCGGTCAGGGCTTTGACGTCCACATTGCCGCGGGTTTGCGTGCCCGCGGCGGTTAGCAGCAGATCCTTGATGCTGAGGGTGTCTTCATTGAGGTTTACATCCAGATTCTGCTCCAGATGCACCTCCACCGGCATGGTGGTGGCGCCGGCAATGTTGGCGTCCAGCTTCATCGGGTTAAGAACAAAGTGGCTGTTGTCGATATCTGCTGCCAGCACGGTGTCCAGGTTCAGGTCCACGCGCATATCGCTCTGGTCCTGATAGCGCAGGGACATCTGCAGCGGAAACGGCGCGTCCAGGTTCACGTCCTGGGCGTTCAGATTGAAATGCTCTACCACGATGTCGGTGCCATCGGCGGTGTTGCGATAGCGGACCTTGCCATCGGTGACGGCCACACTGGGAATGGTCAGCGGGATATCCATGCTGCCGCTGCTTGTGTCGTCTTCAGCTGGGCTTTCTTCAGCGGCGGTTTCTGCCTCGGTTTGCGGGCCAATTTGTTCCCAGTTGGCACCTTCCGGGCTATCGACCAGGTTCACTTCGACACCGCTGATGCTGATGCCATCCATTTCTACTTGCCCATAGAACAGGGGGAGCACGGCCACGCTGAGGCTGGCGTCATTGAGGGCGGCGAACAGGTCGTCCTCGTCAGCAATGCGTGCTTCGGTGCGACCGATGCTGACGCCGAGCGAAGGCCAGAACTGCCAGGCGAGATCTCCCTGGATATCCAGGGTCAGGTTGGCCTGTTCGCGGGCCTGTTTTTCGATCTCGGGTTTGAATTCATTGGGATCAATGACCTGGGTGATCACAAAAATGGCAATCGCTAATAGCAGGATGATGGCAAAAACCGTGATCAGCAAAATTTTTAGCAGGCGTCCCATGTAGCTCTCCTTGCGCGTTGGCCAGATGACACGGATTATAGCAGTCGGAAGTGACAGACTATACGACGCAGCTGTAAAACTCCCTGTGCATTCCCGGGCTGCCTGGGTAAGAACGGCGTTATACAGCGGCGCAGTTAAAATAATTATCGATGTGATGTTAGGGGAAGGGCGCTTGCGAAAGTTCCACACGCTATTGCTGTTGTTGCTGGTTTTTTTGTCACGGGCAGCTTGGGGGGTACAGGTATCACCTGTGTCTCTCGCAGAAGCCGGTGAGCGCGTTTCGCTGGGCGAGAAGATGCAGATACTGGAGGACCCGGAAGGGAACTGGTCCCTGGATCAGGTGCGAACCCATTTTGCCAGCCGGTTTCGCAACAACGATAGCAGTGCGCTGAATTTTGGTTTTACGCAAAGCACCATCTGGTTGCGCTTTGCGGTAGATGCTTCGCAGGCGCAGGGGAGCTGGTTTCTGGTAGAACGCTATCCCATTCTGGATGAAATCACCCTTTTTGTACCGGATGGTGAGGGGGGCTTTCAGGAGTATGCAGTGGGGGATACCCGTGCGTTCTCTCTACGCCCGATGAATCATCGTTCTTTCGTGTTCGCGTTGGAGACAGACTCAGGAGGGGTTACCGAGTATTACATCAAGATCCGGGGCAAGGGGGCGCTCAACATGCTGCCCATGCTCTATAGCGCCAAGGGGTTGGTAGAGTTTACCTATCTGGAGCAGTTGCTTCAGGGCCTTTTTTACGGCTCGCTGGTGATCATGCTGGTCTACAACCTTCTGTTATACCTGTCGTTACGAGATAACGTGCACTTGCATTTCGTGATGTTTCTCGGTGGTGTGATTTATTTCAATATTTGTGTCAGTGGTTTCGGGTTGCAGTACCTGTGGCCGGAATGGCCCAAGGTCAATGAGTACTTCTGGTTGGCCACCTACATCATCGCCCTGTCTCTGTCGCTTTATTCCCGGCAATTTTTGCAACTTGCCCAACGTTTCCCCCGCTATGAGCGTCTGTTACAGCGCTATCAAATTCTGATTGGCGTGGCCTTCCTGTTGCAGTGGTTGCTTGAGCCGCCGTATTCCTACCACCTTTCGACCATTGTCGCGCTGATAACAGTGGTGCTGTTCAGCTGGCTGGGCTGGACCGTGTGGCGGCAGGGGTTCCGGGTGGCCCGCTTGTATGTGTTGGCCTGGTCTGTCTTTTTGCTCACGATTTTCCTGTTTGCGCTGGGCAACCTTGGGCTGATGCCTTACAGCGTCGTGGTGCCTTACTTGCCTCACTTCGGGGCCCTGTGGGTGGTAGTCATGCTGTCTCTGGCGCTGGGAGACCGGATCCGTTTTCTTGAAAATGAGCGCAAGCAACTCGCACAGGAGGCGCAACATACACTGGAGCGCCACCTTGCGGATATCGAGCAGATGAACCAGGACAAATCCATGTTCCTGCAGTACATCAGCCACGAGCTGAATACCCCGATCAACTGGATCGGAGCGGCGGATACCCTGGGGCAGGGCAGTCAGGGTGAAAGTGAAGCAGATGTATGGGCCATGGTACGCAAGGGGCAAAAGCGCTTGACCGGTATTGTCGGTACGTCGCTGCGCTATTTTGACTTGTCTGACCGAAATCAGCCTCCCCTGATGGGGGCGTGCCAGCCTATGTGGGTGCTGGATGCGCTGATTCGGGATCTTGATGAACAGATTGAGCGTGCCGGGCTGACAGTGAGGAACAGGGTGTCACCGAACTTGCGGGTCCGGGCCTGCGAAAGCGAGCTGAAAGAAGTGTTTGCCATGGCGTTGGATAATGCCCTGCGTTTCAGTGCGGAGGGGGGGAGTGTTGAAATTACCTCTGACGTGGATGTGCCGGCAGGGCATGCGGATATCTGCATTCGCGATGAAGGGAAGGGTGCGACCAGTGAGCAGCTGGAACATATCCTGGAGCCCTTCTTTGTGATGGGCTCGCGCCATCATGAGGAGGGCTTCGGGCTATCGCTGGCCATGGGCAGGGTCATGATCGAGCAGGTCGGCGGGCAGCTTTGGGCGGAGAGTGCCGGGCCGGGCCGGGGCTTTACTCTGCACTTGCGATTGCCACTGGCCTAGGGAACCTATGAATAACGCCTTGCAGGATGAGCACGCCAGGCGTTGCCAAACGGCCCCCCTGCTGAGCGAGTAACCCTGTCAGCCGGTGCAGTGGTCCGGCAGCGTCAGTGGCTCGCCCAGGGCCTTGCCGATCAGACGAACGAAATCCTTGCCAACGCCCCGGCCGCGAGTGGCCGGATGAACCACCATCCAGTCCAGACACGGTTGGTTTTCTTCTATCAGGGCGATAGCCACCCGCTGGCCGTTGAAGTGGGCCACAAACAGCCTGCGATCGCCTGTAGACAGCGCGGATGCCAGCTTTTCACGGTATTGCGGGTCTTCGCGAAGCACCTTGTCAAAGGTGTCACATTCTTGCTGGGTCAGGGGGTGGGCCTGAACGCTGATCGGCATGGGGGCTCCTTCGCTGGTTCGGGGCTGTCGGGCTGCGTATAATAGCCGCCCCTGGATCTTCTGAATAACCCCTTTGTGTATTCCGGGCACCGTTGTTGGTGCGTTGGGCGGGTGGGATGACGATGCAGAGGCTCTTCAAACCGGGAGAAAGAGATGAGCAAGCGAAGCGCTACTGTTGAGCGCAACACCCTGGAAACCCAGATTCAGGTCACGATCAATCTGGATGGCACTGGCCAGTGCAAGCTGGACACCGGCCTGCCGTTTCTCGAGCACATGCTGGATCAGGTGGCTCGCCATGGTCTGGTCGATCTGGAGATCAAGGCCAAAGGGGATTTGCACATCGATGCCCACCACACGGTGGAAGATATCGGCATCACCCTGGGGCAGGCCTTTGCCAAGGCGATCGGTGACAAGAAAGGTGTTCGCCGCTATGGGCATGCCTATGTGCCGCTGGACGAAGCCCTGTCGCGCGTGGTGATCGACCTGTCGGGCCGCCCCGGTCTGGAAATGTTCGTGGATTTCACCCGCGGCAGCATTGGCGGCTTTGATGTGGACCTGTTCTACGAGTTCTTTCAGGGGCTGGTCAACCACGCCATGGTGACCCTGCACATCGATAACCTGCGTGGCAAGAATGCCCACCACCAGGCCGAGACGGTCTTCAAGGCTTTCGGGCGCGCCCTTCGCATGGCGGTGGAGCCTGATCCGCGCATGGACGGCATTACCCCTTCCACCAAAGGTACGTTGAGCGAAAAAGATGACTGAAGTGGTTGCCGTCATCGACTACGGCATGGGTAATTTGCACTCTGCGAGCAAGGCGCTGGAGAAAGTGGCCAGCGGCCAGACGATTTTGATTACCAGCGACCCGGACCAGGTTCGCGCGGCGGACCGGGTGGTGTTTCCCGGTGTCGGCGCGATCCGGGACTGTATCGCAGTGCTGCGCGACACCGGGCTCGATCAGGCCATCCACGATGTGGTGGCGGCGGGCAAGCCATTGCTGGGCATCTGTGTCGGCATGCAGGCCTTGCTGGCCCGCAGTGAAGAAAACAACGGTATTGACTGTCTGGGCGTGTTCAGTGGTCAGGTGAGTTTTTTCGGTGAGATGCTGGGTGAAACCGGTAACAAGCTGAAAGTGCCCCACATGGGCTGGAACCAGGTCCAGCAGGGCATGGCTCACCCCATGTGGGCAGGCATTGCCGATAATGCCCGTTTCTACTTTGTCCACAGCTACTGCGCCACCGACGTGCCGGAGTCTGACGTGGCGGGCTACTGTGACTATGGTCGCCGTTTTGCCGCTGCGGTCACGCGCGATAATGTCTTTGCGGTGCAGTTCCACCCGGAGAAAAGCGCAGATGCCGGCCTGACCCTGCTGGAAAATTTCCTGCGCTGGCAGCCTTGAGATCCATTGATAGTGGACAGTTGACAGCGATAACCCCGTTTCATCCGTTGCCTTCCTGTAGGGCAACCCAGTTTTGAGAAATCACGATGCTTTTGATTCCTGCCATTGATTTGAAAGACGGTAAATGTGTTCGCCTCAAGCAGGGGCGTATGGAAGACGACACGGTATTTTCCGACGATCCTGTGGCGGTGGCCACCCACTGGGTAGAGCAGGGGGCTCGCCGTTTGCACCTGGTGGACCTGAATGGGGCGTTTGCCGGTGAGCCGGTGAATGGCGATATCGTCAAGGCGATTGCCCAGAAGCATCCGGATCTGCCGATTCAGATTGGTGGGGGGATCCGCAGCCCGGAGATTATCCAGGCGTATCTGGATGCCGGTGTGCAGTGGGTGATCATCGGTACCAAGGCGGTGAACGAACCCGAGTTTGTGCGTGACATGTGCAAGCAGTTCCCCGGCCACATTATCGTCGGACTGGACGCCAAAGACGGCAAGGTGGCGACCGATGGCTGGGCGAATGTTACTGATGTTGATGTGATCGACCTGGCCCGGCAGTTTCAGGATGATGGTGTGTCTGCCATCGTCTACACCGATATCAGCCGTGACGGCATGCTGCAGGGGGTGAATGTGGAAGCCACCTTGCGCCTGGCCGAATCCATTTCCATTCCGGTGATTGCTTCTGGTGGTATCACCAATCTGGAAGATGTGCGTAACCTGTGCGCGGTGTCAGAACTGGGTATCAGTGGTGCTATCACCGGCCGAGCTATCTACGAGAAAACGCTGGATTTCGCTGAAGGCCAGGCGCTTTCCGACGAGCTGATCGGTGCCTGATCGGAGGATATTGTCATGGGCTTAGCCAAACGGATTATCCCCTGTCTGGATGTGGACGACGGGCGAGTGGTCAAGGGAGTCCAGTTCGTGGATATCCGCGATGCGGGGGACCCGGTGGAAGTGGCCAAGCGTTATAACGACGCCGGTGCCGATGAAATTACCTTTCTGGATATCACCGCCAGCCATGAAGGGCGTGATACCACCCTGCACACGGTGGAGCAGATCGCCAGCCAGGTGTTTATCCCGCTGACGGTGGGAGGCGGCGTTCGCACCCTTGAAGATATCCGTAACCTGCTTAACGCGGGGGCGGATAAGGTAGGCATCAACTCCGCTGCGGTGCACAACCCGGAGTTTGTTCGCGAAGCCGCTGAGCGCTTTGGCTCACAGTGCATTGTGGTGGCCATCGACGCCAAGAAAGTCAGTGCGGAAAGCGAGCCTAACCGCTGGGAAATTTTCACTCATGGTGGCCGCAAGCCCACCGGGCTGGATGCGGTCGAGTGGGCAAAGCGCATGACGGATTACGGAGCTGGCGAGATCCTGCTGACCAGTATGGATCGCGATGGCACCAAAAACGGGTTTGATATTGCCCTGACCCGTGCCATTTCCGATGCGGTGCCGGTGCCGGTGATTGCCTCCGGTGGGGTGGGTAACCTTCAGCACCTGGTGGATGGTGTGATTCAGGGCGGGGCGGATGCAGTGCTGGCGGCCTCGATTTTCCACTTTGCCGAGTACACCGTGGCAGATGCCAAGCGTTACATGCAGAACGCCGGTGTGGAAATGCGATTGGATTGAGGTGATTCGCGTCAGCCGTCGCGGTCTGTAGCCGTGAGGGAGCCCCTGAATAACTCCTTGCACGCTCAGCGTGACCTGGAGCGTGCAGCT